>NZ_JANHJR010000004.1:0-300000 GCF_024495425.1 Haloarchaeobius litoreus | reverse complement strand
GTCGCGGCCACGGGCTTCGCGCTCGCCCTCCTGCTCGTCCTCTCGGGACGCCCCGGCAACGTCGACGAGGTGACTACGCCCGACCCGGAGCGGGCCATCTCACTGCCGGTTCCCGGGGACGATTTCGACGACGCGATGGGGAGCCGTCTCGCGCTGCTGCCCCTCGTCGGCGGGACGGACCGGGCCGGCATCCGCGAGCGCCTGCACAGCGACGTGGTCCACTGGCTGATGCGGTCGGAGAACTGCAGCCGGACCGAGGCGGAGCTGCGCGTCGCGACCGGAGACTGGACGGACGACCGCGACGCGGCGCTGTTCCTTGCGGACCGACCGAGCAGGCGAGCGCGGGCGAGCGCGATACTCCGGTCGTGGCTCCGGCTCCGGCCGTGGGTCCAGGTCGGAGCCCACCGGACCGCCCGCGCGCTCGTCGACGCCAGCGAGGAGGTCGGTCCGACCGCCGCGAGGCCGGCCGACTCCGGCCCCGCGGACCGGCGGCAGTCCGGGGTGAGCCGTTCGTGAGCCGGTTCGAGGACACGAACCGCTGGCGCGGCGTCCTCGTGTTCTCCGCGCTCGCGCTCGTCGTCGGGCTGGCGGCGAATCGGCCGTCGCTGCTCGTCCTCGCGGCCGTCGGCGTCGTCTACGCGGTCTACCCGGAGGTGAGCCCCGCGTGGGAACCCGAGCTGACCGTCTCGCGGCAGCTCAGCGAGACCACGCCGAAGAACGGCGAGTACGTCGAGGTGGAGACGACGATCCGGAACGAGGGCGACCGGCCGCTGTTCGACCTCCGGTTCGTCGACGGCGTCCCGCCGGCACTCTCGGTCGTCGCGGACTCGCCACGGCGTGGTGCGGTGTTGCGCCCCGGGGCCGAGACGACGTACTCCTACACCGTCGAGGCCAAGCGGGGCAAGCACCGGTTCCAGCCGGCGACGGCCGTCGTCAGGGACCTCAGCGGCGAGCACGAGCTGGAGACGACGGTGGTGGGCGAGACCGAGATCGACTGCACCACGGACCTGGACTCCTCGCCACTACGTCCCCAGACGCTCGACTACGTCGGGCGCGTGCTCTCGGCGCAGGTCGGTCAGGGCATCGAGTTCGACCGGACCCGCGAGTACAAACACGGCGACGCGAAGAACCGGGTCGACTGGAAGCGCTACGCGCGGACGAACGAGCTGGCGACAATCGAGTTCCGGACCGAGCGTTCGGTGAACGTCGTCGTGCTGGTCGACGCCCGCTCGAGTGCGTACCACGCCACGACCGACGACATCCACGCCGTCGGGCTCTGTGTCTCCGCCGCCGAACAGCTGCTCGTCCAGCTGCTCGGCGACCGCAACCAGGCCGGGGTCGCGGCCTTCGGCCGGGAACTCTGCTGGGTCCCGACCGGCAACGGTCGGGAGCACCTCGTCCGGGCCCAGCAGGCACTCGCGACGAATCCGGCGTTCCACCCCGTGCCCCCGTCGGACGACGACGACCAGGACCGACAGTTCCAGACGCTCCGCGAGCGGTTGCCCGACGGGGCACAGATCATCCTGCTCTCGCCGTTGTGTGACGACTGGATCGTCACGACCGTCCGTCGGCTCGACGCCTACGGCTACCCGGTGAGCGTCGTCAGCCCCGACGTGGTCCAGACCGACACGCTCGGCCGGCAGCTCGCGGCCATCGAGCGGACGAACCGCGTCACGATGCTCCGTGCCGGCGACGTCCCGGTCGTCGAGTGGGACCCCGAGGTGCCGCTCGGGCGCTCGGTCGCCGCGACCCAGACGAGGTGGCTGTCGTGACCGACGCCGTCACCGTCTCGAAGCGGCCGGCGTGGGTGAGCAGCCTGCTCGCGGTGCTGGTCGTCGCCTACACAGTGTCGCTGGTCGGCCAGGAGGCGGTCGTCGGGACCGGCCTCGCCGTGGAGGTCGGCGGACTCGTCGTCGTGGCGGCCGGCGCGTCGCTCTGGCGGCGCGGGTGGCGTCTGACCGGGTTCACCGTCGGCGCTACCGGGCTCGCGCTCGCGCTCGCCGGCATCGGCTACGCGCTTGCCTCGCTCGGTCGGCCGCCGGCGTTCCTCGACGTCGCGCCTGGCTTCTTCGGGGTCGCCCTCGTCGGGCTGGCGCTCGCACCCGTCCGCGGCAAGGGCTCGCGGTGGTCGCTGCGCGTCGGCGTCGGACTGGTGTTCGTCGCCGTGCTCGCGAGCTCGGTCCTCCAGGAGACGACCGGTGCGGAGCAGGTGGTCGCGGGCACGCTCTGCATCGTCGCGTGGGACCTCGGCGAGAACGCCGTCTCCGTCGGGAAGCAGCTCGGTCGTCGGGCGCGAACCTGGAGCATCGAGGCGATGCACGGTGTCGCGACGGTCGTCGTCGCCTGGATCGCCATCCGGCTCAGCAGGGAGGTCGCCGGGGTTCGGGCACCCGAGTCGTCGCTGCCGTCGTTCGTCCTGCTGGTCCTCGCGGTACTCGTGTTGACGGCCGCGCTCCACGACTGAGAACCACGACTGAGAAGGGGCTACTGCTTGGTCTTCGCCGCACGGTTCACGGTCGGCACCCCGACCTCCTCGAACACCTCCTCGACGACGTCGCGCTTCTTCACGTTGTCCACCATCGCGTCAGGGGTGAGCATGATGCGGTGGGCGAGTACCGCCTGCCCGAGGCTCTTCACGTCGTCGGGGACGACGTACCCCCGTCCGTCGAGCACCGCGTACGCCCTGGCCGCCTCGAAGAGCCGTTGACAGCCACGCGGCGACACGCCGACCTCGACACGCCTGTCGTTCCGCGTCGCGTGCACGATGTCGACGATGTACTCCTTGAGGTCGGGGTCGATGCGGACGGTCTCGGGCACCTCCCGGAGCTGTGGCACGTCGGCGGCGTCGACCACGCAGTCGACCTCCGGGAGCGGCGTCGACCGCGCCTCCCGCCGGTTCAGCAGCTCCAGTTCGCCCTCCCTGCCGGGGTAGCCGAGGCTCTGCTTGACGAGGAAGCGGTCCTTCTGGGCCTCCGGCAGCGAGAACGTCCCCTGTCCCTGCTCGACGGGGTTCTGCGTCGCGATGACGAAGAACGGCGTCGGCAGCTCGTGGGTCTCCCCGTCGACGGTGACCTGCTTCTCGTCCATCGCCTCGAGGAGGGCGGCCTGGGTCTTCGGCGAGGCACGGTTGATCTCGTCGGCGAGCACGACGTTTGCGAAGATGGGTCCCTCGCTGAACTCGAAGTCACGCGCCTGCTCGTTGAAGATGGAGGTCCCCGTCACGTCGGAGGGGAGCAGGTCAGGGGTGAACTGGATGCGGTTGAACGAGAGCCCCAGTGCGTTCGCGAAGCTCCGCGCGGTGAGCGTCTTCCCGGTCCCCGGGACGTCCTCCAGAAGCACGTGCCCCCGCGCGAACAGCCCCGTAAGGGTGGTTCGGAGCACCTGCCGGTCCGCGATGACCGCCGCGGTCACCTCGTCGAGAACGTCCTCCGCGATGCCGTGTGCGTCTCGGATGTCCATACGCCGGGGTCACGGAGGACCGGTTTTAGTATGCGACCGTTAGGCACGGTAGGCGGTGGTTTTCGCCCGACCTCCGCTATCGACCTGATACCCTGCCAACATTGCAACTGGCCACCGTCCCCCACGACACATTGATACGTAGTCATCCCATATCCGTGATAGAGAAGGGTAGCAAAGAACTACCCCACTTCACCGATGTTCGCGTCCGACCCGACTCCCTCGTTGCCGTCATCAGAGACCGACCCGCGGTTCCACGACCGTTGGTTCAGGTACATCCCAGCCAGCGACGGCGATGGCTGGGTCCTGCTGGTCGGGGTCGTCCACGACCACCCGTCGAGCCTGCACCGCGCTGCCGAAACGGTGCGCCGCCTCGAACCATCGGTACTCGCACTCGAACTGCCACAGCTCGGGATTCCACTGTTCGAGCGCCACGCCGACCGGGCCGACTCCCCGCCGCGGTACGGCGGCGAGATGGCCGCCGCGCTTGCCGAACGGGGGGAGAGCCGCGTCGTCGGCATCGACGCACCCAATCGTCACTTCGTGCGCGAGCTCACCGCCTACGTCCGGTCGGAGCGGCCGCCCTGGGAGAGGGTGGCGGGCGTGCTCGCCGGTGCGACGCCGATCCTCCGGCACGCACTCCGGTACCGTATCGCGGCCATGCTCGACGCCCGAACGCACCTCAGACTGGTGCCGGACGTGCCCACGGAGTTCGACGTCTCCGTGGACGACCCACCGGCCGAACAGGCGGCGGACGAGTACAGACAGCTCTCGCGGAGTCGCTCGCTGTTGAGTGCGGTGGAGCTCCCGCCGGACGTGGCCGAGCTGGACCGGCTCAGGGAGGCGACGATGGCCGCTCGACTCCGGTCGCTCCGCTCGGAGGGCTCCGTCGTCGCGATACTCGGTCAGGACCACCTGGATGCGGTCGAAAAACGGGTCCACGAATCGTGATTCCGGCACGCCCGCCGGCCAGATTCGTCGCTGTCGTCCCCCTTGACGTGGACGTCGCCGTCGTCCCCCCTAGATGTTCTTCTTGAGGTGTATCTCGTTGCCCGAGATCTTGTCGACTGCGTCGTGTCGGAGCTCGTACTCCTCCTCGTCCCCCTCCCAGCCGAGCATCTGACGGATGTTGCCCGTCAGACCGGTGTCCGGCTTGACGTGGAGACGGTTGCCTTTCACAGCGGTGACTGTGCCGATCATGTCACCGTCTGCTGAGTGTACCTCGCTTCCTCGGTCGCCGGATTCGAAGTTTCGAACCATGGGTGCTTCGCGGACGCCCGGTCACGTGACCGGCGTTCGTCCGCGAACGGTGCCAATGCCGGAACTCAATATAAACCCCGAGAACGGTTCAGGGTGGTACGGCCGTTCTTACCCGGGTAGGAGCGTGTTACACGCCAGACGGTGGCGTTCTCTGGACGGACCGTGTCGCGGACCGTGTACCCCACGTCGGGTTCTCGCAACCCACACGACATGAACTTCCTAACCTTAGTCCAGCATGACAGTTGTCCTGGTATATGGACGACACGCACCTTCGAGAGGGAGCTGGAAATGACCGGCTGCTCGATCTGCTCGCCGACCGCCACCGTCGACAGGTGCTCGTCACACTCGCAGGCGCGAGCGAGCCACTCACCGTCGACGAACTCTCCGAACTGTTGTCGGACGTGGACGAGACCCAGGTCGAGCGCGCGCGGCTCGAACTCCACCACACGCACCTGCCGAAACTCGAAGCCGCCGGGCTGGTGGAGTACGACCCCGAGAATCAGTCAGTCACTCTCGCCGGCTCTGCGGACGAGCTCACGGCAGACATCAAACGGGCGGCGGCAATTCTCCACGAACTCGTCGTGAAGACGAGGCAGGGCGACTGAGACTGCGCGGTTCCCGACCGGTCACTCGAACCCACTCGGTCCCTCCTGTGTGGTCGGTCGCTCCTGGGACCGGGTCTCGTACTGGTCAACTGTGGACGACCGTACACTCGGGTCGACAGCATCGAGCGCACGTTCGAAGTCCCCGATGTCGATCACGAGTGACTCCCGCCCCTCGTGGAGGTACTCCCGGGTCGCGTACGTCGCGGCTCGTCGGCAGATGGCCGCGATGTCTGCGCCGACGTAGCCAGCGGTCCGCCCCGCGAGGCGGTCGAAGTCGACGGCCGGGTCGACCGGCGAGTCAGCCGCGTGGACCGCGAAGATCTCCCGCCGAGCCGCCTTGTCGGGGAGGGGAACGTGGACCTCCCGGTCGAGTCGCCCCGGCCTGACCAGCGCGTCGTCGACGAGGTCAGGCCGGTTCGTGGTCGCCAGGACCAGCACGTCGGACAGCGGTTCGACGCCGTCGAGCTCGGTCAGTAGCTGCCCGACGACCCGCTCGCCGACGCCGGAACCCGTCGCTCGGCCCCGCTGAGCCGCGATGGCGTCGATTTCGTCGAAGAGGACGATGGCGGGTGCGTTGTCCCGTGCGCGCTCGAACAGCTCCCTGACGCGCTGCTCGGACTCCCCGACCCACTTCGAGAGCAGCTCCGGGCCGCGGACCGACAGCAGGTTGCAGTCGGACTCGCTCGCAACCGCCCTGGCCAGCAGTGTCTTCCCGGTGCCGGGTGCGCCGTACAGCAGAAGGCCCTGTCCGCCGTCGATCCCGGCGCGCGTGAGCACGTCCGGGTGTCTCAGCGGCCACTCCACGGCCTCCCGAAGGTCGCGCTTCACGCGGTCGAGGCCGCCCACGTCGGACCAGCTGACGTCGGGGACCTCGACCGAGAGCTCGCGCAGCGCCGACGGGTCCACGGCGGCCAGTGCGGCGTCGAGGTCCTCGTCGGTCACCTCGAGCGTCCCGAGGATGGTCGCTCCGAGGGCGCTTCCCGGACCGCCGTCGATACGCTCCAGTGCGTGCATCGCGGCTTCACGGGTGAAGGCGGCGATGTCCGCGCCGACGAAGCCGTGTGTCCGCTCCGCGTAGCGCTCGAGGTCCACGTCGTCGGCAAGTGGCATCCCGCGAGCGTGAATCTCCAGGATGTCGCGGCGTTCCTCGGCCGAGGGAACCGACACCTCCACCTCCCGGTCGAAGCGGCCGCCACGCCTGAGCGCCGGGTCGACGGCGTTCAGTCGGTTGGTCGCGCCGAGGACGACGACGTCGTCGGCCGCCTCCATGCCGTCCATCAGCGTGAGCAGCTGGGCGACGATCCGGCGCTCGACGTCGCCGCTGGCCTCGCCGCGCTTCGGGGCGATTGCGTCGATCTCGTCGATGAACACCACGCTTGGTGCGTTCTCGGCGGCGTGCTCGAACACTTCACGGAGCTGTTCCTCGCTCTCGCCGTAGTACCGTGAGACGATCTCCGGGCCGGAGAGCGAGACGAAGCTCGCCTCCGTCTCGTTCGCGACGGCCTCGGCGATGAGCGTCTTCCCGGTCCCCGGCGGCCCGTGCAGGAGGACACCGGTCGGCGGGTCGACACCCAGCTCGTCGAACGGCGACGGGTTTCGGAGGGGGAGCTCGACGAGCTCTCGGACTCGGTGGAGCGCCTCGTCGAGTCCACCGACATCGGCGTACGTCGGCCCGTCGTCGACCGACTCGGTCCGGTCGCAGTAGGTCTGGAGCTTCATCCCGGTGGAGTCGACGACAGCGACGGGGCTCCCGGGCCGGGTCCCCGCGACACGGACGGGGATGCGGTCCTGTGCGACCTCCCCGTTAGTCGGTGTAGCGACCGTATCGCCCGTCTCGACGACACAGCCGACGAGGTGGTCCTTGATGGCGCGTGCGAGTGGCTCCGTCAGGTCGCAGCTCTCGGGGATACCGAGGAGGAGTGCCTCGGCCTCGTCGACGTCGGTCGGGTGGAGTTCCACGGTGTCCTCGACGGACACCCCGACTGCGTGGCGGTGTGCCGCCCCGAGGTGGATCACCTTCGTCCCCTCGTCCTCGACGTGAGCCGGCCACACCCTGGGGTGTACCACTCCGTCCGGCCCGCGGACCTCGACGTGCTCGCCGCTCATCAGGCCGAGGCGGGACATCGCGGCGAGGTCGACAGTCGCCCGGCCCTTCCGAGCGGTGTCGTCTCGAAGTTCTTTGACGGTTAGCTGCATGTGTCTGCCCTGCTCTCCCGGGGTCGGTCCGGGGTCGTAACGCGAGCATCTGGGCGAGGTTCGGGCTTTGTTATGGAGAACGTGCGGTTACTAGGCTCGGATGAACCCGACTCAGACGAGCAGTACCGGTCGGTTGGACGCCTTGACCACCCGTTCGGAGACGTGACCGATGTTGTCGGTCCGGGTGTGGGTGGCGCCGCTGTATCCGAGGACGAGCAGGTCCACGTCGGCCTCGTCGGCGTACCGCAGTATCTCTTCGTGCGGTCGGCCGTGACAGAGCTTCGTGACCGCCTCGAGTCCACGGTCCGTGGCGAGCTGCTCGATCTCGTCGACGTGTTCCCATCCTTCGTCTTCGAGGTCGTCGAGCACGAGCTCCGCGCTGGAGAGCGCCGGCTCGCCATCACGTGACGTGTCGACGACGTGGATGACGTGGACCGTCGCGTCGTCTCGCTCGGCCAGGTCCAGTCCGTGGGCGACCGCGTCGTCCGCCCGGTCGCTGCCGTCGGTCGCCAGGAGAAGGTGTCGGTACATCGTCACTCCGAGATCTCGATGTCGGTTCCCGTTTCGTGCGCGGCGGAGCGCGGGAGCCGAACCGTGAGTACCCCGTGTCTGAACTCGGCGGTCACCTCGTCCTCGTCGATCATGCCCGGTAGCTCCAGTGTGCGACTGGCGGTGCGATGCCGTCGCTCCTGACGGATGTACCGGTCGTCTCGCTCGTCGACGTGCTCGCTGTGGTCCATGGTGATCTGGAGCGTCTGCGGATCGAGCAGTCGCACCTCGAGGTCGTCCCGTTCGCAGCCTGGAACGTCGGCGGTGACGACGAAGGCGTCATCCGTCTCTGCGATATCGACCGGGAGGGACTCCATCCGGTACGCGCCCTGTGACTCGAGGCGCTCCCACATCCGGTCGACGAACTGTTCCAGTTCCTGCAACGAGTTGGTGGTCCTGCGCATAGTGTGGTACGACGCAGTGTCGAGCGTTTTGTTATGTGTACCATTCGGGGGCGACTGCCGACCATGCGGCCGCTTACCGGTCGGTCAGGACGCACTCGTCGGGCTCCGTGTGGCTCCCGGTCGACAGCGTGACGCCCGCGTCGATGCTCGTGTCGATGCCGGTGCTGACGCGCGGCCCGACGACGGCACCGAACGCTGCACGTCCGGTGGGTACGCGCTCCTGGCCGGCACGTGCGACGACGGTCTCGCCGTCGTGGCGACGGTTCGCGACGGTCGTGCCGGGCGCCAGACTCGCGTTCGCACCGACGATGCTGTCCGCGACGAAGGCGGCGTGGCCGACGCTCGAACCGCGCTGGAGGACGCTTCGGGTCACCTCGGCGGCGTGTCCGATCTCGACGTCCGGTCCGATGTAGCTCGGCCCCCGGATAATGGCGTTCGGTGCGACGGTCGTCCCCGCGTCGATGATGACGGGCCCGTCGACGACGACGCCGTCGCCGACCCGGGCACCAGTGGCGACACGGACCGCCCCCGTCAGTCGCGCTCGCTCGCTGACGGTGCCCGCGTGTGGCGGTTCCCGGGTCTCTGCAGCCCAGGTCTCGAGGCCGACCTCGGCCGCCGAGAGGAGGTCCCAGGGTCGGTCGACATCGACGACGTAGCGGTGTTCGACCGGCTCCATGTCGACCTCGCCGACCAGCCGCGACAGCACGTCTGCGAACTCCCGCTCGCCGGTCTCGCAGATTCCGACCTCGAGGCGGTCGTGTGCTGGCGCAGGCAGCGCACAGGCACCGGTGGGCCGTCCTGGAAGGTTCCACTCCCGACTCCGATGCATCGCGTCCGGCTGCCCGCCGTCGCCGACAGCTGTGGTCACGGGCTCGCTCTCCGGGTCGACACCGACCGCCGGGGCACGCTCGAACAGCGTCCGGATGGAGGCCCGGTCGAGCAGGGCATCACCCGGAAGCACCGCGAACGGTCCGTCGAAGTACTTGGTGGCTCGCTGGACGGCGTCGGCCGTGCCGACTGGTCTGGGCTGCACCGCGAACGTCACGGGCACCCCGTCGATGGTGTCACCCAGCTCGTCGTGGAACCGTCTGTAGTCGGGTGGCACGGCGATGTAGAGGGCCGAAGCACCCGCCTCGACCGCAGTCCGTGCGGTCTCGGCGAGGAGCGAGCCGGGCCCCACCGGCAACAGGGGCTTCGGCGTCGCGTCGGTCAACGGGTTGAGACGGGTCCCGTCACCGGCGGCAAGGATGACGGTCTGCATGCACTCCGGGGTGACGCTGTCGTCTCATTGCTATTGACCACCTACCGGGGTTCGGTCGGCGGCGGCGGTCAGGTGGGCTGTACTCAGCGCGCGGCCGCCCCGGCGTGGAGGTCGGCGTTCCTCGCGCAGTCGATGCAGTGCTCGACCTCGCCCTCCCGTCCGAAGACGCGGACGAAGTCGTGGGAGACGTACCGTTCGCAGTTGTTACAGACCGGCATCGTCAGGCCCCCTTCAGCGCGTAGTGCTTCCCCTGCCGGGTGACGAGATCCCCCTCGCGCAGCACGCGCAGCACCGGATATATCTCGCTCGCCCCGAGTTGCAGCCGGTTCGACAGCTGGCGAACGGTGTGTTCGCCCTCCTGCGCGAGCGTGAGGTACACCAGCTTCGAGTGTGCCGTCGACAACTGGTCGGGCAGTGCTAGTCGTTTCGTGCGTTCCTCTGACTTGGGCTGCTGGCTCGGAACCATCAGCATCTGGATTCCCGCTGACGACCATAAAGGCGCGAGTCCGTTTCGAGCGCTGGACGGTCGTATAGGAGGCTCCTAATGGGGTATACGGAGGATACAGGGACGGTTGGATATCCCTCGGCTCGGACTCCAGGGCTCCCAGGAGAACAGCCGTACCACTGTCGGATGCCGTATACGTATGCGGAAGTAAGCCGGTCCAACCGGTCAGCGGTCGGCGTCCAGCGGCACGAGTACGAGTCGTCCGTCGGCGTGGACGGCCACCTCGTGACCGGCTATCGCGAAGACCACGACCGTCCCGGCGTCGGCCCGCTGCTCGTCGGCGATGAGCGTGTTCAGCGCGTCCGGGTCCAGATGGTCGAGCAGGGGTTCGACACCGAGGATCTCGGTGTCGGTGGCGACCGCGATGGTCTCGACCACCGCTATCGCTGGCGGTGTCTCTGACCAGTCGAACGTCGTTCGTATCACTCCGGGACCGTCATCCCCTCGATGCTCATCCGCTGGATTCTCCGGTCCTCGCATATGATAAGTAAACACACCGCATAAATAAAGCACTGTTGGGCGACCGAACCGCAGGAGGAGGGTGCTGCTCCCCCGCACGAGAATATTACTGAATTTCTGCCATGATGTGGCATCCATCCGACTTCCCTCGCGAGACCCCACCGACAACGGGTTAGTCGACTCCTATCCTCCGAGTGGGACGGTCGCGGTTCGACCAGGTTCAGCGAGGAGCGAGGTAACCGCACGATTACAAACCCTTCGTTCGGGAAAGTGCGAGGCGAATGTCCCCGAACGATCCAACGAAACGCCGATTCGTCGTGACCGTCGCGCTCACCTGTGCGATGGTCATGACGAGCGTATCAGTCGCCGCCGTCGCCACGGCACCCCCCGGCGAGACCGTCGCGGTCGCGCAGGGCGACCAGTGCTGGGAGGTCTCGACCTACGGTGACGGCAGTTCCACAGTGTCCGAGTTCTACGACTACCGCACCCCGAACACGACCCCACCCGGCGACGAGTGGGGCTCCTACGGCACCCGGTCGATGCAGGACAACCAGGACTCCCTTCTGGCGTTCTACGAGGGGAGCCAGGGAACGAGCATGGTCATGGTCCACGACAGGATCGGTGGTGCCCACGGCGGTACCATCACGTTCGACATCTACGGGCTGCCCCAGAGCGGTGAGTGGGCGGTCGAGGACGACGGGTACCCGGGCAGCGAGGACAACTTCGACTACTTCGCGAACGGCACCGAGGCCAGCATCGACTGGAAGTGGTCGGGCGAGCGCAACGACGGCGCAGCCTTCCGGGGGATAGCTGCCACGAACGGCTCCTGGTTGACCATCGACCCCGGTTTCAACGAGGCTGCCGACAAGTGGGAGAGCTGGAGCTGGGCGCGCGGCGAGAACCGGACCGAGACCTGGTACCTGCGCTCCGCCGACGGCGGCGTCCAGCAGCTCAGTATGAACAACGACGTCCGCGTGCGCGCCGGTGGCTGTCCGGACGGTGTCTCACCCATGGCCACCATGGACCGGACGGTCGTCCAGAACGGCGGTGCGATGGAGTTCCAGGTCGACGCGAGCCACGCGAACGGCTCCGTCACCGCGTACGAGTGGGACTGGAACGGCGACGGGCAGACGGACCAGCGGACCATGTCCGATACCGTCGTCCACGAGTTCGAACAGACCGGCCTCCGGAGTGTCACGGTCACCGCGTTCGCCGAGGATGGTTCGACCACGACCGTCAGCGATCTCGTGGTCGTGAACGAGAGCATGGTCGCCGGCTCCTCCCCGAACACGGAGACTCCGACGCCCACGGCGACGGCCACTCCGACGCCAACGTCGACGCAGACCTCGGGGCCCGGGACGGACGGACCCGCCTCGACCACCGCGGCACCGACCGCCACCCCGACTGACGGAAACGGCGGCTCGCCGGGCTTCGGTGTACTCCTCGGTCTGGTCGCAGTGCTCGCGGTGGCACTGGTCGCGGCTGCCCGACGGACGGGCCGCTAGCCGGGTCCGTACTGGCGCTTCCGTCCCGGTAGCGCGGCCGCTCCCGGACGCAGCCCGCACTGGTACCTGGACACCGTTCTCAATCCGTCTCCGTGACGACGACGAAGCCGTCGCATCCGACCTTCACGCGTCGGTCCGCGACGGTGAACGAGACCGTCGTGACTGGCCCCGAGCCGTTGCTCGATAGCAGAAGTGTGTTCAGGGCGTCCGGATCGATGTGGTCGAACAGCGACTCCAGTTCGGTCGGCTCCTCGCCCGTCGCGTCGGCCAGTGTCTGGATGACTGCCACTGCAGGATTGGTCCCCTCGAAATCGTACTGCTGGCGTTCGGTATTGCCCGTGTTCGTTTGGCTATCGTCTTGCATTAGCTGACACCTATTTCCCCATGCTCCCCGTGTCATGCGAGCGTTCGTGGGGCGGCAACACCGCCCAGAGTTCCGCACACGTTCGGCAGCGGACTGTGCCCGGGTCGCTGCCGGAGCGAGCGACGGATACGAACGTCCCCAAGGGGTGCATCTCGATTCGAGATGGTTCGTAATAATCGTTTTGTCATCGGTCCCGAGGCCTCTAGAAAATCAGTTCGCAGGACGACCGGTCTCCGACTGCTGCGCCACCCGAACCGTCGACAGGGGTCACCCGACCTCTCGACGGGGTTTACTCGGCCTCGGTCTTGACGACGGTCACCGGCACGTCGGAGAGACGGACGACGCGGTCGGTGACGCTGCCGAGCAGCTGTCGGTACTCGCCGGAACGGGATTTCGTCCCCATCACCACGAGGTCGGTTCCGCTCTCGGCGACGAAGTCCAGGATCTCCTCGTGCGGGTGGCCGTAGCGCATCGCCGTCTCGACTGCCACGCCGACGTCCTCGGCCCGCTCTCGAACAGCGTCGAGTTCGGCCTGCCCGGCCTCCTCGAGTCCGGCCTCGGCTCCCTCGTGGTCGTGGACGTACTCGTCACCCGGATAGGCACCGTAGATGTCCTCGTCGACGACGTACAGCACCGAGAGCGTCGCGCCGGTGGCCGCAGCGAGGTCGATGGCGTGACGGGTGGCGTCCGTCGTGCTGGTGTCACCGTCCGTCGGAAGAAGGATTCTGTCGTACATCGTGTGGATGTAGGTGTCGTGGAAATAAGCCACTTCGGTCGATTCCCGACTGCTGGGAGCCCGCCACCCGTTCCCGCGTCGACCCCAGAACCTGGGAACTGTCAGCAGAACCTTGATGGCCGCACGAGAAGCGTCGACCATGAACGAGTTCGAGCTGGTGGGCCGTCTCGTCGCCGGCCTGCTGCTCATCCTCGCGAACGGCTTCTTCGTCGCTATCGAGTTCGCGCTCACGAGGGTCCGACAGTACCCCGAATCGGAGTTCGACACCCCCGGACTCCGCCGTGCGTGGGAGATGACGAACGACCTGGAGATCTACCTGACGAGCTGTCAGGTCGGTATCACGGCGTCGAGCATCGCGGTCGGCATCGTCGCCGAGCCCGCACTCGCGGCCCTCTTCGAGCCGTTCCTCGAGAACACCGCGCTGGCTTCGGTCGGTGCGGGTGGCGCACTCGCGTTCCTCATCATCAACCTGCTCCACCTGACCCACGGCGAGCAGACACCGACCTACCTCGGCGTCGAGCGGACGAAGTTCGTGGCGCGGTACGGGGCGAGACCACTGTACTGGTTCGCCACGCTCGTCTCGCCCGCCATCTACGTCGGTGACGGTGTCGCGAAGTGGACGCTCGGTCTGTTCGGCGTCGAGATGACCGGCGCGTGGCTGGAGACCGAGTCCGACCGGGTGGAGTCGCGCGCGGAACTGCGGAACCGTCTCGGCTCGCTGCTGGACCGTGGCGGGCTCAGCGACGAGCGCAAGCAGGAGATACTCAACGCCTTCACCGTCGGTGGCCGGTCGGTCCGGGAGGTGATGACCGACGTGGACGAGGTCGTGTTCCTCTCGCGGACCGCCACCGTCGAGGAGAACCTCGGCCGGATCGGGTCGAGCCCCCACACCCGGTTCCCGCTCGTCGGTGACGGCCCCGACGAGTTCCTCGGCATCGTCTACGTCCCCGCGGTCGTCGACCACATCGACGACCTCCGGGCGGGGACTGCGAGCTGGGAGGACGTGGCCGCCGAGCCGCTGGTCATCGACGCGGGGACGAAGATCAGCGACGCGGTAGACACCTTCCAGCGCGAGCACCAGGAGCTGGCGCTCGTGGTCGAGGACGGCACGACGGTCGGGCTCATCACCGCCACCGACGCGCTGGAGGCGGTGATGGGGGAGATAGAGGACCCGCTCGACGTGGAGTTGGGCACGAGAACCGGGGCCTGACCGGCTACCGAGACGGGTGGCGTCGCCGATAGGCACCCATCAGGTCCTCCAGTTCCACCGTGCCTTCGGGGACGCGATAGGCCGCGACCACGTCCCGGTCGGCGTACTCCGAGTTCACGGTCTTGTCGACCGCGAAGCCGACGTACGTGCAGTCCTCGCTGGTGAACTCGACGGTGTAGTAGCTCCGAGTGGTCCTCGCCGTACCGTGCCGGTTCGTCGCGTCCATCCAGGCCGACGGGGTCCGTCATCTGACGACTTGCTACGGAGCCATCCGGTTCCCAGATTTCGGTCGGAGAACGAACGTCTTTCCGCGCAGTAAGCCGCGGTTACTCCCCGACTGCGCCGCCCCCGAGCAGGGAGCCGCCGAAGGCGACCAGCCAGAGCATCACTGGGTAGACGATCATGCGCTCGGTGCCACCGTGGCCGATGGGGCCGAAGGCGGCGGTGTTTCCACCGTCCCCGACCGCCATGAGGACGAGGAAGACGATGCCCAGGACGCCCGCGAGGACGGAGAGCGCGCGCATCGCGCCGCGGAGCAGGGTCGCGGTCCCGATCGCCTCCAGGTTGAAGAACAGGAAGGCCAGGAGCGCGAACAGCGAGTGCGCGTCACCGGTGTTGAGCGGGAACAGCCCCGTGCCGACGGCGCCGACGCTCGCGAGGGCGTAGATGGCGAGCAGCCAGGTCTTGCCGTGGCGACGGTACAGCAGATAGCCGCCAGCGAGGTTCAACACGCCGACCACGAGGAGGCCGCCGTTGAACAGCAGTGCGGACTCGCTGAACACGCCGAGGTCGCTGATGACTCCGCCACGGAAGTCGTAGCCCGGGACGAGGGCCGCGGCGAGCATGAGTGCGGTCATGAACCCGGCACCCAGTACGAACAGCAGCAGGCCCGCGACGGTGCGGTCGTCGTACTCCGTGAGCGAGCGGTTCGCAGTGGGTTCGGTGTAGGTGGTCGTTCTGGTCATCGCTGGTCACCGTCCTCTAGTACGCTCCCAGCGGAGATATAGCAGGCCCGCGATTCTCACCCGGAGAGAGTCACTCGCCGCCGTCCCCGTCGGACCCGTCCCCCGACGCGAACGTCACCCGCCGGGTGCGCACCTCCCCCGAGACGGAGCCGTCGAACCCGCTCAGTCGGTCGTCGCCTCGGCGTCGGTGGCTGCGAGGAACGACCGGACCGTCTCGACGACCTGCTCGGGGGCCTCGTTCGGTCCCATATGGCTGAGGCCGTCGAACTCGACCAGCCGACTGTCCACGAGCGACTCGTGTGCCGCCCGGACCCCGTCGCGGAGGTGCGACGGTGCCTCGGTCCCGGTCAGGAGCAGCGTGGGCGCTTCGAGGTCGATCCGTTCCGGGAGTTCGTAGCTCTCGAGTGCCCGGTTCATCCGCACCGAGTCCTCGACGAACGTGACGTACTCCGGCCAGACCGGCCACTCCTCCAGCCACTCGTCGAGCGCCGCACCTTCGAGCTCGCCGCCGTGGATGACCTCCTTCACGTGGCGCTTCATCGCGCCCTCGGGGTCCCCGGCGTCGAGTCGTTCCTGCATCCGTGCTGCGAGGTCTGCCTGCTCGCGGTACTCGCCGACGAGGATTGCGGGCTCGTACGCTACGACTGCCCGAACGGCTCGGTCTCGGGCCGCCTCGATGGCCTGGAGGCCGCCGAACGAGTGACCGAATACGACCGGTTCGCCGTCGACCGAGTCGATGACCGCCCGGGCGTCCTCGATCTCTCGCTGGAGGCTGTACGGCTCTGTGTCGCCGCTCCGCCCTCGACCGCGTCGGTCGGAGATCGTGAGTGTGTACTCCCCGGAGAGCAGGGGAGTAACGGGCTTCCAGTACTCCTTCCCCGTCGCGTCACCGTGGAGGAGCACCATCGGGGGGCCCTCCCCGTGTCGGTCGTAGACGATGCGTGTCCCGTCTGCTGACGTTACGCGCTTCATACTTTACCCGAATGGTCGGCGGGCTCCGCCCTCAGTGTGACTCGCAACTGTCCGGTGTTTCAAGTACCCGGGGATCTCCTCACTCCGGGAGTGGTGGCCACGTCGACGCGACTGTGGTCTCGACGAGGTGGGTCTGGGCGCGACGGATGCGCTCCGAGGCGGCCGACGCACCGATGTCGAGCTCGTCTGCGACCCGCTCCAGTGACGCGCGGCGCGGCACCTCGAAGTATCCGAGCTCGTACGCCGTCCGGAGTGCCTCTCGCTGCGGGTCCGTCAGCCCGTCACCCGGTGGTTCGGGCTCGCCAGACCGCGTGAGCCGCCGGAGCGTGAACCCGCCGTTCGCCTGCCAGAAGGTGCGGAACTCGTCGAGTGCGTCGTGATCAGCGAACCAGCCCGCCTGAACCCAGCCCGTCCGGGTCACCTCGATGTGGTCGATGATTGCCTCGGCTCCGGCGAGTGCGCGCAACCCGCCGAGGTCGTCCACGACGCCACCCATGTGTGCTTCCATGCTGACGCGTGGGACGACCTGGTACCGGCGCGTCCCTCCCGCCTCACCGATGAGGGTGTACTCGCCGACGAACGAGACAGCGTCGAACGCTCGCTCCACCGCATCCTGTTCGTCAGCGGTCACGTATGCGAAGAACAGCGGCGTGTCGCCGTGGTTCAACTGCATCTCAACCTCGATGGTCGCATCCGGAACGGTTTCGAGGACCGCGACGAACGGTAAGACCTCGCAGTCGATCTCGAACTCGGCGAGCAGTCCCATGGGCCAACAGCGTCGCTGCCCCCGTATCTGCACGTCGAAATTCGATCGTCAGTCACGCCGTCGTGGGGTGGGTGCGCCTCGACCTGCACGGCCGTCGGCGTCGTGAAGATTCGAGAGTGCGAGGGCATCCGGGGTCCCGTGTCTCGCACTGTCGCCCGAGCCATGAACGAACTACCCGTAGAATTGTATATTTATCAAATTGTTATGTATCGATAGAGATAGGTTCGTTCCTGCGGCGAACGTGTTCGGTTCCGGGACCGCCCGGACCGGCCTGTCGACCAGCGTCCACTGGGTCGGAAGAAGGTTCCTCTACCGGGGTTTCGCCCGAACTATCCGGGATTCTGGGCCTGAGTGGTCCGTTCGAGTTCGATATCCACTCATCGACCACTGGAATCGACAGGGTGTCTCCCCATCGCAGCTCCGCCTCCGAGATCTTCCGGGCGGAACCTCGTGCAACCAGCTGAACGACGGCCCGCAAATTGTTACATGCTACCTTATAACTCTGCCCAATATACTAACATCTGATACTGGTGTACCCGTCGCCCCTGGCGGGCCAGCACCGTCGTTCGTCCTGACTCGCTGCGCCAGCATCTTTATCTCCATGTCTCCTGAGTTCCGAACATGGGGCTGTCGCGGGAGTTCAAGCGACGACGACTGCTCGGTTGGGCGGTCCTGTCGTCGGTGTTCATCCTCGTGAACTTCCACCGTGTCTCGACGGGCGTCCTGACGGGCTCACTGGCGAGTGCGTTCGACACGACGGGGGCCGAACTCGGGCTGCTCCACGCCTCCTTCTTCTACATCTACGCCCCGATGCAGCTCGTGGCTGGGGTCCTCGTCGACCAGCGGGGCACCCGGCGGGTCACCGTGCTGGGCTCGGTCGTGATGGCCGTCGGTGCGGTCGCCTTCGCCAGCAGCGACTCCTACCTCCTCGGTCTGCTGAGTCGGGCCCTCGTCGGCTTCGGGGGGAGCGTCGTCTACATCGGTATCCTCCGGTACTGCGCGAACTGGTTCCGGGCGAACGAGTTTGCGACGATGACCGGGGTCACACTGTCGGCATCCGCACTCGGCGGACTGGTCGCGACCACGCCACTCGCCCTCGCTGTCGGGGCCTACGGCTGGCGGGACACCTACCTGTTCCTTGGAGCTGTCGGGCTCGTGACGACGCTTGGCGTCCTCGTCTTCGTTCGAGACAGCCCTGACGATGCCGGCTACGAGCCGGTCTCCTCATCGGTCGCCGCCCCTGACCTCACGGTCCGTCAGGTGGTCGGGAACGCAAAGACGGTGTTCGCGGAGCGCACGACCTGGGTGCTCGGCGTCATGATGTTCTTCGCCGTCGGGACGAACTACACGGTCATGGGGCTCTGGGGCGTGCCGTACATGGTCCACGCGTACGACCTTTCGGTGGCGACTGCGTCGCTGTTCCCGCTCGCGGGTAACCTCGGACTGCTGTTCGGCTCGACCGGGGTTGGCTGGATATCCGACCGACTCGGCCGGCGCACCTCCATCACGGTCGTGACCGCCACCGTGTACACCGGGCTTTTCGCGGGGATCTCACTCCTCGGGACGCCGCCGCTCGTCTACGTCGCGGTCGCGTTCTTCGGTGTCATGTTCCTCCACGGCGGCTTCCTGCTCTCGTTCACGATTATCAAGGAGCGTCACTCGGGGGCGACGAGCGGGACGGCGACGGGCGCGATAAACGGGATGGGCTTCTTCGGGGCGGCTGTCATCCCCGGGGTGATGGGTGTCGCACTCGACGCGTTCTGGACGGGTGAGACGGTTGCGGGGAGTCGCATCTACACGCTGGTCGGCTACCGGGTCGCGTTCGGCATCGCCGCACTCAGCGGGCTGATCGGCCTCTGCTGTGCCCTGTGGCTCCGGCGCTCGTCCCGCTGACCTACTCCTCGAACTTGATGTGCTCGAACACGTTGTTGCAGTCCTCGCAGTGGTACTGGGACTTCAACACCGTGCTGCCGAACGGACTCTCGAGGATGGTCTCCTCGCTGCCGCAGTACGGGCACTCGACGCCGTCTTCCTGCTGGTTCGTGAGCCGTGAGCCGGCCCTGGTCTCGTCGCTCATCAGCCCGCGAGGTACCGGTGTTCCCGCCCGGTTGCCTCGTCCACGGTCTCCGTGAACGAGTCCGGGTCCGGGGGTGCGTTTCGGCGGGTCGATGCGTCCCAGTCGTCCCAGTCGTCGGGCACGTCTGGCATCTCGTAGCCGTTGGCCTCGACGAGGGTCTGGACCTCCGAGAGGAACTCCTCGCGCATCTCGTCGTTGGTGCGCGTGAACACGCCCGCCTCGACGAGCTCCGAGCCCCCGGTCCCGAGCCAGCTCGCGACGCCGGGGACGAAGCGGTCGATGGCCGCCTGCATGTCGCGCTGCTCGAACTCGTCCTGGTCCGGGTCCGCGTACACGCCGAGCCACGCCTGGCCGTGCTGGACGTGCTGGGACTCCTCCTGCAGCACCTTCCCGGCCATGCCCTGGAGCGCGTCGAACGAGCCGTCGCGGACGTTCTCGAAGACGAGCACCGTCGCGAAGTCGAGGAACGCGAGCGAGCCGACGATGTCGGCCCAGTTCGCCAGCTTTTCGTCGAGCACCGTTGCCGACCGCCACTCATCGGCGTCGCGCTCGTAGAGCAGGTCGTCCACGTCGTCGGCCCCACCCTCGACGTCGGCACCGATCTTCGTCACGGCTCGGTACGCGCTGCGTGCGTGGCCGAGCTCGTCCTGGATGACCGAGGAGAGCGCGATGTCCTCCTCGATGTCCGGGGCTCCGAGCATCCCCCACTCCGAGTACCGGTGGGCGGTGATGAACTTGGTGTCCGCGAGCACGAGAGCGAGGTCGTAGGCGGCCCTGCGCCCCTCCGATGTGAGCTCCGCGCTCATCGGCTCTCACCTGCGACGGCGGCGACCGTCGCCTCCTCGACGGTGCCCGTGTCGGAGTACTCGTGGCCGGTCCGTCCTTTCGCCTTGAGCATGTTCTCGCGGGCGACGACGAACAGGAGATCCCAGTCCTCCTCGTCGTAGAACATCTCGGCGTAGCGGGTCGCGAACGAGTCGTTGGGGGCCTCGACGCTGCCGACGGAGCGGATGGGTTCGCCCGAGGACACGCGGCCGAGGACCTCGTAGGTCTCCTTCTTCATTATGCAACGCCTCTGACGGTCTGGATGTGGTCGACGGGGCCGGGGGACTGCTTCCACTCGTCGTAGACGCCCTTCCAGTCCATGTCGAGGTCGACGACGTACTCGTCGGCGTCCTCGTCGTAGTGGGCGGGGACGTCGACCTCGAGCGGGTCGAACGTCTCGACGACCTGTCGCAGCCACTCCTGGCGGTGCTCCCGGTTCGAGCCCTTCCGGAGGCTGTACTCGCGGATGCGTTTGATGGCCTTGCCCTCCTTCTCGGGGTGTCCGAGGAACGCGATGGCCTTCGGGAACATCTTGTCGACCGCAGCCTGCAGCGTCTCCTGCTGGCGGTCCGTGCCGCTGCCGAGGCGCTTGAACCACATGTCACCGAGGCGCTTGTGGAACCCCTCCTCGGCGACGACCTTCCGCTCGTAGCGTTTCCACGGGCCGAACGAGCAGTTCTCCTCGATGTCGCCGATCTGGATGGTGCCCGCGCGGTCGTAGAAGCCGACGCCGCAGGCGAACTCGGCGAAGTTCTCGAACGGCTCGTCGAACACTCGCATGTTCCGCCACTCCTTCGGGTC
The DNA here is from genome assembly GCF_024495425.1 of Haloarchaeobius litoreus. Classification (NCBI taxonomy): domain Archaea; kingdom Methanobacteriati; phylum Methanobacteriota; class Halobacteria; order Halobacteriales; family Halorubellaceae; genus Haloarchaeobius; species Haloarchaeobius litoreus. The sequence goes on along the minus strand of NZ_JANHJR010000004.1, from coordinate 279,084 downwards.
GCGCTCGTACATCAGCGCCTCCTTGTCGAAGCCGAGGTCGGAGAGCACGCGGTAGCCCAGGTTCGCGTGGCCAATCTCGTCCTGCACGACGGCGCTGCCCGACACTTTGGCGTCCATCGTCGGTGCCATCTGTGTCGCCGCTGGGTGGTACGAGCAGGCGCTCATGATCTCGGTGTCGTGCTGGGTGAGCATGAACTCGACGAGCGTGTGGAGATAGCCCGGACTCATCTCCTCTATCGTCTCGATCATCTCGCCGCGAGAGACCTTGCCGATGAGCTCCTCGTCATCGGCTTTACACTCCGCTTTCAACTCCTCTAACTGACGTTCTACGACGCCCATATCGAGTCATACTCGTCGTTACACCGTATTAAATGCTAGCTTCGAACATACCCAGTCCAGCGTGGAGAAAAATCGGCCCTGGAACCGGTCTTGACCACCAGCTCCGTCACGGAGCCCGAGGTCCGGGTGGCCGGGGCAAGATTCATCCCGTCGCCTGTGGAGGTACGGACGATGTTCGAGCACACGATAACCGCACGGTTCGACGACATCGACTACGCCGGCCGGGTGTTCTACGGTCGCCTGTTCAACTACGCCCACGTCGCCGAGGAGGAGTGGTTCGAGCACGTCGGCTACCCCATCCCGAAGCTCGCCGATGAACTGGGCGTGCTGTTCCCGATGGCCCACGCGGAGGGTGACTTCAGGGGGCCCATCGAGCTGGGCGACGAGGTGGCCGTCCACGTCGGCGTCGAGTCCTTCGGCACGAAGTCGTTCGACGTCAGGGCGCACGCGGAGAACCTGACCCAGGACCACGAGGCGTTCCGCATCGACGTGACCAGGGTCTGTCTCTCGACCGGCGAAGACGGCACCGAGGAGATCCCCGCGGAGTTCCGGGTCGCCCTCGAACCCTACGAGTGGAGTGACGCCGACGGGAGTCGGTCCGACTAGTTGTTCGCGATGAACTCGTGCAGCTCCGTCGCCACCGCCTTCGGCGCTTCCAGGTGTGCCATGTGGCCGGCGTCCGGGAGCACCGTGACGGTCGCATCCGGAACCTTTCCGGCGATGATGAGCGAGGCGACCGGCGGCGTCACGGTGTCGTTCTCCGCCGCCAGCAACAGCGTCGGGGCCTCGATGTCGCCGAGCACCGGCATCACGGACGCGTCCATCAGGCCACGCATCGACGCCGCGTAGCCAGCCGGGTCGTTCGAGAGGACGAGTTCGCGGTAGAGCCCGACGAGTTCCGGCTTCGTCTCCTTCGTGTGTGCCGACAGCGACTCGGCGGTCTCCTCGTCGGCGTGGGCGTCCATCCCCTCGGACTCGATGGCGTCGGCGACGGACGACAGCTCGGCAACCTTCTCGTCGGGCATCCCCGGACCGGCGGCCGCGAGCGAGAGTGTACGGACCCGCTCGGGGCTCTCGGCGGCGAACTGCATCGAGACGATGCTGCCGAGCGAGTGCCCGACCAGGTGGACCGCGTCGAGCTCCTGGTCGTCGAGGAACGCGCGGAGGTCGCCCACCCAGTCGTCGAGCTCGTACGGTCCGTCCGGAACGTCGCTCCGACCACTGCCACGGAGGTCGAACCGGTAGACCTCGTAGGCCACGGAGAGGGAGTCCGCCACCCCCTCCCACGTGTTGAGTGTGCTTCCGAGTCCGTGGACGAGGACGACCGGCCGACCACGACCCTCGACCTCGTACGCGAGTTCGATACCGTTGACTTCGGTGCGCATACGCACTGTCAATCGCCGCCCCTCGGTAAAAACGTACCGCAGCGGCGCTCTCACCCGGTAGAACCCGGTCTGGCTCACCAGAAGGTATAATATACTCACGACGTTACGAGGTAGCATGCAGCCAGGTGAAGCAGCCGCGCTGGACGAGCAGTGCCACGAGGCGCTCCGTGACGTGACCGACCCCGAACTCCCCATCAGCATCGTCGACCTCGGATTGGTGTACGACGTGACGGTCGAGGACGGCCACGCGTCCGTGGACATGACGCTGACCGCGATGGGCTGTCCCGCCGCCCAGCTGATGACCGAGGAGGTCTCTGAGCGGCTCCGCGAGTTCGACGAGATCGAGCGCGTCGACGTGGAGATCGTCTGGGACCCGGTCTGGACGAAGGACAAGATGACCGACGAGGGCAAGATGCAGCTCCGTTCGCTCGGTATCGCGGTCTGAACCGAGGGACGCAGGATGAACGCCGAGAATCCGATTCCCGCAAACCATTTGGTATCCCCTTCCGAATCACCAGTATGAACTACGAGATACGGTACGCCGAAGAGGACGACGCCGACGAGATACTCTCCCTGTGGTACGAGTACTCCGACCATCTCTCGCAGTTCGACGCCCGCTACGAACACAAGGCCGACGCCGGTGACCAGTGGCGTGATTACTTCCTCAACCGGATGGTCGGTAGCTCGAAGGCGTCCGTCTTCGTCGCCGACTCGACCGAGGTCGAGGGTCTTCTGGGTGTCATCGAGGTCAGAGTGATGGGTGCCCACCCGATCTTCCAGCTCGACCAGCACGGGATGATCTTCGGTCACCACGTGCGCAGCGGCTACCAGCGTCAGGGCATCGAGGCCGCCCTCCTCGACAAGGCGGAGGAGTGGTTCAAACACGAGCAGAACCTCTCCTTCTACCGGATGAACGTCCTCGCGGAGAACCACTACCTCGGCGAGATCTACGAGGAGTACGGACTGGAACAGATCGAGCACACCTACGAAGGAGAGCTCTGAGCATGCCAGAGCACACCGTCCATTTCGTCAACGAGGATGTCTCGTTCGAGATGGACGAGGACAGCCCCGACAGCATCCTCGACATGGCCGAGAAACACGGGCTGAACCTCCAGTACCAGTGTCGGATGGGCCACTGTGGGATGTGCGTGGCCCGTGCGGAGGGCGAGGTCCGGCAGGAGGACGCGATGATGCTCACGGAGGACGAGAAGGCGGAAGGCTACTGCCTGACCTGTGTCGCGCGCCCGCTCTCGGACCTCGACGTGTACTCCGACGACACGCCGTAACGACCGCCGAATTACACGCCCTTAGGGTGTGTTAAGCTGGGCTGGCTCTCGGTCGGGTGTCCCCGGCATCCGGGCCACGCTCCCGATTTCACTAACGGCAGATTATTCCAGAAAGGGTGTCTGACGACCGTTACGGGCCGATGTGGCGGTCTCAGTACTCCTCGGGGAGGACGCCCTCCGATTTCAGCTGCTGGGTGATGCGCTCCTCCAGGGACACCTTCGCGATCTTGCCGACCTCGGTTCGGGGAATCTCGTCGACGATCTCGACCCGTTCGGGGTGTTTGAACACCGCGATGCCCCGCTCGTCGAGGAAGGTCGAGAGCGAGTCGACCGTGACGGCTTCAGCGTCGGGTTCGAGTTCGATGAACGCACACGGGCGTTCGCCGAGTCGTTCGTCCGGCATCCCGATGACGGCGACGTTCATCACCGACGGGTGCTCGATGATCTCGTCCTCGATACCCGGCGCGTAGATGTTCTCGCCGCCCCGGATGATGGTGTCCTTCATCCGGCCGAACACCTCGAAGTTGCCGTCGTCGTTCAGCCGGAGCACGTCCTCGGTGTAGAACCAGCCGTCCTCGTCGAAGTTCTCGCTGTTCTCCTCCTCGTTCCGGAAGTAGCCGGTGAAGAACCCCGGCCCACGAACGGCCAGCTCACCGGCCTCGCCCTGCTGGACCTCCTCCTCGCGTCGTTCGTCGACGATCTTCACCTCGTCGGCGTCGGGGGCGATAGGCCGCCCGACGGTGTGTGCCTGTACGTCCACGTCGTCGTCCGGTCGGGTGCAGATGAGTGGGCCTTCGGCCATCCCGAAGATGTTCTCGAACCCCACGTCCCAGTTGTCGACGAAGTCGTAGACCGCCTTCGGCCGCACCTTCTGGCCGCCGCTCATCACGACTTCCAGCGAGGAGAGGTCGTACTCGTCGAGCTTCGGGTGCTCGAGGATGTCGATGAGCTGCGTCGGAATCGGGAGGGTGTAGTTCCCCCCGACGCGCTCGATGAGTGCCATCAGCGACTCCGGTTTCAGGTTGGGCTCGACGGCGAGCGTGCCACCCGCCCAGAACGTCGCTCCCACGATGCAGTTCAGCGACGCGTTGTGGCCGATGGGGACGCTCGGGAACGAGACCCAGTCGTCCTCGACCTCCGAGACCGACGCCATGTACTCCCACTGGAACACGTAGTCGTTGTGGGTCCGGGGGATGCCCTTCGGCATCCCGGTCGTGCCACCCGAGAGGAGCATCAGACCCGGGTCGAACGGGTTGACCTCGATGTCGTCAGCGGCGTCAGTACCGTCCGGCTCGAACAGGTCGTCGAAGGAGTGCCAGCCGTCGGGCACCGTCTCGTCGCACACGGCGACTCGGTGCTCCAGCGAGTCGCAGTCCGCCGCGATGTCGTCGACGAGGCCGACGTGGTCGAACCCCATCTCGTAGCGGTCACCCGCGGTGAAGAAGGCCTTCGCGTCGGTGAGGTTCGTCACGTGGGTCGCCTCGGCGGCGCGGTGCCGCGGCAGGAGCATCACCGGCACGACGCCGGCGCGCGAGCAGGCGAAGAACGCCTCGACGAACTCGGTGCAGTTCGGGAACTGGAAGACGGCCATGTCGCCCACCTCGAGGCCCAGATTCTCGACGAGCGCGGCCGCAAGCTGTCGTGACCGCGTCTGCAGGTCCCCGTAGCTGAGCTCCCGATGTGGTCCGATGACAGCCGTCCGATCCGGCTGGTCGTCCGCCGCCCTGTCCAGCACGTCGTGGAAGGTCAGGTTCCGCCAGTGCCCGTCCTCGATGTACTGCCTGCACCGTTCCTCAGAGAACGGTACGTACCCGTCGATGTCCAGTGTCGCGGACTCGTACCCGGCCATGGTATGAAGAAAGAACCCACCACTGGATAATAAATCTACGCAAGCCCCACCTCACGTCCCGATTCGTGCGGCCGGGGTCGGGGGTCCGCCGACGCTAGTTTTAATTCGGCCCTGCACGATGGTAGTCTCATGTCAGCTGTCACCTACAGCGTCTCGGACGGCGTCGCGGAGATCACGCTCGCACGACCCGAAGCACGGAACGCGATGAACGCCGACGTCATCGAGGGGCTGGTCGAGGGGGTCGCGGACGCGGCCAGCGACGACGAGGTACGCGTGGTCGTCCTCGCGGCGGAGGGCGACCTGTTCTGCGGGGGCGGCGACGTGAAGGCACTCGGCGAACTGCTCGACGACGACGCGACGGGCGTCGAGCGACGGGAGTACATCACCGAGGGCATCCACCGGCCGATGAAGGCGCTGATGGCACTGGACAAACCCGTCGTCTGCCGGCTCCAGGGCGACGCCATCGGGGCCGGCTCGAACCTCGCACTCTCGTGTGATATCATCGTCGCCGCCGAGGACGCGACGCTCAGCGAGGGCTTCAAGAACGTCGGGCTGGCAATCGACTGCGGCGGCTCGTACCTGCTGACCCACAGTACGAGCCTCGCGAAGGCGAAGGAGCTCGTGATGACCGGCCGGCCGGTCGACGCGACGGAGGCAGAAGACATCGGCCTCGTCAACTACGCGGTCCCGGCTGACGAACTCGACGAGAAGGTCGACGAGCTCGTGGGACAGCTCCGCGACGGGCCGACTGCGGCCCTGGGGATGTCCAAACAGCTCCTCCACGAGGGCGTCAACGCGACGTTCGAGGAGGCGCTGGAGAACGAGGCACGTGCGAACGCCATCCTCGGCAACAGCGACGACCACGCCGAAGGTATCGCGGCGTTCCGCGAGCGGCGGTCTCCCGAGTTCACCGGGGAATAAACTCCCCTTCCCCGACCCTCGGGTTTATTAGTGATTGTTCTGAACGATAGCCCGCAGATGTTCAGAGAGAGCTTCTGGTGGCCCGACGAGCCGAGACGCGCGCTTGTCCTGCTGGTCATCCTGGCGATGGTGGTACTGCATCAGAGCGAAGTGGTCGGCATCGTTGACTCAGATACACTCGTCTTCGGCTGGCTCCCGATACAGATCGCGTACGACGCCATGTTCAATCTGTTCGGGGTCGTCGTGCTCTACGCGATGTACCGGCTCGCTCCGGAACCTCCCACGGGCGTCTTCGGGGACGGGGCCGGTTCGGAGACGACGACGGAGACGGCATCCGAGGTGACGGGCGATGGTCGCTGACAACGTCGTCATCCTCTCCGTCACGGTGGTGTACCTGTTCTTGGTTCTCGGTGTCGGCTACGTCGCCGCCCGAGCGACCGGGACGAGCCGGGAGGACTTCCTCATGGCGGACCGGTCGTTCAACACCATCATCCTGCTCGCGGCGCTGTTCGCCACGAACATGACCGCCGTGGTGATGATCGGTGCACCGGGCCTCGCCTATCGGGCTGGAGCGGGCGCGTACGGCTTCTTCGTCTCGCTGTTCGCGTTCCTCTTCCCGGTGTTCCTCATGACGGTCGGGTACCGCATCTGGCTCGTTGGAAAACGCTTCGGACACATCACACCGGGTCAGATCGTCAACCATCGTTGGAACTCCTCGTACCTCGGCGTCGTCATCATGACGATGTTCACCATCTGGACGATTCCGTACCTGCTCGTCGGCGTGCAGGGCGGTGGTATCGTCTTCGAGTCGCTGACCGAGGGGCTCATCCCCTACTGGCTCGGCGCGCTCATCGTGCTGGTCGTCGTCGGGCTGTACGTCTACCAGGGCGGGATGCGTGGCACCGGCTGGACGAACGCGTTCCAGGGGGCCGTCTTCATCGCGTTCCTCCTGGCGATGTTCGTCTGGGTCCCCACCCGCATCGGCGGCTTCGGCGCGGCGACGGAGGCCGTCGCCAGCATCAACAACGGCGTGCTCCTGAACCGGGGCGGCATCCCGCCGTTCCAGACCAGGACGTGGCTCTCGCAGGGACTCATCGTCGCCTTCGGCGCGTTCATGTTCCCACATCTCATCATGCGCTACATGACCGCGAAGTCGGTCGAGACGCTGAAGCAGACGTCGCTGCTGTATCCGGTCGCGGTCGTCGTCGTCTGGGTCCCGGCGGTGATGCTCGGCTTCTGGGGCGTCGCACAGTTCCCCGAGCTCGGTAACCCCGACTTCATCCTGCCGACGATGGTGGCGGAGTTCCTGCCGGTCTGGGTCGTCGGCTTCGCGCTCGCCGGCATCCTCGCCGCGCTCATGTCGAGTCTCGACGGACAGGTACTCACGCTGAGCACGTTCTTCACCGAGGACGTGGCGCGGGAGTTCTTCGACATCGACAGCAACGAGCGCGAGGTGTGGCTCACCCGCGCGTTCCTCGTTATCATCTTCGCGCTGGCGTACGTCGGGGCACTGGTGACGAAGGACAGCATCGTCGACACCGCGACGTTCGCGTTCTCGGGCTACGCGTTGATGTTCGTCCCGTTCGTCTCGGCGTTCTACTGGCGGGCCTCCTCCGAGGAGAGCGTCCTCGTCGGACTGTTGGTCGGCTTCGTCGGCCTCTGGGCGTTCGAACTCGGTGTACTCCCCGGCTCGCTCACGTTCGGGTTCCTCCCGTTCGTGCCGCTGCTCGTGGTGCAGGTCGTCGCGATGGTCGTCGTCTCGGCGGTGACCGACGAGGCACCTGCGGGCCGACTCGCGGAGTACGAACGGTTGTTCAGGGACGTCTGGTAGGACCGGACTCCCGATTTCCGGTGAGCCGGTTCAGTGAACTGTTACGTCAGACCGAGAACTGTTCGACGTGGCAGTACGAGGTTCCGACCGCGACAGCGAGCAGTCGGTCGCCGTCCTCGTCGCCGACGTAGAGGGCGTTGCCGGCGTCGATACCGAGTTCTTCGAGCGAACGCGAGAGCGTCTCCCGCTCGGGTTTGTCCGCGGCCATCGTGTCCCGGGCGACGACGCTGTCGACGTGGTCGAGCACGTCGAACCGGTCGAGCGCCCGCCGTGCAGCCTCCTCGGCGTTGGCGGTGCAGACGCCGACCGGACAGTCGAGCGAGGGCAGGACGGAGAGCGCGGGCAGCTTCCGCGCCGTCTCGGCACCCGCGACCTCGGCACTCCCGACGATGTCTTCGAGTTCGTCGTCCAGCCCGTGCTCGCGCGCGAGGTCGAACACCTCGACGCGGCTGTGGTCGGTGATGGGGCCGTCGAGGTAGGGGTCGAGCAACGATTCGAGGCGCTCGTGGACGGCCGGCCAGTCGACGTCGAGGTCCACGAGCGTCCCGTCGAGGTCGAAGACGACGCCGTCGAAGCGGTCGGCCTCGTGCCCGTTCAGCGCCGGAGTCGGCTCGCAGTCGCCGGGCGCGGCGATGACCACCTCGTCCCCGGCCTCGACCCGGAGGACGGTACGGAGTCTGACCGGCGCGACGAGCTCCGTCTTCGTCCCGGGGTAGTCGGGGACGAGCGGCCGGATGACTGCCGCGCGGACGCCGCCGACGCGGCAGGGGCTGATGTCGAGCCCGTCGCAGTGGGGGTCGCCGGGCAGTGGGACCGTGTCGGTCTCGAGGTGGTCGAGCGAGTCGACGCCGTCGAGGTTCAGCGTGCCAGGGAACACACGGAAGCCGACGGCCTCCTCGAGCAGGTCCGCCACCTGCTCGATGAAGTTCGCTGCGTCGCCCTCCCCATCGGTGACACGTCCCGTCGCCGAGTCGTCGTCCAGAGCCGTCATCTCACTCTATGTCGCTCGCCTCGATGCCGCCCCACTCCTCGATGGCCACGTCGACGTCGAGCTGGGCGAGCGCCCGTGCGGTCGTGCGACTGATCATCTCGTCGAGGTCCCACGGCTTCTGGTAGAACGAGGGGAACGGCGGGAAGACGACCGCGCCGGCGTCGGTCACCTCCAGCATGTTCTTGAGGTGGATGCGGTTGAACGGCTTCTCCCGGGGCATGAGCACGAGCGGTCGTCGCTCCTTGAGCATCACGTCGGCCGACCGCGTGATGAGGTTCCCGGCGTCACCGTGGGCGATGTTCGAGAGGGTCTTCATCGAACACGGAGCGACGAGCATCCCCTCGGTCCGGAACGACCCGCTCGCGGTCTTCGCGCCGATGTTCTTCACGTCGTGGGTCTCGTCGGCCAGCGCGACGACCTCGTTCACCTCCGTCCGCGCCTCCTGTTTGAGGTTGATCTTCGCCGCGTTCGAGAGGATGAGGTGCGTCTCGTACTCGGTGTCCGCCAGAAGTTCGAGCGCACGGATGCCGTAGATCTGCCCGGTGGCACCCGTCATCCCGACCACGATACGTTCTGTCACGCACACTGGTTCGAATCGGAGTAGTATATAGATTTGGTCCCGGAACCCACCGACTGAGACCGGGAGAACGGGCGGAACTGCCAGCAGCACCCGACGATTTATGGGCGCTGGCGACGCTCTCTACGCATGGCTCCGACAACGCATCAGGTGTACCTCATGACGGCCGACCTCGACGCGTCGGTCGAGTTCTACGAGCAGTCGCTCGGACTGACCTGTACCGACCACGGCGAGCGGAGCGCGGCGTTCGACACCGGTCAGTGTACGCTCAAGGTCGAGCGCGACTTCGACGAGGAAACGCTCGCGGCGTTCGGCATGTCGCCGCCCGGCGAGTCACGCGGCGACGGCGTCGTCGTCGTGCTGGAAGTCGACGACGTGGACGCGGTGTACGAGACGGCGGACGAACACGATGCGGACACGCTCATCCAACCGCGCGACGTGGACTGGGGACGGCGGATGTTCCTCGTCCGCGACCCGGACGGCTACGTCCTCGAAGTGTCGCAACCGATAGCGTAGGACCGAGAACGAGGGGGGCCGGCTCAGTGGCCGGGGTCCCACCACAGGACGCGCTGGTGGATGACCTTCAGCACCCACGGGAGCAGGATGCCGAGTGCCATGAGCGCGAGGACGATGCTGATGACGCCCTCCAGCTTGTAGGCCGCACTCCACGCCTTCAGGATGCCGCCGATACCGGAGACCGCGACGATGATCTCCGTGACGACGAGGCCCTTCACGGCACGGCCGATTCCCAGGCGGAGCCCGGCGAGGATGTACGGTATCTCGTGGGGCACGATGACGCTCTTGATCTTGAACATCCGGCCGGCGTTGAACGAATCGGCGACCTCGAGCAGGTTGTCGGGGGCCGTCTTCGCGCCCTCGAACGTGTTGATGATGATGGGGAACACCGCGAACATGAACACGATGACCCAGCGGACCTGCAGTCCGGTGCCGAACCAGATGATGAACGCCGGCACGAGCGCCGCGAAGGGCACGACGTACAGCGCGTTCACGTACGGGTCCATGAACTCCTCGACGAACCGGTTCACCCCCATCGCCAGCCCGAGCGGGATGCCGACGACGACGGCCGTGAAGAAGCCGAGCAGGATGGCACGCATCGCGTAGGCGAACGCGTTGATCAACCTCTCCTCCTCGACCTGCTGGACGAACGCGTCCAGGATGAGGTCGGGCATCGGCAACTGCTCGACGAACGTCGCCGCCGCGACGACGTAGACGGCGAACAGGAACACACCGAAGCCGGCCTGCAGGCCGACGCGGTGGGACCGCTGCTCCATGTCGAGCATCAGACCTCCACCTCCGGGTTCCAGTCAAGCATCCTCGACTCGACGACCTGCAGCAGGCGCGTCAGGACGATACTGGTGAGCATCAGCACGATGACGATGGAGAGGACGCCCGAGATGCGGAACAGGTTCGACCAGGTGCGGATGATGGCGCCGAGGTTGACGAACTCGACGAGGATCTCCGCGAGGATCATCCCCTGCACGGCCCGGCCGAGACCCAGCCGGAGCCCGGCCGTGATGTACGGCAGGTCGTGCGGCAGGATGACGTGCCTGACGGTGAAGTACTTGCTAGCACCGAACGACTTGCTCGCTTCGAGCAGCCCTTCGGGCGTCGTCTTCACGCCCTCGTACGTGTCGATTGTGATCTCGAAGAACGCGAACAGGAACACGATGAGCAGGCGCACCTCGAAGGTGGGCCCGCCGACGAGGATGAAGATGGGCACCAGTGCCGACACCGGTGCGACGTACACCGCGTTGATGTACGGGTTCAGCATCACGTCGATGCGCCGGTCGAGCCCCATCAGGAGCCCGATGCCGATGCCGAGCACGGCCGCGAGGATGTACCCGGCGAACATCGACTTCAGGCTCTCAAGGTACGCGCCGACGAGGTTGTACTCCTCGTACTGCTCGACGAACGCCTCCCAGATGAGCTCGAGCCCGGGGAACAGGTACTGCGGCTGCCCCCGCGCGTAGAGCTCCCAGGCGGCGAGCCCGACGAGCACCGCGAACAGTCTGACGATGATTCCTCTGTGTCGGGCGAGCCAGCCCATCCCCGGGAGCTCGCTCACCCGTTGGAAGCCTTTCTGTACGTCTTCTGAGTATGCCATCGTTATTCGGTGATAGATTTCGCCTCGCTGTCCAGGAACCGGTGGCCGCAGGTCGGACAGAGGAGCTTGATGCCGCTGTTGCGGAGCTCGTCGTAGTGAGCCTGGAACGATTCGTCGCACTTCGGGCACTGGGCCCAGAACGCTCGTGGCATCAGTCGATGTACTCCTCCGGCTGCATGCGTTCGAGCGCGTCCTCGGGGATATCGAGGCGCGGTGGGTACTGTTCGTCCGGGTGGATGGTCGCGTCGATGATGACCTTCGAGTTGGCCACCTCACCGCGAACGCTCGGGTCCAGCGTGTTGCCCTTCACGTTCTTGATGACGTCCATGTCCTCGTCGGGGCGCATCCGCGTCGCCACCGCCCAGAGCACCGACTCCTCGTCGAAGGCGTCCACGTCGTCGTCGACGACGACGACCTGCTTGACGAAGTCCGAACTCGCGAGCGCCTGCAGCGCGGCGTGTTTCGCCTCGCCCTCGGTGTCCTGGTCGATGCTGACGTAGCAGCGGAACCGGCCACAGCCCGAGCCGGGCAGGTACACCTGCTCGACGCCGGGGACGCGACCCGCGATGTCGCGGTAGATGCCGCCCTCCTTCGGGACGGAGCCGAGGATGCGCACGTCGCGGTGGCCGACGAACGTGTGCTGGAAGATGGCGTCCTCCCGGCGGCTGATGTGGCGCACGTCGACGACCGGCTTCAGGCGCTGTGGGCCGTAGTAGCCGGGGAACTCGCCGAACGGTGCCTCGACCTCCATGTCGTCGGGCCGTATCTCGGCCTCGATGACGACCTCGGCGTCGGCGGGCACGAGGAACTCGTCGCCCCACGTCTCGGAGGGCGTGAGCCGCAGCGGCTCCTCGAACATCCCGCCGATGACGTCGTACTCGTCGACCTCGAAACCGGCGAGCGTCAGGGAGCCGAGATAGTAGCCCGGGTGGTGGCCGCAGACGACCGCCATCCGCGTGGGCTCGCCCTGCTCGCTGTTGGTCTGGTAGATGCGGTAGTTGTGCCGCGGCGACATGTGGATGCCCATCTTCTTCGGGCCCTTCACCATGTTCCGCAGGAAGGCGACGTTGTAGACGCCCGTTTCAGGGTCCTTCATCGACGGCGTCATGTTCACGTACGGTGCCGGGTCGAGCCGGTGGTGCCGGACGACCGGCAGGTACGTGAGGTCCGGAACCTCGATGGCGCTGACCGGTGCCTCCGTCCGGGGCACGACCTGCGGCTCGATCCGGTTCTGCTCGCGACGAGCGTACTCGAGGCTGGTCTCCATCCGCCACTGGTCGCGTGGCAGGTCGAGCGCCTGTGCGACGCGTCGCCTGTCGGCGAACACGTTGCTGATGAGCCGGATGTCCGTCGGTCGCCCCTCGATGTCGGTCGGGTTCTCGAACAGCACGGCCGGGTACTCGTCCCGGTTCTCGAGGTTCTGGAGCAGCCCGGTCACGTCGAATTCCGCTGGGTGGACCTCCCGCTCGACGTGCTTCAGGTCCGCGCCGTCCAGCGTCTCGATGAACTCTCGGAGGTCCCGCATCACGTGGCCTCCAGCGTGTCCTCCGAGCTGCCTTCGGTCAGTCCCAGGTGCGCCCTGAGCTCGCGCTCGATGTCCTCGAACCGGTCGTCGTTCTCGACCGAGATGCGGTCCTTCCAGCGCGGACGGTCGAACGGGATGTCGATGTCGGCGACGATGCCGCTGGGTTTCTCGCCCATGACGAGCACCCGGTCGGCCAGGAAGATGGACTCGCGGATGTCGTGCGTGACGAAGATGACCGTCTTCTTCTCGCGCTCCCAGAGCTTCAGCAGCTGGGTCTGCATCCGGTCCTTGGTCTGGGCGTCGAGCGCGCCAAACGGCTCGTCCATCAGCAGCACCTCTGGGTCCACGGCGAGTGCACGGGCCAGTCCGACGCGCTGTTGCATCCCGCCGGAGAGCTCCGAGGGCAGGCTGTCCTCGAAGCCGTCGAGACCGACCTTGTCGATCCACTCTCTCGCTATCTCGTAGCGTTTCTCCTCACCCATCCCTCGGATCTCGAGGCCGAGGGCGACGTTGTCGAGGGTGCTCCGCCACGGGAACAGCTCGAAGTTCTGGAACACGACCGCCGCGTCGTCCGTGGGCTCCGTCACGACGCTGCCGCCGATCTTGATCTGTCCGCTGGTCGGCTCGACGAGTCCGTCCATCATCTTCATGAGGGTCGTCTTGCCACAGCCTGAAGGACCCAGTACGCAGACGAACTCCCGTTCGGGAACGTGGAACTCGATGTCGTCGAGTACGTGGACCGCGCCGTCTCCCGAACCGTACGTCTTCGAAATCCTGTCGACTTCGATGTCTTTTGGCATTGCTTGGCTCCCCCCGTCTCACATCTCCATGTGCCCGTCGCTGGTCTCGTCGTCGCTGCCGCCGGGCGTTCCGGTGTCCGCGAAGAACAGCGGGAGGCTCGGTGGGTCGAAGTCGAAGCCGAGTTCGTCCCAGCGGTCGACGACGTTGTCGTACATCTCCTCCCTGACGGCCGTGCGTGGTGGGAAGTCGTCGATGTACTTGTGTTCCTTCGTCGCGTCGATGAGCAGTTGCGAGCCGTACGGGCGGTCCTCGGGCGGGTTCCGTGACGGGTCCAGCGGCGTGCTCCACGTGTCGGTGAGCATGTCGGTGTGCTGTTCGGCGTCCCAGCGGGTCGCCATCGCCCAGATGACCTGGTTCGTGTCGGCGGGGTTCACGTCCTCGTCGACGACGACGATGAACTTGCTGAAGTACGCACCGCCCGGGCACTGTGCGGCGATCGTCGCGGCCTGGTTCGCGTGGCCGGCGTACTGCTGTTCGATGGAGACGACCGTCATCGACATCCCGGACGCACCCGCGGGGTGCGCGTAGACGCCCTTCACGCCCGGAATGCCGAGCGTGTCGAGGTCGTTCCAGATACGTGCCGAGCGACCGACGCTGTAGGTGAGGTTGATGTCGCAGCCGGGGTAGTCCGCCATCAGCGCGCAGGTCAGGATGGGGTCGTCGCGGTGGTGGACCGCCTCGACCGTGTGGACCTCGGCGGGCTCCTCGGGCCGGCCGTAGTAGCCGGTGAACTCCCCGAAGGGGCCCTCCATCTTCTGCTCGTTCGGGTAGAGCTTGCCCTCGACCGCGATCTCGGCGTTCGCCGGAATCGGGAGGTCGGTTATCTGCCCCTCCGTGACCTCGATTGGTGCGTCGCGGATGCCACCCGCGACCTCCAGTTCGGACAGGTCCTCCCCGAAGGTGAGCTGTGACGCGAGATAGAGTTCGGGTAACACCCCGTAGACAGCGACTACTTCCAGCGGCTCGCCCTTCGCCCACGCCTTCTTCATGTGCAGACGGAGGTCCTTCCCGGGCGAGGTGAACAGCCCGGTCTGGTTCTCGTTGTGTATCATCTGCCGGTACGTCCCCATGTTGAGTGCGCCCGTCTCGGGGTTCCGGGTGATGGTCAGGTCGGCCGTCCCGATGAACCGACCGCCGTCACCGGGCCACATCTTCGGGACCGGGAACTTCCAGAGGTCCACGTCGTCACCCTCGTCGGTGTTCTCGAAGACTGCGGCGTCGTCCTGTGAGACCTGCTCCGGTTCCTTCCGGGCTGTGAGTTTGTCCCGCGCTGACTGGATGAGGTCGTGTTCGCCCAGATCCGGCCCCTCCCTCATCGCGATGCCCAGTCGGGTCGGGCTCGAGGAGAACATGTTGAACAGTACCCGGTACCCCTCGGGGTAGTCCTTCACGTTCTCGAAGAGCAGTGCCGGGGCTCCCTCCTCCTTGTGCGAGACGTAGGTGATGGCGGCCATCTCCTCGTCCCAGTCGACCTCGCTGTCTATCCGCTTCAACGAGTCTGCCTGTTCCACCTCGGAGAGCCACGCCCGCAGGTCATGCTGCATGCTCCGTTGTGCCATGGTGGCACCCATGTTTCGACGTGCCATATACACTTTGGTAATTTTCATGATAGATGCGCGGAATTTGGAATTTTGCGGCGGAAGGCGGCGAAAACTCCGGATCCACAGGGCGGAACGGTGTCCGTGCTCAGTTCGACGTGGACCCACGAAGCGCCGCGTAGTCCAGCTTGTTCGTCCCGGTCCGGGGAAGCGAGTCGACCAGTTCGAAGCGCCGGGGGCGCTGGTAGTCCGCGAGGGCGGGCAGTTCGCGGCAGAGCTCCTCGAGGTCGGCCTCGTCGAGTTCCGGGTCGGCAGAGACGATGAACGCCTTCGGCGTCTCACCCCACTCCGGGTGCGGAACACCGACCACGGCGGCGTCCTCGATACGCGGATGATCGACGAGGGCCGCTCGTACCTTCTCCGGATAGACGTTGATGCCACCACTCAGAATCATGTTGTCCGCTCGGCCGAGCAGGTAGAGGAGCCCGTCGTCACCGACGGCCGCGAGGTCGCCGGTGTACACCCAGCCATCGTCGTGGAAGCTGTCGGCGGTCGCCGCCGGGTCGTCCCAGATCTCGTCCGCCACGCAGGGGCCACGGATGAGTATCTCGCCGGGGTCCCCCTGTGCGACCTCGGCCGACGGGTCCCGGGAGTCCGGCTCGACGAGTCTGAGCTCCGTGTTCGGGGCCGGGTACCCGATGCTGTCGAGTGTCTCCGTCGTGACGTCCTCGGGGAACAGCACGGTCGAGGACGACATCGTCTCGGTCGTCCCGTACATCGTCGTGACGCGCTCGCAGATGGAGGTTCGGATGGCCTCGAACAGCGGCGGGTCGAGCGGTGCTCCGGCGTATCCCGCAAGTTCCACCGACGTGAGGTCGTACGCGGTGGTACCCGCCGCGACGATGTGCTTCCAGACCGTCGGGACGAGCACCAGCGACGTGACCCGTTCGGCCTCGACGGTCGCGAGAATCTCCGCGGGGTCGGAGCGTTCCAGGTAGACGACCGTCGCGCCGGCCGTCAGTGTGGGGAACGTCGCGTTGGCCCACGCGATGAACGACGGCGTGTTCGTCTTCAGGGTCCGGGTCCGCGGCCCGATCTGCTTCTTGAAGATGCCGAGGTGGCTGCTCTCGACGACGTTCGCGTGCGTGTGGACGACGGGTTTCGGCACACCGGTCGTGCCCGAGGAGAAGTTGATGAACGCCCTGTCGGTGGGTGCGACCGACGGGAGCTCGCCGGGGTCGGTCTCGCGGAGCTCCGTCATCGGTCGCGCGAACGACGGGACGTCCCCGAGTCCGTCGAGTGCGACGAACAGTTCGACCGAGGCGAGGGTGTCGACGAGGGGTGAGACGACGTCGTGCAGGTCTGGCTGGAACACGACGGCGGTCGGGTCGAGTCGGTCCACCATCGCCGTGATCGTCTCCTGGGACTCGCGGAAGTGGACGGTCGCCGGAAGCGCCCCCGCCCACAGCACGCCGAGGAAGGCGATGGTGTGTTCGACCGTCGAACGGTCGACCATCGCGACCCTGTCACCCGGTTCGACGCCGGCACCCCGGAGGCCGTGGGCGACCGATCGGCTGGCTTCGTACAGCTCCCCGTAGGTCACTGTCCGGTCGCGTTCACCCTGGACGAGTGCCTCCCTGTCTGGGTACCAACGGGCCCCCGCCGCGATGCTGTCCAGCAGGGTCGTTCCGTGCGCCATGTGCGTAGCCTTCGACGGAGCGAGTAATACCTGTTTGCGTCCGCCCCACGCGCGCCGGGTGAGGGAACCCGGACGGCAACCTGCAGGCCATCTATGCGGGATGTTGACGACCGGCACATTAACGAGGACTGCCCCAGAAGCTTCCAGACACCGTGACCTACGAACACGTGCGGCTGACAGAGGAGGATGGCGTGGCGACTGTCACGCTCGACCGCCCCGAGAAACGGAACGCCATCGTGCCGGAGCTCGCGGCGGAGCTCGACGACGCGCTTGCACGGGTCGAGGACCGGGTACGGGTGGTCGTCGTCGAAGGCGAAGGTGAGGCGTTCTGCGCCGGGATGGACCTGGAGAAACGGTTCCACGAGCCGAGAAAGGAGGGGCCACGTGCGTTCTACGAGGCTGGTCGGAAGACGGGCAGGATGTTCACGACGCTGTACGAGTACCGACGCCCGACCGTCGCGAAGGTCGACGGCTGGACGTTCGGTGCCGGCTACTGCCTCCAGGCCGTCTGTGACTTCGCGGTCGCGACCGACGAGGCGACCCTCGGGCTCTCCGAGATCAACTTCGGTATCATCCCCGGTGGCGGGGCGATGTGGGCTGCCGTGAACACGATGAACCGACGCGACGCGCTCTACTACACCTCCACCGGCGAACCGTTCTCCGGTGCCGAGGCCGACCAGATGGGTGCGGTGACCATGTCCGTCTCCGAGGACGAGTACGAGTCGGCCGTCGAGGAGCTCGTGGACTCCCTCGTCGAGAAGAACCCGGTCGCACTCCAGTTCAACACCGCCGTCCTCGAGCGAGTCCGATACATGGACTTCGACCGTGCGCTGGACTACGAGCGGGGCAAGAGCGAGGAGATGAAGTACTACCAGGAGGACGAGTGGGTGGACGAGGGGATCGGCCAGTTCAAGGACCGACGGTACAGACCCGGTCTGGAGTCCTACGAGGAGCGTTCGGGGGAGTAGGCGACGGCGATATCGTCTGTCACCGGAGCGAACAGCGTGGGACGG
The DNA here is from genome assembly GCF_024495425.1 of Haloarchaeobius litoreus. Taxonomy (NCBI): domain Archaea; kingdom Methanobacteriati; phylum Methanobacteriota; class Halobacteria; order Halobacteriales; family Halorubellaceae; genus Haloarchaeobius; species Haloarchaeobius litoreus. The sequence goes on along the minus strand of NZ_JANHJR010000004.1, from coordinate 261,204 downwards.
ACCGGAGCCTCCAATCCCCGCTGCACGCGGCTACCGATGCACTTTCGTGCCGGAGAGTGTCATGTAATAACATTACCCAAAGGATTATATCCTCTTCTATGAGTTAAGGTACTATGGTCGAACGACCAGACAGAGTCCAGCGGACAGCAGGTGGAACTGATGCATCGAAGAGGCGGCGATTCCTGAAGGTCGCTGGCGGTGGTGCACTCGTCGGTCTCGCCGGCTGCCTCGGGGGCGGCGGTGGTGGCGGGGACGACACCGACACAGAGGACGACAACGGTGGCGGTGGCGGTGGTGGCGGTGGTGGCGGTGGCACCACTGATGGCGGCGACGACTCGGTGGAGATGCCCGACACGCTCCGTATCGGCCACCCGTCGCCGGCACGACCGGTGTACAACCTGCCGACGTACACGACGTTCCTCAGCCGGATGGAGGACCGTGGTGTCACCATCGAACCGCAGACCTTCAGCGGCTTCACCGGTGTGGTGGCTGGGATGGTCAGTGGTGAAGTGGACCTCGCCTACACCACGCCGCCGTCGCTCGTCAACGCGACCTCGCAGGGGTTCCCCATCCGCTCCGTGATGGAGCTCTCGCAACGGTTCTCCCAGCAGGTCATCGTCCAGGAGGAGGTCGACGACTGGGAGCAGCTTCGCGGTGAGACGCTCGTCGCACACTCGCCGCAGTCGTTCTCGGCACTCGTGCTGAAGACGGCTGTCCGGCAGAACCTCGGCAGCGCGGACGAGGTGAACTACCGGTACATCATCGGGACGCCGAACCGCATCGCGGCGATGCAGTCCGGAGACACCCTCGCGACGACCGTGTTCACCAGTGGTGCGATCAGCGCCCAGAACCGCGGTATCGCGAAGATCTTCTACAACCTGAACGACGACACCGACCCGATGACGCTGGCCCAGTGGACGTTGCTGGAGGACCAGATCAACGAACAGGAGGAGATGTACCAGGTGGTCTTCGACGAGATGCAGGCCGCGTACAACGACGTCTACAGCGGCGACTCGGCCGAACTGGCCGACAGCGCACTGAACTCGCCGACGAACTTCCCGGACTTCGGTGCGGACGTCTGGGCCGAGACCATCGACATCGCGAAGGAGGACGAGATGTTCCCCCGGGAGAAGTCGAGCCAGCTGACCGAGGCGAAGATCCAGCTCGGGCTGCAGCTCTCCCAGCAGACCGAGCTCATCTCGGAGATTCCGGACACTAGCACGCTGGTCGACCGGCGCTTCCTCGAGTAATCCGTCTCGACAGGTCGAACAGGTGCGGTGGTGGCGCCGGGAAACACACCCTTAGGGTGTATATATTCTGGTGATGGGGGTGTGTCCCGGACACGAACCCCCGGCAGGCGAGGCACCCGCGAGTGGTCGGTCCGTGTCGCGAACGCTTAAGCCGAGCCCGACGAGATACCCGTGTGTATGAGCCCACGAATCAGGACAGCCGCGAGTGGCCCACGTCGGTCAGATGAGTGACCACCCGGACGGCTGGCTCGACGACCGACTCCCGGTCGTCGTGACGTTCTGGCTGCTGACGACCGTCGGCTATGCCTACATCATCGTGCCGAGCAGCGTCTTTCCGCTGGTGCGGGAGTCGATGGGAATCGGCCCGTTCGCGGCGAGTGCGCTCATCAGCGTCACCCTCGCCGGTCAGGTGGTTTCCAACATTCCTGTCGGTGCACTCCTCGACCGCTACCACAACGTCAGGCTGGTGGGATGGGCAACGGCCGGACTCCTCTTCGTCGCCGTCTGGGGCTGGTACGCGGCGTCCGCAGACGCCTACTGGTCGCTCCTGGGGTCCCGGTTCCTCGGCGGTATCGTCACCGTCGTCATGTGGACTGCCGGTATCACCGTCACGAACGGGCTGTACGACCTGCGGAGCAGGGCCACAGTGGTCGGGTTCTTCACGACGAGCGCCCCCGCCGGATTCGCACTCGGGCAGTTCACGGGACCGCTGCTGGCGACCGACGGCTGGGCGTGGAGCTTCGTCGTCTACGGCGTCGTCTGTGCTGGCCTCTACGTCGCGCTCGTGGTCGCCGCCTGGCGCTGCGCGGAACCGACGACGCCGCAGACCGAGACGCCGACGAGAGCCCAGTTCCGTCGCGCACTCGTCGACCGTCAGGTCTGGCAGGTCGCCATCCTCGCGTTCGTCTCCTTCTCGGCGTTCCTGGTGCTCACGAACTGGATGCCGAGCTACCTGGTGAGCGAGTTCGACTACTCCCTGGTGTTCAGCGGGGCGTTCGTTGCGCTCTTCCCCGCGATGGGCATCGCCTCACGGTGGGGCGGGGGGTTGCTCTCCGACACCTGGTTCGGGGGACGGCGACGGCCGGTCGTGTTCTGGTCGTTCCTCGTCGCGACGCCCGCGTTCGTCGCGCTCGGCCTCGTCAGTGACCCGCTCCTGCTGGTGTTCGTGCTCTGCGTGGCCGGGCTCTCGATACAGCTCGGCATCGGCATCTTCTTCGCCTACGCGAGGGAGATCGTGCCGCCCTCGCTCTCTGCGACCGCGGTGTCGGTGACGAGTGCGGTGGCCGTACTCGGGGCGACGGTCGGCCCGCTCGTCACCGGCGCGCTGTTCGAGTACACCGGTTCCTACGTCAGCGTCTTCGGCTACGCGGTCGTGCTGTCGGCTCTCGGGCTCGTGCTCGCAAGGACCGCGCCGGAACCCTCGCTGGAGGCCGAGGGGGCCGTCGAGAGCACTGGACCGGAGCAACAATTATGACGCTGCTGACCGAAGCAGTGGCATGGTAATCCTGGCGGCAGTGGATGGTGAGGACGGTTCCGAAGTCACAGTCGAGACCGGCGCGGACCTCGCACGAGCCTTCGACGAGGAGCTCGAGGTACTGCACGTGATGTCCGAGGACCACTACGAGAGCGTCCGTGGACGGCTCACGTCCGAGGACTCGGTCACCTACCCCATCGAGACGAAGGGACAGATATCGGTGTCCTCGGGCGACGGGAACAGTAGCGGGGGGTACACCATCGACGCTGCCGCGAACGACGCCGCCGCGGTCGCCGATCAGGTGGTGGAGACCGCGCTCGGGGATGCCCCCGACGTGACCGTGACGACGAAGGGACGGGTCGGCGAGGCGACCCAGGAGATCGCCCAGGAGCTCGAGCGGACGGACGCCCGGTATCTGGTCATCGGCGGCCGCAAGCGGTCACCCGTGGGCAAGGCGCTGTTCGGGAGCACGACGCAGTCGATCCTCCTGAATACGGACCGACCCGTCATGACCTGTATGCACGAGTGAATCGGGACATGGAGCTGCCAGGCGACGAGTTCGACTGCCCACACTGTGTCGGCAGCCACACGGTCCAGGAGGACCCGGACGGGTTCAGTCCCGGCCTGGGATTCCGGAAGCTGTACGTCGAGTGTCCGGCCGTGGACGGCGTCATCGTCTGGGCGCTCACGAAGGAAACAGGGGCGGACGGCTCGTAGCGGAGAGTCCGGCGTGCCCTCAGCTCGTCAGCGTCACGATGATGCCACCGGCGACGATGATACCGGCCGCGCCCACGAGTTTCGCGGTCACCTGTTCGACTCGCGGAAGGAACAGCAGCGAGAGCACCGCGACCACGAGCGGGCTCATCTGCACGACGGGGACGACCATCACGACCGGCGAGACCGCCAGCGCGGCGTAGTACGCGAACAGGAACGAGGTGTTCGTGACGCCGGCGAGCAGTATCCACTTCCGGGCACTGGGTTCGAGCGCGGAGGGGGATGGCAGTACGGTGATGCCCCGGTAGCGGAGGTAGAGCACCATCCCCAGCGCGGCGGCACCGACCTTCACGACGAGCCCGACGAGCACCGGCGTCCCCTCCGCGAAGCCGAGCTTGGCGAAGGTGGGCTCGATGCCGAAGAAGAACGCGGCCCCCAGCGGCACGACGAGCATCACCGGTGAAACGTCGACGAGGCTCTCCTCGCTGGTGACGATCTCGCGCGAGACGACCGCGAGTCCGGCGATGATGAGCGCGATGCCCAGCAGGTTCGACGCCGTGAGGGCTTCGCCGAGGACGACCGCCGCGACCACCGCGGCGTGCAGCGGCTGGGTCGCCTTCACCGGCTCGGTGCGGCTCGCGCCGATCTCCTGGATGCTCCGGTAGAACAGCACTCGACCGCAGAGCGTCCCCGTGAGGCCGGCGAGCGAGAAGGCTCCGACGGCTTCCCACGTCAGCCCGTAGTCGGGATAGTGGTACACCACCGTCACCGGAACTGCCAGCAGCAGGTTCATCCCGAACGTGTACATGACGACATCCCGGGAGCGACCCTCCTGCGTGCCGAGTCTGACAAGTATGGAGGTGGCACCGAGAGCGAGCGCCGCGAGGACCGAGAGCCCCACCCCGACGGCCTCAACCATGGCTGTGCGTGGCCTCGCGTCCGGACACGGTGGGTGCTGCCGTCACTGGTCTACCGGTCGATGTTCAGGTTGACGTTCTTGACCTGCGTGTACTCGTCGATTGCCGGGGTGCCCTGCTCCCGACCGAAGCCGCTCTGCTTGTAGCCGCCGAACGGCGTCTGCGGGAAGGTGACCGGGTACTCGTTCACGCTGACCATCCCGTAGTCGAGGGACTCGGCGACGTGGTGGGCCGTGTCGATGTGCTTGGTCCAGACGCCCGAAAGCAGGCCGTACGGCGAGTCGTTGGCGATATCGATGGCCTCCTGGGTGTCCGAGAACTCGATGACCGAGAGCACGGGGCCGAAGATCTCCTCGCGGGCGATGGTCATGTCGTTGGTCACGTCGGTGAACACCGTGGGCTCGATGAAGTAGCCGGTGTCCCTGTCCTCGGGGACGCCGCCACCGGTGGCCAGGGTCGCACCCTCCTCCTTGCCCGTCTCGATGTAGTCGAGCACGTCCTCCCGGTGCCAGTCCGCGACGAGCGGCCCCATCCGGCCGTCGTCGTCGATACCGCCGCCCAGCGGGGTTGATTCGGCGCGCTCGACGACGCGGTCGACGACCTCGTCGTGGACCTCCTCGTGGACGAGCAGGCGCGAGCCCGCCCAGCACATCTGGCCGCAGTTCATGAAGATGCCGTAGTGACAGCCGCTCGCGGCGGCGTCGAGGTTGGCGTCGGGGAAGACGATGTTCGGGCCCTTCCCGCCGAGTTCGAGCGTCACGCCCGTGATGTTCTTGGCGGCGTGCTCCATGATGGTCGTCCCGACACCGGTGCTGCCGGTGAAGGCGATGTGGTCCACTGCGCCGTTCGTCGCGAGGGCGGTGCCGGCTTCGCGACCGGAGCCCGGAACCACGTTCAGCACGCCGTCCGGGAGCCCGGCCCGGTCCGCGGCCTCACCAAAGTAGAGCGCGCTCAGCGGTGTCGTGCTCGACGGCTTGAGGACCGCCGTGTTCCCGCAGGCGAGGGCGGGCGCGAGTGAGCGACCGGCGAGCTGGAACGGGTAGTTCCACGGGGCGATGTGTGCGGTGACCCCGACGGGCTCGCGCCGGGTGTAGTCGATGCGGTCGCCGGGCACGGGGATGGTGTCGCCCTGTATCTTGTCGGTCCAGCCGGCGTAGTACCGGAACGTGTCGATGGCCATGTCGACGTCGAGGCCGGCCTCGAACGGCGTCTTGCCGTTGTCGTGGGACTCGACCATCGTTATCTCGTCCTCCAGTTCCGCGAGCGCGTCGGCGAAGGCGTGGAGGTAGCGGCCACGGTCGGCGGGGTCGAGCGACCGCCACTCGCTCCCCCGCTCCGCGGCGACGGCGGCGGCGTCGACCGCCCTGTCGACGTCCTCGGCCTCGGCGCAGGCGATGCTCGCGTACACCTCCTCGGTCACCGGGTCGACCGTCTCGATGGTCGTTCCCGCGCTCGCACTGGTCCAGCTCCCGTCGATATACAGCTCTGTCGGGCCCTCGTAGCGCATGGCATGACCTTGCTACACACACGCTTAATCGTTTCCCACGGCCGAAACCCCCGGAACCCTCGTGTAGAAGTTCTAGAACTCCCATCTCGGAAGATAAAAAGTACTGATAAATGACGGCAGACTTATGTATTCAAACGAGAAACGTGAGTGTGCATGTCAGTCATAGAGTCGGAGCGGTTTCCACTCACCGAGGAGATGGAGGAGGCGTTCGTGGTGGACGTCGACTTCCACTTCAGGGCACCAGTGGAGAAACTGCTCCCATACATCCGGAGTGACGTCGTCAAGCGCAACCTGAAGATAACCGGGTTCCCACCGACCACGTCGTACTGGTTCCCCGGCTACGCGACGCCGATGGGAGAGGGTGGGCTCGAGGCCCACGGGACGGTCGAAGACGGCGAGGACATCGTCGAGGTCATGGAGGCGATGGGCATCGACATGCCCATCCTGACCCCGGGCTACAACAAACTCCCCGACTCCCAGTACCCCCTGATGAAGACCGAGATCGCGATGGCGTACAACGACTACATCATCGAGGAGGTGCTGCCCACGCACGAGAACATCAAGGCGGTCGGGCTCATCCCCCAGTGGGACCCCGAGCTCGCCGCCGAGGAGGTCCGCCGCGTCGGTGACGAGGAGGACATCGTCGGGATGTACGGCTTCTTCGGCCACTACGACCTGCTCGGGAACAAGGAGTACGACGAGCTGTTCACCGAACTGGTCGACCGCGACCTGCCGCTCGCACTCCACGGCGGCGGCACCGCGAACTGGAACCAGAAGGACCCCATCGGGCAGTCGCTGCGCACCTGGTCGTGTGCGTACGGGCTGGTCCACCCGGTCCGTGCAATCATGATGACCGGCAACATGATCATGACCGGCGTGTTCGACAAGTTCCCCGAACTCCAGGTCGCGATGATCGAGGGCGGCGTGAACTGGGTGCCGTTCGTCGGCCAACGGCTCGACGAGATGTACCAGGACCACCCCGAGGACATCCAGATGACCGAGCGGATGCACGAGATGGGGCAGGTCTACCTCGACAAGCTGCCGAGCGAGTACATCGACGAGAACTTCTCGTTCTCCAGCCAGCCGATGAGCATCCCGAAGAACCCGCGTCACTTCGAGGCGACGCTCGAGATGATCAACGCGAAGGAGAACCTGCTGTTCGCGACGGACTTCCCGCACTACACGACCGAGCTCCACAACTGGACGTTCGAGCACAGCGCCATCGACGAGGAGCTGCGCGAGCAGATACTCTCGAAGAACGCCGAACGCGTGTTCCGCATATGACACGGCACGTGGTTGGCGCGGTGGAGGAGTTCGAGGAGGGTGGGGGGCGTGCCGTCGAGGTCGACGGACTCCCCATCGCCATCTTCAACGTGGAGGGCGAGTTCCACGCCATCTCGAACCGCTGTGTCCACAAGGGCGGACCGCTCGGCAAGGGCGTGCTGCACTCGGACCTCCCGTCCATCGACGAGGACCGGAACTCGGTCCACTGCCCGTGGCACTTCTGGGAGTTCGACCTGGAGACGGGCCGGAGCGTCGTCGACGACCGGGTCGGACTCCGGACGTTCGACGTGAGTGTCGACGGCGACGAGGTCGTCGTCGACCTGTAGGGAAGCGGGACCGGGAGACCAGCGGCGGAGGCGTGCGGCGATGAATCGAGCGTCACGGGCGACAGGAGGCACCCTCGCCACGGCGACCGTGGCACCCAAACCTATTTCGTTTGCTAGAGAGACTCACTCGCATGGCCGAACGGATAGACGCGTTTGCGCACGTCACACCACCCGAGTTCTACGAGGCGATGCGGAAGACACACCCGACCGATGCGCTCGAGAACCTCTACTTCGAACCGATCTGGAACCTCGACGTCCGCATCGCGGACATGGACGACAACGGCATCGACCGGCAGGTGCTCTCGCTGGCCAATCCGCCCATCTGGCGCGGGCTGACGCCCGAGGACGCCCTGCCGATGACACGACTGGCCAACGACCTCGTCAGGGAGATGGCGGACGAACATCCGGACCGACTGATCCCGGTCGCGACGCTGCCGTACGTCACCGACGACTACGTGGCCGAGTTCGAGCGCTGCATCACCGACCTCGACATGAAGGGCGTCCAGCTGTTCTCGAACGAGGCGGGCCGTCCCATCGACTCGCCGGCGCACATGGCGCTCTACGACATCGCAGCGAGCGAGGGGAAGCCGATCTGGCTCCACCCCCAGCTCCACGAGTGGCACGCGTGGGACTCGGAGTTCGAGCTGCATCGCACGCTCGGCTGGCCGTTCGACACCAGCCTCGCGATGGCCCGACTCGTGTTCAGCGGTGCGTTCGAGCGGAACCCGGACCTCACCGTCGTCACGCACCACATGGGCGCGATGGTACCGTACTTCATCGGACGGCTCACCACGTTCTTCGAGGCGCGGGTGAACAACCCGGACATGTACCCCGAGTTCGAGGCCCCCGAGTTCTCGACCTCGGTCCGCGAGCAGTTCGAGATGTTCTACGGCGACACCGTCATCGGGGGCGAACCGGCCGCATTCGAGTGTGGTCGGGCGTTCTTCGGCGACGACCACGTCCTGTTCGGTACCGACTATCCGTTCGGACCGGAGGGCGGTCGGCGCTTCATGCGGCAGGCGGTCGACCTCGTCGACGGCGTCGAGGACGACGAGGCGCGCAGGGCCATCTACCAGGAGAACGTCGAGGCACTGCTCTGAGATGGCACGGTACTTCGAGGACCTCTCGGCGGGCGAGGTCGGCACCCTCGGCACCTACCGCATGACCGAGGCCGAGATCGTCGAGTTCGCGAGCAGGTACGACCCGCTCCCGATCCACACGGACGAATCGGTCGCCGAGGCGTCCGAACATGGCGGACTCATCGCGAGCGGCTTCCACACGTTCTCGGCGGTCAACAGCGTCGTCACCGTGGAGTTCAAGCGCGACCTCGCGGTCGTGGCCGGGCTTGGCATCGACGACCTCCGCTGGCACGCCCCCGTCAGGCCCGGGGACGAGCTCACCGTCGAGCTGTCGATCCCCGAGCTTCGCCGGTCGGAGACCGACCCCGACCGCGGTATCTACCGGCTGTCGGTGAGTGGCCACGACACGGACGGCGGCGAGGTCATCTCGTACGTCGACTCGGGGCTGGTCCGGGTACGTGGCGACGGCGGATGAACTGGCAGCGACCTCCGGCCGCCGTTGTCGGGGGCGAAGCAACGGCTAAGTAGTCGGTCGACGATTGTGGAACGATGGCACTCCTCATGGGGACAGACGATGGACTGTACCGCGTCACCGACATCCCGTTCACCGAGGGCGAGACGGACCGCGTGCTCGACTGCGGCCGGGTGACCCAGGTCGAGGACCTCGCTCATGCCGACGGCATAGTCGTCTGCTCGACGGCCGGCGTCTATCGGTCGACCGACGGCGGCGAGACGTGGACCGAACTCGACGTCCCGAAGGGCGACCGCTACTGGGTCGAAGGCGACGACATCGTGTTCTCGGTCCAGGCGACTGGGGACGCGCTGTACGCGGGGACGAACCAGCCGGCGCTCTACCGGTCTTACGATGGCGGCGACTCCTGGCACGAGCTCCGCAGCTTCAGGGAGCTCGAATCACAGCCGCACTGGGAGTCCCCCGAGGACCCGAAGCGGGCGCGCATCCGGAACATCGAGCAGCCACCTGACGCGCCGAGCAGGCTCGTCGTCGCCGTCGAGGTCGGCGGCGTCCACGTCAGCGACGACGGTGGCGACACCTGGCGGGACTGTCGCGAGGGAATCGAGGACGACGTGCACCACGTGCTCCCGTTGACGAGCGACTGCTGGCTCGCGGCGACGGGCTACTTCGACCTCGAACTCGAGCACGTCGGCCTCCAGACGGGCCTCGGCCACGCGACGGGCTGGGGCGGGCTCTTCCGGACGACCGACGCTGGTCGGACGTGGAAGCGGCTCGACCCCGGGAACGAGTACTCGTACATCCGCCGGGCGTTCACACACGACGGCACGGTGTTCTTCAGCGGTGCCAGCGGTGCGCCGCCGGACTGGGAGTCCGACAGCCACGAGGCCGCGCTGTTCGAGTCGACGAACTTCGGTCGGACCTTCGAACGTGTGGAGTTCCCGGGTGAACCCCGCGACGTCATCGAGGACTGGGTCGTCGAGGACGACGGGACGGTGCTCTGTGGCGGCGGGCTCTTCGACATCCCCGACCCACGGCTCGACGTCGAGGGAACGGTGCTGCGACGGCACGAGGACGGCACCTACGAGACAGTCGGGACGGTGCCGTCGAGCATCGGCCGGATGGAGCTGGTCTGAGTGCCAGCACTCCCGCCCGAGACACAGGTACTCGTCGTCGGTGGCGGTCCGACCGGTCTGTCGGCCGCGGCAGAACTCAGTCTGCACGGCATAGAGAGCGTGATTGTCGAGCCACGGACGTACGTGAGCCACACCAATCCGCGGGCGAAGCTCACGAACGTCCGGACGATGGAACACTTCAGGCGCTGGGGCGTCGCTGACCGCATCCGCGACGCGGCGAACCTGCCCATCGGCTGGTCGCAGGAGGTCGTCTTCTGTACGAGTCTGCTGGGCGACGAGCTCGCCAGATTCGACAACGTGTTCGGCATGAAGCCGTCGGAGTCGTACGCCGAGCCCGCCCAGCAGGTTCCGCAGTTCCTCACCGAGGACACCCTGCGGGACGTCGTGGAGGAGGACCCGAACTGCACGCTCGCGACCGGCTGGCGACTCGACTCGCTCGAACAGGACGACGGGGGCGTCACGGCGACGGTCGAGAGCACGGTCGAACGGATGAGCGTCCGCCGCGGGGAGCAGCGGGAGATTCGCGCCGAGTACCTGCTCGGCTGTGACGGCGTGCGGAGCACCGTCCGCGAGGAGATCGGCTCCGCCTACGAGGGCGACGCGAGCCCACGACAGAACCTCGGGGTCGTGTTCCGCGCGCCGCACCTCGCCGAGCGACACGGGCTCGGCCCGGCCGTGCACTACTGGACCCTGACCCCCCACGTCCAGGGGTTCATGGGCCGTCTGGACCTCGAAGACCGGTGGTGGCTCATCGCCGTCGGCGTCGCCGACCTCGACGCAATCGACCCGGAGTCGCTCGTCTACGAGATGGTCGGTGACGAGTTCGAGATGACCGTCCTGACGACCGACCCCTGGTCTGCGAAGATGCTCCTCGTCGACGATGCACGGGCAGGACGCGTGTTCCTCGTCGGCGACGCGGCCCACCTCAACCCACCGTGGGGCGGACACGGCTACAACACCGGCGTCGCCGACGCGGTCGACATCGGCTGGAAGCTCGGCGCGGTGCTGAACGGCTGGGCCGACCCGGCGCTGCTGAGGACGTACGAGACCGAGCGACGCGGTGTCCACGAGGAGGTCATCGACGTCTCCACGGAGAACATGCGGTCCTCGCCGGCGGACCTCGTCTCGGGGCACGTCGACGCCGCCGACGAGATAGCGACGGCCGATTACGAGGCGCTCGCCGCCGACATCTACGAGAAGAAGAAACTGGAGTTCCACAGCCTCGGGATGGTCCTCGGCTACCGCTACGACGACTCGCCGGTCGTCGTCGACGACGACGCTGAGGCACCCCCGTTGAGTCGAACCGAGCACGTCCAGACGAGCTATCCCGGCACACGCCTGCCCCACAGCTGGCTCGACAGGGAGGCGGACCGGTCGCTCTACGACGAGCTCGGCCCGGGACTCACGCTGTTGCGTCTCGATGCGGGCGTTTCGGTCGATGGCCTTCGGGCGGCGGCCGCGGACCGTGGCATCCCGCTCTCCGTCGTCACCGTCGCGGGCGACCGACTCTCGCACGACTACGAGGCACCGCTGTTGCTGGTGCGGCCGGACCAGCACGTCGCGTGGCGTGGCTCCAGCGATCCCCCTGACCCCCACTCGATCTTCGAAACCATCTCCGGGGCCACTCTCGGGACCTGAGTGGTGACCACCCGTTCTGAAACGCCGCCGTGCGGGTCACTACCAAACTATAAGCTCCGGGCGACGCTTGAGTGACCATGGACGTCCCCCGAGAGCCTCCCGCCGAGTCCGCGGAATCGAGCACGACGAGCGCGGCCGAACGACTGCTCAGGGCGTGGCGCGAGCACGGAGTCGAGTACGTCTTCGCGAACCTCGGGACCGACCACGCGCCGCTGCTCGAGGCGATGGCGCGGCTCCGGTCGGCCGGTGAGTCCGATGCGATGCCCTCCGTCGTCGTCTGCCCGCACGAGTTCGTCGCGATGAGCGCGGCTCACGGCTACACGGCCGTCACGGGGACGCCGCAGGTCGTGCTCGTCCACGTCGACGTCGGGACCCAGAACCTCGGTGCGGCGATGCACAACGCCCACCGGGCGAACGTCCCCGTGTTCGTCGCGGCGGGACTCGCTCCCGTCACCGACTCCGGCTATCTCGGCTCCCGGAACCACTTCGTCCACTACCACCAGGACGTGTTCGACCAGCCCGGCATCGTCCGCGAGTACTGCCGCTGGACCGACGAGTACCGGCCACCCGCCGACCCCGCGGACCTCGTCGCTCGCGGGCTCGAACGGGCACAGGACGCGCCAGCAGGTCCCGTGTACGTGACGGCGACGCGGGAGGCGCTGGAGGCACGGTTCGACGACGGCGAACTCGACGAACTGCGCGACGTGACGTCGGCCGGTGAACCCGGACCGAGCGCCGAATCGGTCGCCAAGCTGGCCGACGCTGTCTCGGCGGCCGAGGCACCGGTCGTGATAACCGGCGGGACGTGCGACCCGGAGCGCCTCGTCACGTTCGCGGAGGCGACCGGTGCCGGCGTCGTCGAACACGCCTCGACCCGGGTCGGCTTCCCCAGGGACCACCCACAGCATCTCGGCTTCGACCCAGCACCGACGTTCGAACGGGCCGACCTCGTCGTGCTCGCCTCGGTCGAGGTCCCCTGGATTCCGTCACGCGGGGAGCCGACACCGGAAACCACGGTCGTGCAGATCGACCCCGAGCCCACGAAGCGAACGTTCCCCGTCTGGAACTTCGCCGTGGACGAGCGTGTCGCGGCCGACCCCGGCGAGACGTTCGACAGGCTCGTCGAAGCACTCGACGGTGAGCAAGCGGCTGGGTTCGCATTCGCGGAGCTGGCCGAGCAGCGTCGAGCGGAACGCGCTGCGACGCTCGAATCCCATCGTGACGCCGGGGCGTTGACACCCGAGGTCGCCACCGACGTGGTGAACGGGGTCGTCGACGAGTCGACAATCGTCGTGGAGGATGCCGTCACCGCCATGGGAGCGCTGCGGGAGCACCTCGACGTCCCGGTCGGCGACGGGATGCTGTCGAAGGGCGGTGCCGGGCTCGGCTGGGCGGGTGGGGCCGCCGTCGGTGCGAAGCTCGCGCGTCCCGACGCACGCGTCGTCTCCATCGTCGGCGACGGCTCGTACCTGTTCACCCACCCCGCAATCTCGGCGTGGTTGTCGGCGGCCGTGGGTGCACCGACACTGACCGTCATCTACGACAACGGTGGCTGGAACGCAGTCGAACGGGCGACGCTGAGTCAGTACCCCGAGGGCGTCGTCGAGAACGACGGGCTGCCGGAGCGGACGTTCGACCCTGCGCCTGCACTCACGGCCCCGGCGGGAATCGTCGATGCACACACGGCCGTTGCCGAGAACGAGGCGGCGCTCGCAGCGTGTCTCGATGACGCAGTCGCGGCGGTCGATGACGGGTCGCCTGCCGTGGTCCACGTCCGCCTCGACGAGCGACCGTAATGGTTCGAGGGCTCACTCGTAGCTGATGGTCGCGCTCTTGACCTGCGTGAAGTGCTCGATGGCGTGGTGGCCCTTCGTACGGCCGATGCCGCTCTCCTTGTAGCCGCCGAAGGGTGTCTGCGGGGCCAGTATCGGGAACTCGTTCACCGCGACGACGCCGGCTTCCATCGCCTCGACCAGCCGGTGGACGCGCGAGACGTCGTTCGTCCAGATGACCGCGTAGAGGCCGTACTCGGTGTCGTTCGCACGGGCGACCACCTCGGCCTCGGCCTCGAACTCGTGCAGGGTCTTCACCGGTCCGAACAGCTCGTCGCAGGCGACCGGGTCCGTGTCGTCCACCTGGTCTATCAGCGTCGGGCGGTAGAAGTTGCCATCCTCCCGGGGAATCGTCCCGCCGGCGAGGAGGCGCGCGCCGTCGCTGACCGCCCCGTCGACGTAATCGACGAGCCTGTCACGTGCTGCCGGCGAGATGACCGGCCCGACGTCGGGCTCCTCGTCCCAGGCTCCGACGACGAGGGAATCGATGGCTTCGGCGAAGCGGTCGGCGAACTCGTCGTAGATGTCCGCGTGGACGAAGAAGCGCGAGATGGTGAAGCAGATCTGGCCGGCGTTGTCGTACGCCTTCAGTCCGTCCTCGACGACGGCGTCGAGGTCGGCGTCGGGGAAGACGATACAGGGCGTGTTTCCGCCGAGTTCGAGGTCGACCGGTGTGAGGGTGTCCGCGGCGGTCTTCAGCACCTGCTTGCCGACCCCCCGCGACCCGGTGAAGCTGATGCCCGCGACGGTGTCGCTCTCCGTTATCGTCTTCCCGGCGACGGCGTCCGCGTCGGGGACGACGTTCACGGCCCCCGCCGGGAGTCCCGCCTGGCCAAGCAGTTCCGCCAGCCGCAGGACAGTCAACGGGGCGTCGGGCGAGGGCTTCGCGACGACGGTGTTCCCGCAGGCCAGCGCCGGGGCGAAGCTCCGTGCTGCGAGGATGCTGGGCGAGTTCCACGGGACGATGTGGCCCGTCACCCCGAGTGGCTCACGGACGGTGTAGCTGTGCCGATCACCGTCGATGGGGATGGTCTCTCCCTCTATCTTGTCGGCCATCCCACCGTAGTAGTCGAAGAAGCCGATGGCACCGCCGATACGTCGCTTCGACTGCCCGAGCGGTCGACCGGTCTCGAGCGTCTCGGTCCGCGCGAGTTCGTCGCTGTGCGCTCGCAACACGTCCGCGGCCCGTAGAAGACGGCTGCCGCGGTCGCTGTGGTCGACCTGCCGCCACTCCTCGAAGGTCGTCGCCGCCGCTTCGATCGCCAGCTCTGCGTCTTCGACCGACGCCGAGGCGACCGTCGCAAGCGGTTCGTTCGTTGCCGGGTCGCGTACCTCGAACTGTCGCTCCCTCCCGTGCCAGTCGCCGTCTATGTATAGCCCATACTCCTCGGTCGGAGGCATGGAACACGTTGCATGCCAACCTACTTCATGATTTGTGTTCGGTCGGCGTCGGTGGAGAGCCACCAGGCTCCACCTGTCCGTCGTTCCGGTGGGTCCATCGAACGGCCACCCTGGTGGTGTCTCAGTGGTTCGAAACCTCCGGGTTGAACGCGACACTCGGCCCGTCGCGGGCCGAGCCCGTAATCAGATACTATTATTGGTATGTTCGGGAAGGTATACGTCTGCTTACTATTGGTGTCCGTCTGCTCTATACTGTTCTGATACCGATACAATGTGGCCAGGTACGTTCCAGAAGACCCGAGCCCGGCCGGTCGAACTCCGCGCGTTTCGGCAAGTTCCGTCCGATATAGTGGCTCTGAATCGGGGGGTACGGCTCTTCGGGCGGCACTGATTCGAGGCTTCCTTTCGACGAACCGAATTGTCTGCGATGGTGGGCCGGATTCCTGCGATACCAACGTATCTGTGAAATATAAGTATCTGTTGCAGTATTCTTTTCTCATGTTGGCAGGAGTTTCGCGTGGGATGAATTGGAGAACTGTTGTCTCGCGTTTCTAGCAGGTATCTTTATTAATCCGTTTCTCGAAGGGTCCATAGTGACCAACACGGCCTGCTGTAAAGTCGGTTTACTCGTCGACGAGTACGACCTCGACTCCGGTGAGACGACCGACGACATCGACGACCAGCTGGTCTCGCGGTGGCTCGGTACGGGCCGTCAGTCGTCGGTCGGGTACCGGACGCTCACGGAGTGGTTCAACAAGCGGCTGCTACGACACGCGTACGAGCGGGCAGGCCGTACCACCATCAGTGCGCGCATCGACGGCGACTACGAGGCGCTCACCGCGGACGGCATCGAGAAGATGGAGGTCGTCGACGAACTCGCCGCCGACGGCATCGACGCCGAGGCTGTCCTCGACGACATGATCTCCTGGAGCACCATGCGGAACCACCTGAAGGACTGCCTCCAGGCGAGCAAGGAGCAACAACAGGCGGACACCGACTGGGAGCGCGAGAGCATCGAGATCGCGCGCGAGCGGAGCACCCAGAAGGTGAAGGAGGCGCTGAAGTCGTTCAAGTCGAAGGGCCGCATCGAGGACGAACAGGATGTCGAGGTCGACGTCCGCGTCCAGCTCTGTTGCAGCGAGTGCCCGACGCGGGTTCCACTCGACGTCGCCCTGAACCGGAACTACGTCTGCCCGGACCACAAGTCGATCGCGCCCGAGGATGCAGAGCGCTCTATCGAACTGGCGGGGAACGGGGGCGACTCGTTCCACTGGTCGACGTCGGTCCACCACAGGCAGGAGCCCTCCTTCGGGCTGTGAGCCTGCGACCGCGACCCCGCCCCGGTTCGTTCCTCGTCCCGTCCGCGAGTTTAACAACCATACACACCAACCCACACGCATGACCTGGACCCTGGATATCGAGAACATCGCCGGCATCCTCGACGGTAAGACGACCGTCGAACCCGGTCTGAACGCGGTGCGAGCGGAGAACTGGCGCGGCAAGTCGAGCCTCATCCGGGCGGTGGAGACGGCGATGGGGACGCGCTCGCCGTTGACCGAGGGGGCGGCCGAGGGCCGCGTGACATTGCGTACCGAGGACGACGAGTACGAGGTTCGACTGAGCCGACAGGGGCGGACCGTCGCCCGGAACGGGACACCCTACCTCGAAGATGAGTACGACCGCGCCTGTGCCTCCCTCTACGCGTTCCTGACGGAGGACAATCCGATACGGGCGGCGGTGCAGAACGGCGAGAACCTCGAGTCCTACCTGACGAGGCCGCTCGAACTGGAGAACATCAACGAGCAGATCGCCGACCTGCAGGCGGAGCGCTCGCAGGTGGAGTCCGAGCTGAACCGGGCGCGGTCGGCCAGCGAGAAGCTCGTCTCCAAGCAGACGCAGATCGCCTCGCTCGAGGAGGAGCTCGCGGAGCTCGAGACACGACGGGAGGAGATCGAGGAACCCCCGGAGAATGCGGGGTCGCGTGACGACCTCAGCAGTGCCCGGGCCGAGCAAGAGCGCATCGAGGGGCAGATAGAACGACTCGAGAAGAGTATCGAGCGCATCGAGGAGAACCTCGCGGAACACGAGGCCGAGCTGGCGGACCTCGAGGTGCCCGACCACTCGGCCATCGAAGCGGACCTCGAACGGCTCGAAGAGCGGGTGACCGAGCACGAGTCCGACATCGAACTGCTGAAGTCCGTCTACAGCGCGAACCGGCGGGTCGTCGAGGAGGGTCGCACCGAGCTCGTCTCGGACGTGGAGCGTGGCCTCGTCGAGGATTCGATGTCGTGCTGGGTCTGTGGCGCGGAGACCGACCGTGGGGCGTTGGAGGACCGACTGGAGGCGCTTCAGGGGAAGATAACCGAGCTGGAGCAGGACGCGAACGCCTACCGGACGGAGAAGCGCGAACTCCAGGCCAAGAAGGACGAACAGCGCCAGAAAGAGCGTCGGGAGCGGGAGCTGGAGCGCGAGATCGGGAACCTCGAATCCCAGCTGGAGGAACGACGTGAGAGCCTCGTCCGGAAGCGGGACTCCGTCGAAGCGGTCACGGAGCGGGTCGCGGAGCTCGAGGAGACGGTCTCCGACCAGGAGAACGAACTGACGGCCGTCGAGAGCGACATCAAGTACACGCAGGAGAAGCTCTCCGACCTCCGCTCCGAGGTGGAGACGCTGGAGGAGCGTGCCGCCCAGCAGTCGACCCTCGAGGACGAGCGCCGGTCGCTCTCCGACGAGATAGAGGCGCTCCGGACCCGCCGTGAGCGGATGAAGACGGAGACGCGGGAGGCGTTCTCGGAGGCGATTACGGAGATCATCGAGACGTTCGAGACGAGCTACGAGAGCGCGCGGCTGACCTCGAACTTCGACCTCGTGGTCGCCCGGGACGGTCGCGAGGCGTCGCTCGACGCGCTCAGCGAGGGCGAGGTCGTGCTGCTCGGGCTGGTCGCCGCGCTCGCGGGCTACGAGGCGTACGACGTGGCCGACCGGGTGCCGGTCATCCTCGTCGACAGCCTCGGCGGGCTCACAGACAGGAACCTCCACCTGCTCGTCGACTACCTCTCGGAGCGTTCCGAGCGCGTCGTCTGCACGGCCTACCCCGAGCAGTCGTCGTTCGAGGGCCACGACATCGACCCCGCGGAGTGGGACGTGGTCTCGGACCAGGTCGACGCGACGGCGTAGTCAGCGGTCGACTCCGTCGAGCGCTTCCGTCGCGGCGTCGCCGGGCCCGCCCGCCACGCCGACGGGGGAGCGGTCGCGGTGGGTTCCGCAGACTCTTCACGGTTGACACAGACGGGCTCCACCCATCCTCTAAATCAGTTCTTCGCCCAGATTGTTGACTTAGAGTCGTGCGGATGGCGGTCTGCGTCAAGATGGGCCATTCGGCGCTCACTCCGAGGCCGTCCGCGTTGACACAGACCGTCTCCATTCTCCTCTAAATCAGCTCCAGTGGCATCCAGTAGATTTAGGGTCGTTCGGAGCGCAGTCTGCGTCAAGATGAACCCAGCGGAGTTCGCCGACGG
Organism: Haloarchaeobius litoreus; assembly: GCF_024495425.1. Lineage (NCBI taxonomy): Archaea > Methanobacteriati > Methanobacteriota > Halobacteria > Halobacteriales > Halorubellaceae > Haloarchaeobius > Haloarchaeobius litoreus. The sequence goes on along the minus strand of NZ_JANHJR010000004.1, from coordinate 242,656 downwards.
GCCGGGAACCATCGACCCGCACGACGGCCTGCCGTGTTACCGGCCGGCCAGTCTCCCGCCGGAGATCGAGTACACCGACGACCTGCTCCGGGTGTACGGCGACGCGCAGTACGCGCTCGGTCGGCTGGCGACGCTCCACCGGAACGTGGACAACGAGAACCTCCTCATCGCACCGTTCGTCGTTCGCGAGGCCGCGATGAGTTCGCAGATCGAGGGGACGAACGTCACCGTCTCGGACATCATCCTGCACGAGATAGACGGCTCTCCGGAGCGGTCGGCGGCCGACTCGCGCGACGTGCGGGAGGCGTACAACTACGTGGACGCGGTCAGGCAGGGGTTCGAGCGGCTCGGCGACGGCGAGCAGTTGAGCGTCGATCTGATTCGGGACCTCCACGAGACCCTGCTCCACGACACCCGCGGCGTCGACGAGCATCCGGGCGAGCTACGGGACGTTCCGGTGTACATCGGCTCGCCGGACGGCTCGGCCGAGAGCGCCCGGTTCGTCCCGGCGAACCCCGACACGGTCGACCTGCTCCTGGACCAGCTCGTCGCGTACATCAACCGTGGGTCGTACCCCCCGCTCGTCGACGTGGCCATCACCCACTACCAGTTCGAGACCATCCACCCGTTTCGCGACGGGAACGGCCGGCTCGGGCGGCTCCTGATGATGCTCCAGCTGTACGATGCGGGACTGCTCCCCGAGCCGTACCTCTACCTGAGCGCGTACTTCAACCGGCGACGGCAACGGTACCTCGACCTCCTCCTGGCGGTGAGTCGGGACGGGGCCTGGGAGGAGTGGATCACGTTCGTCCTGAACGCGGTCGCGGAACAGGCCATCGACGCGTACGACTGCGGGGTCGAACTCCAGGCGCTCCAGGCCGAGTACTACGACCTGTTCCCGAACCGTCCGGCGGTGCGTGACGTGGTGGACTACGTCTTCGAGGAGCCGTACCTGACCGCCAGCCGGGCCATCGAGGCGACCGGGCGGTCACGACAGGCGGTGTACGACGCGATCGAGGCGCTGGAGGCGGAGGGCATCGTCGAGGAGATCTCGGGCGGGGAACGGTACCGCGTGTACGAGGCGCCACAGATAATCGACGTCGTCGGGTCGCCCTGAGTCGAGCGAGGGCGACCGGTCAGAAGTCGACGTCGTCCAGCGCCTCGGTCGCCACGTCGCCGAGCTCGCCGGCCTCGATGTGCGAGTAACGGTCGCGGACCATCTCCTCGGAGTTGTCGAGGTACCGGGCGGCGACGGTGTAGCCGAACGCCCGCACGAGCACCTCGCCCATGCCCCGCCGGCCGCCGTGGGGGGCGAGGTAGTCGTGCTTCGGGTGGTCGACCGTGACGTCGCTCGCCTCGGTCACGCGCCGCAGGACACCCCGGCCACCGTCGGTCGTCAGGGACGGTGGCCGGAGGTCCGCGTCCAGTGCGAGCAACAGGTCGCGGGCGTGTTCGCCGCGCCGGTCGTCGATCTCCCCGGGTCGCAGCCCGCGGTCAGCGAGCCCGTCCTGCACCAGCCCGGCGAGCGTCCGCTGGTCGAAGGTGGGGAACACCGGCCACCGGTCGCTCGGCGGGTCGAGCAGCCGGCGGTAGCGTCGCAGCGGCCCCAGGACCGGGTCCGGCAGGCTCGCGGCGTCCCACTGCTGCTTCTTGCGGTAGACCTCCATGCTCCCCGCGTCGAGGTCCACCTCGCTCCAGCGGACGCCGCGCCGGCGCGGGTCGTCGGGGTCCCGGAGCACCTCGCCGATGCGGACGGCGGTGTAGGCGACGACGAAGACGAGCGCGCGGTCCCTGGCGGCGCGGATGGCGCGGTAGCGGGCGCGACCGCGGTCGACCGGGTCTGTGTCCTCGTCGAGTGTCGTGAACGTCTCGACGGCGTCCCGTGCCACCTGGTCGACGTGGCGGGTCAGCGCGTGTCGCTGTTCTGGGGTCCACGCCTGCTGGTCCCCGGGTTTGCGTCCGTCGTCGGTGGGTAACGGGGCGGTCGCACTTGCCCGCTGGGCGTGGTGAGCGCTCAGGTAGCCCTCGTTGACGCACCAGCCGCACCAGGCGGAGACGTACGCGTAGTACGTCTGGACGGTGTTCGGCTTGAGGCCGCGGTCGCCGGCGAGGTGGCGAGCGTACTCCCGGAACACGCGGTCGTCGAGGTCGGCGAACGCGGGTTCACGATCTGCCTCGGCGACGATGCCGTCCCAGTCGTCCGGGCCTCGGTCGCCGCGGGCCCAGTCGGCGAATCGCTCCAGCTCGCGGGCGGCGTTCCGACGGTAGTTGCCGCCCTGGCCGCCCCGACCCTTGCCTTTGTCCTGGAGGTACCGGTCGAAGGTCGCGGCGATGGGACGGTCCCCACGGTCGCCGGACGCTCGCCGGTTCATCCTCGCACCGGCCGACGAGCGGTCGTCCGACGATTCTCCTCGTCCGGCGCGGGGGCCGCGGACGCGTTCGACGTGTCCTCGACGACAGCCATTCTGTGGGAGAGTGTGTTACACCGGCATTTAGCTCTTGTCGGTCGCGACCCTCCTCCCGCGGGCCCAGAGCTAAGGTGGCTCCCCTGCTCCGTCTCGATATGCGCGCAGCAGTCCTCGAATCCTACGGCGAACCCCTGAGCATCGAGTCGGTGCCGGAACCGGACCCCGAACCCCACGGCGCGGTGGTCGAGGTGGAAGCCTGCGGCATCTGTCGGAGCGACTGGCACGCCTGGCAGGGTCACGGCGAGTGGGCGGACGACCAGGTCGCCCTCGGGCAGGTGCTCGGTCACGAGCCCGCGGGCCGGGTCGTCGCGGTGGGCGACGACGTGACGCGACTGTCGGTCGGCGACCGCGTCGCGGTCCCATTCAACCTCGGCGACGGGGCCTGTCCGCACTGCCTGAACGGCCACGGCAACGTCTGCGACGACGGGTACGCACTCGGCTTCGAGCTGGACGCGCCCGGGGCGTTCGCGGAGGCGGTCCACGTCCCCCACGCCGACTACAACGCCATCGGGCTCCCGTCGAACGTGGAGCCGGAGGAGATGGCCGCGCTCGGCTGCCGGTACGTGACGGCGTTCCACGCGCTCTCGCACCGCGTCGACCTCGCGGCCGGTGACTGGGTTGCCGTCCACGGCTGCGGTGGGCTCGGCCTCGCTGCGGTCCAGCTCGCGGCCGCACTCGGGGCCGGCGTCGTCGCCGTGGACGTGCGCGAGGAACCGCTCGAACTCGCGAGCGATCTCGGTGCGACGACGACGGTGGACGCGTCCACGGTCGACGACGTGCCGGGCGAGGTCGAGGCGCTGACCGGCGACGGTGCTCACGTCTCGGTCGACGCGCTCGGGCGTGCCGAGACCTGCCGCAACAGCGTCGACTGTCTGCGGACGCGCGGGACCCACGTCCAGCTCGGCCTCACGACCGAGGCGGAACGCGGCGAGGTCTCGCTCCCCATCGACGCGATGGCTCGCTGGGACGTCTCCTTCCTCGGCTCACGGGGGATGCCCCCGACACGGTACGACGAGCTCCTGCGGATGATCGCGGCCGACAGAATCGACCCCGGTGCACTGGTGACCCGTCGCGTCGCGCTCTCGGAGGTGTCGGACCGGCTGGCCGCGATGACCGACTACGGGACGCGCGGGGTGGAGGTCGTCACCGAGTTCGGTGGCTGAGGGCGGTGGTCCGGTCAGTCGAAGGACGTCCTCCGTCCCGTCATCGAGTCGGCATCGAGGCGGACGATGACGATATCGATCTCCTCGATATCCTCGTCGAACACGCGGATTGGGGAGAAGTGGCGGTTGATTTCCGCGGTGTCGAAGCTGTCGTGGTCCGACTCGGGGATGCGGGTCAGCGTCCCCTCCGCGACGATGCTCCACGAGTCGATGCTGCGCGGGTCCTCGGTCTCCTCTGCCCCGTAGACGACGTAGGAGACGATGCCACCACCGTCCAGCAGCTCGCGCTTCCGACTGTCCTCGGTCATCCCCAGTCGGAAGTAGAGGTCCTCGCCGTCGTAGTAGTGGGCCAGTGGGATGCCGTAGGCGTCGCCGTCGTCGGCCAGTGACAGCACACCCGTTCCCTTGGCGCGCAGTCGCTCGGTTATCTCCTCGTCGTCCATCCCGTGGGTGTACGCGTACTCGATGTGTTCCATGGTGAACTCCGGGTCGTCTACACAGACGGACGGCGACGGTTTATGTAGTCCGGTGGATTCGTCGGGTGGGCTAGCCGTCCGGCACCTGCCGGTGGAGCACCGTCCTCGCGTCCGAACACCGGTGCCAGCGTGAGAGTACGTCGCCGTTACAGCGTGTCGGGAGGAACCCACGCCCGGCACAGTAACCCGCAGTTGCCCGTGCTCTCCGGCGTATAACAATCCTCCACGGGCACGAACGGAGGGAACTATCGTGACCCGAACATCGTACCGCGACCCGGAATCGAACGGGAGGCTCCGCCCGGAACCATGACCACGACGGCTGAACTCGCGGCCTTCGCCCGTGACGTCGAGTACGAGTCGCTCTCTGGGCCGGTCCGCGACGAGCTGAAGAAGCGACTCCTCGACTCGCTCGGCATCGCGGTCGGCGCGATGGAGGCGGAGACCTCCGCGGTCGTGCGGTCGACGGTCGACGAGTACGCCGGCGACGGCGACTGTCGGCTGTGGGGGAGCGGCCGACACACCTCGCCGGTCGCCGCGGCGATGTACAACACCACGCTCGTCCGCTACCTCGACTACATGGACTCGTTCCTCGCGCCCGGGGAGACGCCCCACCCCAGCGACAACGTGGCCGCCGTACTCGCCGTGGCCGAACAGCAGGGGCGCTCCGGGGCCGAACTCCTCGCGTCGCTCGCCGTGGCCTACGAGGTGCAGGGCGAACTCGCCTGGAACGCGCCGGTGCGTGGCCGCGGCTGGGACCACGTCACGCACACGGTCGTCTCGGCCGCGACCGCGGCCGGGGACGCCCGTGGGCTCGACACGGAGCAACTGCGGAACGCGATCGGCATCGCCGGCACCGCGCACAACGCGCTGCGCGTGACCCGGACCGGCGGCATCAACGAGTGGAAGGGCGTCGCGAGCGCGAACGCCGCGCGGAACGCCGTCCACTCGGTCGTGCTCGCCGACCACGGCATGGAGGGACCGGTCGACCTGTTCGAGGGCCAGAAGGGCTGGAAGGAGGTCATCTCCGGCCCGTTCCAGCTCGACCTCGACACCGGCTGTGAGCGCGTCCTCGACACGATGACGAAGCGATACGTCGCGGAGACCTACGCCCAGTCGGCGGTCGAGGGCATCGTCGAGCTCGCCGCGGGGGAGGACATCGACCACGAGCGCGTCGAGGCCATCACGCTCCAGACGTTCCACGGGGCCGCGCTCATCATCGGTGGCGGCGAGGGCAACCGTCACGACGTACAGACGAAGGCACAGGCGGACCACTCGCTGCCGTACATGCTGTCGGCGGCACTCGTCGACGGGGAGCTCACCCGGGAATCGTACACGCCGGAACGGATCCATCGCGAGGGGGTGCAGCGGCTGCTCGAGACGGTGTCGGTCGACGAGGACGACACGCTGACCGAGCGCTTCGAGGCGGGTGCGATGCCCGCCATCGTCGACGTCGCAGTCGACGACGGGACGGTGTACCGCGTCGAGAAGGACGCTTTCGCGGGGCATCCGAGCAAGCCGATGTCGTGGGACGACCTCGTGGCGAAGTTCGAGTCGATGACTGCGGACCGCTACGACGAGGCCCATCGGGACCGCATCGTCGAGACGGTGAGAGGGATTGAGGACCACGAGGTCGCGGACCTCGTCGCGCTGCTGGACTGACCACTGGCCGCGCGACGCGTCCGCCCAGTAGCACACCGTTACCGCGTCCGACGTTCAGGAGCATCACGTACTCCTATTACCGATATCGTGGTATGCTCGCACGAACCATGCCGCTCGACGAGCGCGCGTTCGACTTCCTGCACCTCACCGATAGACCGGCGGAGCCCCGGGACCGTGGAATCACGGAGAGCCGGGGGCCGTACGACGACCCGATGGAGCCGCGGGCGCTTCGAGATAGCCCCGAGACGATGGGCCACTACGTGGGTAGCGACGAGTTCTCGGGGGGCTCGTTCGCCCTGCTGCCGGAGTCTGCGGTCCGAGAGCTCGTCGAGAGCTCCCCCGAGTTCGACCTCCAGGTCTCGACCGGTGGAACCGTCGAGTGCATGCGCTCCGGGCTCTGGGGGAAGAAGTCGACCCGGGGCAGGGTCGCGTCCTCCAGCAGGGGGTGATCGCGATGGCCTACGAGACCACCGAACCCGCTGCGCAAGAGACCGGGTACCACCCGTGGGTGGCGGCGGCCGTCGCTGGACTGCTCGCGGGGGTCGGGATGGGCGTCGTGCTCTCGGTGGGCACCGATATTCTGCCCACCATCGGGGCGATCTACGGGATGGAAACGTTCGTCGGTGGCTGGCTCGCCCACCTGTTCCACAGCGTCGTCTTCGCGCTTGTGTTCGCGGCCATCCTCTCCCGACCGCTGGTCCGTCACGAGTCCTTCGGACTCTCGACGTTCGTCGGCATCGGTATCGGCTACGGCGCGTTCCTCGGGCTCGTGACAGGCGGTGTCATCTTCCCGCTGGCTATCAACGCGAGCATCGACGCCGGGCTCCCGTTCCCGTTCGTCCCGACCCCCGGCATCGAGACCTTCGTCACCGCGCTCGTCATGGGCGTCTCGCACCTCGTCTACGGTGCCATCCTCGGCCCGGTGTACGCCCTGGTCAGCCGGTCGGTCCCGCAACTGTCGGTCTGAGCCCGGGCGACCGCCACCGCACCGGGGGGTAGTGGCAGGCGAACAAAAGGGCTCACCCGCGACACTGTCGACGGGATGGCGCCACCGACACGCGGAGCGGCAGGACCCGACGCCCGGGCTTCCGGGCTCGCACTGTTCACGGACCGCTACGAGCTGGCGATGCTGCAGGGGTACCACGAGACGGGTCACGACCCGCTCGCGACGTTCGACCTGTACTTCCGGTCGCTGCCGACCGACCGTGGCTACGTCGTCGCGGCGGGGCTCGAACAGGCGCTCGACTACGTCCTGACCCTCTCGTTCGACGACGAGGAGCTCGCGTTCCTGGACTCGCTCGGGTTCTCCGAGAGCTTCCTCGAGTTCCTCGCGGCGTTCGAGTTCACCGGCGAGATACGGGCCGTGCCGGAGGGGACGGTCGTGTTCCCCGACGAACCGCTGGTGGAGGTGACGGCGCCCATCAGTCAGGCACAGCTGTTCGAGACGCTACTGCTGAACCAGGTGGGCTACCAGAGCCTCGTCGCGACGAAGGCCGCCCGGATGCGAGATACGGTCGACCGGCTCGGCGACGGTCAGGCGCTCGTCGACTTCGGCTCCCGAAGAGCGCACGGAACAGACGCGGGACTGAAGGCCGTCCGTGCTGCGTACATCGGCGGCTTCGACGCGACCTCCAACGTCGAAGCCGGTTGGCGCTTCGACGTCCCGACCGCCGGGACGATGGCGCACTCGTGGGTCCAGAGCTTCCCGACGGAGCGGGAGGCATTCGAAGCGTTCCTCGATGTCTACGGCGAGGACTCGGTCCTGCTCGTGGACACGTACGACACGGTCGGGGGCGCGCGGACCGCCGCCAGCGTCGCCGCGGAACGAGAGCTCGACATCGAGGGTGTCCGGCTGGATTCGGGGGACCTCGTCGGGCTCTCGAAGACGGTCTCGGAGATCGTCGACTGCGGGATATTCGTCTCCTCGGGGATGGACGAGTACAGCATCGAGTCGTTCCTCAACGGGGGCGGAGTCGCGACGGGCTTCGGCCCGGGGACGGCACTGGTCACCAGCGAGGACGCCCCTACGCTCAACATGGTGTACAAGCTGGTCGCTGTAGAGCAGGACGGGGACCTCGTCCCGTCGATGAAGCTCTCGCCCGGAAAGGCCACCTACCCGTGGCAGAAGAGCGTCCGCAGGGTCGAGCGGGACGGACGGTTCCATCGGGACGTGCTCGCCCTCAGAGACGAGGCTGGACGCGGCGATGAACAGCTCCGGGTCGTCGTCGAGGACGGCGAATGGGTGGGTGAATCGCCGTCGCTCGCGACCTGTCGGGAGCGGACCCTGGGACAGCTCACACGGCTCCCGGCCCGGTTTCGAGCCCTCAGGCGGCCGGCCTCGTATCAGGTGCGGCCGAGCGACGGGCTCCAAGAGATGACGGGTGCGCTCCGCGAGGAGCTCGAACGACAGTACCTGAGGGACGAGTGATGGGTCGGGTGGACACCGACCCCCCGGGCACCGCGTCGTTCGAGCCCCGGAGAGCCATGGAGAGCCGCGACATCGGCACGAGCGAGTACGGGACGCTCGACGGGGGCGCCCGCGTCTCGGAGACCGAAGGAACACTCCGGGAGACCGGCGCGAAGGGGCCGGCTCGGTCTCGGCAGCGTTCGGGACAGTCGCGCGCTCGCTGACCATGTGGCGGATACGGCTGTGCACCGACCGCGGCCACTTCATCGGGACCGGCGAGCGCTCTCGGGCCCAGGGTCGTGGGACGCTTGGACCTATCCGCAACCGGACAGGATAGCACAAAGGTTAGGAGTGAACACGTTCAATGGTAGCACATGCCAGACACCCGAAAAGGGCGAGACAAGAAGGCACTCGACGAGGAGCGCAGACAGCGGGAGCGCGAGATGCGGGAGGCCCTCGAAGAGGTCCGAGGGTCCGAAATGGAGTACGAGGAGTTGCTGGAGGACCTGATGGAGCGGGAGCTCGCGACCGACGAGTGACCACGCGGATGGTTTTCGACAATGAGACGCAATCAACCGCGGACGAGCGCGCGCGGTGTTGAACAGCCGACAGCCGATCGACCTCGCACGGACGGCGACGGATTCCCGATCGACCTGGAGGACCACGGCGAGGAGTTCGTCGTCTCGGCCAACCTGCCGGGCCTGCGGACGCAGGACATCGACGTGAGCGTACGGAACGCCCGCGTCCGTATCGCCGCCGACTTCGGCCAGGGGGACGAGGACCGGTATCTCAGGCAGGAGCGCGGTCGCGGAGAGGTGTCGCGGGTGCTCCACCTCCCCGAGCCCGTCGACGAACGACGGGTCTCGGCGAACTACACCGGTGGCGTCCTCAGGGTCCACCTCCCGAGGCGTCACCGGCCGAAGCGTGTCGAGGTGGAGTGAGGGTAGCGGATGGCCGACCAGGATGGGTCCCGTGTCTCGATCCCGGCTGGTTCGGCGACGCTCGACGGTGAGCTCCACCTGCCGGACGGGGGCTCCGGGCTGGTCGTGTTCGCCCACGGCAGCGGCAGCAGCCGCCACAGCCCCCGCAACCAGTACGTCGCGTCCGTCCTGCGCGAGCGGGGCCTCGGGACGCTCCTGTTCGACCTGCTCACCGAGGCCGAGGACCGGGCCTACGAGAACCGGTTCGACATCGACCGGCTGACCGACCGCCTCGATGCGGCCACGGGCTGGCTCCGCGAGCGCGAGGACACGGCCCCGCTCGCGGTCGGGTACTTCGGCTCCAGCACCGGTGCGGCCGCCGCGCTCAGGGCTGCCGCGGCCCGAGAGGACGTCGGTGCCGTCGTCTCCCGGGGTGGCCGCGTCGACCTCGCGTCGGCCCAGCTACCGGACGTGACCGCGGCGACGCTGTTCGTGGTGGGCGGGGCGGACACGCAGGTGCTGGAGCTGAACCGCGAGGCGTACGAGCGACTGGCCTGTGAGAAGGAACTCGTCGTCGTCGAGGGTGCGGGACACCTGTTCGAAGGCGAGGGTGAGCTGGAGCGGGTGGCGGAACTCGCGGCAGACTGGTTCGGCGACCACCTCGTGTAGGGAACCGGGCAGGGTAGAGGGCCGGGAACGCCGACTTCTCAGGACTCCTCGATCTCGATGGTGCGGGCCTCCGTCACCTCGCGCTTCGGGAGCGTGACGGTCAGGACGCCGTTCCGCATGTTGGCCTCGACGTTCTCCGTATCGACCTCGTCGGGCAGCCGGACCGACCGGTGCAGCTCGCGGTGAGTACGCTCGTGTCGGAGGTAGTGCTCCTCCTCCTCCTCTGTCTCGGCCTCGTGTTCGGCATCGATCTCCAGTCGGTGGTCGGTCACGCGGATGGTCACCTCGTCCCGTTCGAACCCCGGTAGGTCGACGGCGGCGACGAACTCGTCGTCGTGTTCGACGAGGTCCAGTGACATCTCGTCTCCTTCCATCGACAACCAGGATGCGGGGCCGTCCCTCGACCAGGTGCGTGTTGTCTCCTCGAACTGCTGGTTCATCCGTTCGGTGAGTCGCATCAGTTCCTCGAAGGGGTTGCTGGGTGTGCTCATTGCTGTCGACTCCGTGTCGAAGTACGGTGAACGACGGAAAATATCATGTGACGGATTACTTTTCAGGTGGTTTCCAGTTCCAGACGAACAGACTCCTGTCTGCGGGTATCGACCGGCCTAAGCGGCTCTCCACACCGAACTTGTCGTGCGGCGCTGAATACCGTGGGTGCACGAGACAAATCGGAGGAGAACCTCCCGACCGCCGCCTCGGGCCGTGTCGACGGACGGGCCGACGAGATTGCTGCCGCCAGCGAACGACTCGCCCGGAAGCTCGATGCGCTGAATCGGACCGTGAAACGCGTCCTGTGGCCCGGTCAGGTGTCGGTCCGGCCGTCGTGGAGCTCGAGGAGCTCCTTGTACCGGTTGCGGATGGTCACGGTGCTCACCTCGGCCACCTCGCTGACCGCGTCCTGCGTCAGCCGCTCGCCGGTGAGCTGGGACGCGGCGTACAGGGCCGCTGCTGCCAGCCCGACCGGACTCTTGCCCGTGAAGACGCCTGTCCCTTCCGCGGCGGCGAGGAGCTCGCGTGCCTGTCGCTCGGTCTCCGGCCGGGTGGAGAGTGCAGACGCCAGCCGGGCGATGTACTGCTGTGGGTTCGCGGGCTTGACCGGCAGTTCGAGCTCGCGGATCAGATAGCGGTACGCCCGCTTGAACTCCTGCTCGCCGACGCGACTCACCGCGGCGACCTCGTCGATGCTGCGGGGGTTGTCCATCTGGCGAGCCGCCGCGTACAGCGCGGCGGTCGAGATGGCCTCGATGGTGCGTCCCGGGAGCAGGTCCTCCGCCTGGGCTCGCCGGTAGATGACGCTCGCGGTCTCCCTGACCTCGTCCTGGAGGCCGAGGGCGCTCCCCATCCGCTGGATCTCACCGAGCGCCTGCTTGAGGTTGCGGTCGTCGTGGCTCTTCGCCCGGAAGCGCTCGTCCCAGGTCCGGAGCCGGCCCATCCGCCGTCGCTGGCGGGGGCTCAGCGTGGAGCCGCGACCGTCGCGGTTCTCCCAGCCGATGTGGCTGGAGAGCCCCTTGTCGTGGAGGAGCCGGGTGGTCGGTGCTCCGACCCGACTGCGGCTTCCCCGCTCACCGTCGTCGAACGACCGCCACTCCGGACCCCGGTCGACGTGTCGGTCGGTGACCACCAGGCCACACTCGGTGCAGGTCGTCTCCGCGTGCTCGGGGTCGGTCGCGAGCCGGGCCCCGCACTCGGGACACGTCTCCGTGCGTTCGGCGACGCTCTCCGTCGGTCGCTCCACCTCGGTCTCTACTCCGTCCGTTCCTGTCCTCGTATCTACAGAACTCATTTCGTCGTCACTCGGGGCCGGAACGCGAACGTCTCGGACCCGAACTAACTAACTATGAGTAACCGCATTACGTATATAAACCTATCGCGGTCTGGAGGTCGCTGCGGCTGCACGAGTGGGTCCTCCCCAGCGTTTTCATGATGGCCGACGTAGTGCTGGACGGCTATGAGCGCAGAAATCGACCGCGAGACGGTGCGGCGTGCCCGCGAGCGCCTGCCTGAGTGGACCTACGAGGCGCGTGACCAGGCCTACACGGAGCTGTTCGAGGGGCCGGATGCCGCACTCACGGACGCGGAGCTCGGGGAACTCGACCGTATCGACTCCGACCTGACGCGGCGTGGCGAGCCCGGCATCTGGGGCGCTGACGAGTACGGCATCGTCCACGATGGCGGCGTCGAGCCCGGCGAACTGGGTGTCGTCTGCACCTACCACCCCGAGATCCCATACGAGGGTTTCAGGGGCGAGGAGAGCCTCGACGAGGCGTCTCGGGAGCAGTACAACGACGTGCTCTGGACCTACTGCGAGCGCGTGGCGACGTACATCCAGACGGACCTGGACGCGTTCCTCCGTTCGGCGTCGAACTAAGGGACGCCGACCCCGATTCGTGGGTTCACATCAGCTTACTGCTCGTTCGCAGTTCATACTTAACGGACTGGCAGCCGAGGGGACCGTTCTGAGCCATGCCAATCAGCGATATCGCACGGACGGGCGTCATCACGATACACCGGGACCAGACCGCGGGCAACCTCGCGACCGTCATGAAGGAGGAGGCTGTGGGTAGCGTGGTTGTCGAGGAGGACGACCTCCCGGTGGGCATCGTCACGGACCGCGACCTCGCACTCGAGGTGCTCGAACCACGTGCCGACCCCCGCGAGGTGACCGTCGGCGACATCATGAGCAAGAACCCGATCACGGCCCACGAGGACGACGGGGTGTTCCAGGTCACCGAGGAGATGTACCGGGGCGAGGTCCGACGCATGCCGATCGTCGACGACGACGGCGAACTCAGTGGAATCGTGACGCTCGACGACCTCGTGGTCCTGTTCTCGGACGAGATGGGCGGGCTCGCCGGTGTCATCGAGGCCGAGTCGCCGAGCTACTGACCGTCACGTGACCGAGCCCATGCCCGAGACAGACGAGTCTGACGCGGAGCACCCCGACGAGTTCGAGCCGCCGTGACGGCCAGCTCGGTCGCAGCGACCGTGCAACCGGCTACTGGAACATCGTCGGGCCGGACGGCTCTTCGGGTGGGTCCTGCCCTTCTGACGCCATCATCTGCTGGTAGTGCTTCGAGATCTCCTCCATCTGCTTCCGTATCTCGTCGGCCTGCTCCTCCAGCTCCGTGGTGTCGATGTCGAAGTCGACGAGCGGCTCGAGCGCGTTCTCGATGACGGACTGTGCGGCGGTCGGATCCGGCAGGTACGGGTTCGCCTTCACGACGAGTACCGACGCTGGGACGCCGGCCTGATTACAGGCCGAGACCAGCGCGCCCGTGACACCCCCGATGAGGCCGAACCCGTCCGCGATACGGATGTCCGCTTCGCGGAGTTCAGCCTCGACCTCGTCGGTGGTCGCGACGCCGAACACCTCGCCGATCTCCTCCTCGCTCCCGGCCGGCGCACCGGTCAGGAAGATCGCGAACTCGAACTCGGCCGCCAGATCTTCGAGGACGCAGTTCGCGAGTGGCTCGAACGCTCGCCCGGGGAGCGGGACGTCGCTCTGGAGCGTCAACACGGGCGGTTCTTCCCCCGCGTACACCCTGACGAGGTCCTGTACGCGGCCGTCCTTGAACGGAGCAACGGACGGGAACTCGTCGGAGACGATGCTCCCGTGGTGCTCGAGCTCGAGCTGTCTGGTGACGAGGTCGGTCGCGATGGACGCGACGAGGCCGTGACCGGGGAGGCCCTCGATGAGGTAGGGTTCGTCTGCCTGTACGTCGGTGAACCGTCGAAACGTCGCGGTCGGTGTGTCCTGGGTCATGGGTAGTGCTGGATTACGGTGGTCAGTCCATCCACTCCGAGACGCCGAGGATGGTGTCACAGACGGGGCAGACCCAGACGGTGGCCACGCCGGAGTGTTCACCGGGTTCGCCGCCGTTTCGTGGTGTCACTTCCTCCTCGCAGTGGGGACAACGCCCTGTCATGTGGTCTCCCACGCGAGGGAGGATAAAAGTTCGTCGTCGGTTACCGTCGAGTCACGGGCTGCGACAGGCCGCTCATGGGGACGTCCCGCCCACTTCGAGGACGAGTCCGTCCCCTGCCCGCTCGAAGTCGGTCCCGAACGGTGCGGAGAGCGCGCGCATCCGCTTCCTGGCCCAGGCAGCCACCCCGGGACCTGCGCCGTGGACTGCACAGTCATGTATCTCGGTCGGTCGCAGCCGCAGGCTCGTTGGCTCGCCCGTCGGCGTCAGTGCGACCTCGAACAGGAAGCTGCGGTCGTTCCGCAGCTCGTCGTCGACCGCGTAGTCGTCGACGAAGTCGCCGGTGTCGTAGAGGATGGGTCGGCCCTCGTACACCTCGATGCCCTGGAACACGTGGGCACTGTGTCCGTGGACGACGTCGACGCCCTGTTCGACCAGCCAGTGGGCGAACCGGCGGAACGAATCCGGCGGCTCCGTGACCATGTTGGGCCCCCAGTGCAGCGAGGTGACGAGGAGGTCTGGGTCCGTAGCACGGGCCCGGCCCAGCGCCGCAGCCACCGCCTCTCTGGTCCCGGACTCGTCGCTTTCGATGTCGACGTACGCCGTTCCGGGCGTCCGTTCCGTCGCCGCGTACTCCGGCGTGTTGTCCGTGACCGAGACGATGGCCACGGTAACCTCGTCCACGTCGAAGGTGGCCGGGGCGAACGCCGTCTCACGGGTCCGTCCCGCGCCAGCCCGAGCGATACCCGTCTCGTCGAGCCGGTCAAGCGTGTCGAGGAGTGCCTCCTCCTCGAAGTCGAGGACGTGGTTGTTCGCGAGCGCACAGCAGTCGACCCCGGCCGCGTCGAGTGCCGGCAGCGCCCACTCGGGGTCCGCGCGAAACCGGAACGCCCGTCGGGTCCGCTGCCAGGGGGTGCCACGTGTCGAGAGACAGCACTCCAGGTTCACCAGCAGCCCGTCGAGCGACTGGAGCCGCTCGAGCACGTCACCCCACACGGTGGTGACGCTCCGACGAGCCTGCCGCTCGTCGACGTTGCGGCCGAGCATCACGTCGCCGGTCAGCCCGAGCCTCGGTGCCATGGGTCGTATCGACGGGCGAGATGTGGAAAAACAGCCCCGACGGTTCATCGCCGGTAGGCGGTCTCTTTCTGGGGGTTCGGTCTCCCCGCATCGTCGTGCTGGGTCCAGCGGACGAGCACAAGTCGCTCGACAACGGCTCCGTCCTCCGACGGATGCTCGCAGAGCCGCACGCCCCGGCCAGCCGACGTGGCCGGTCTCAAGCGAGTGTCTCCCGAAGCAGCCTGACGCCGAGCATCAGTACGATCCCGACGAGGAACACGAGGAAGTAGAGGAGCGAACGCATTGGCTCGGTCTCGGCCTTGATCTCCGGTATCAGGTCCGAGCTCGCGATATAGACGAAGTTACCGGCTGCGAACGGGAGCAGGACCACGGGGTAGTTCAAGAATCGACCGCCGAGGAGATGGCCGACGACCCCGCCGAGGATCACGGTCGCCTGGGTGAGGAAGTTCAGGACGAGTGCACGCTTGCGCTCGAAACCCCCGTAGACGAGCACGCCGAAGTCCCCGATCTCCTGGGGTACCTCGTGGAGTCCGATGGCGAGCGTGGTGACGAGTCCGAGGGGTATGCCGCTGAGGAACGCCGCAGCGATGACCAGGCCGTCGATGAAGTTGTGGATGGCGTCCGAGACCAGCACGAGGTACGATACCGCCTTTCGCTCGTGTGTCGTCTCGTGATGGTGGTGCCAGTTGAGGAACCCCTCCAGCACGTAGAACGTACAGAAGCCGGCGATGAGGAAGATGAAGACTGGCAGCGTGTCTTCGGCTCCCGTCTCGGCGATCGCCTCGGGGAGGAGGTGGAGGAACGCGCCGCCGACCAGACTCCCGGCAGCGAGGGCAACCAGCGCGAGAAGGAGTCGGTCGAGCAACGACTCGCTGAGGAACAGTCCAAAGACGCCTACCCAGGCGGTCAGGCTCATCCCAACGGTTGCGATGACGGTCCAGAGGAACGGGTCCATCGCTACGGGTTCAGACCGCCTCGTCCTCCGCGCTCAGGAAGGTCCGGTGGGCTGCGAGGTAGTCGTACCCGCCACCAAGTACGAGGCCGTAGATGGCGTAGGCGACGAACGTCACGATCAGGAACGGGATGCTCTCACCGACGGTCCGTCCCCCCATCCCGATGCCGTAGAACACCGAGACCGCGTACCCGAGCCAGACGATGGCGGCGAACACGACGCCGTGGGTGATGCCGGACTTGCCGGGCAACCCCCACGTGAACCCGGCGAACAGCAACGGCCACGCGATGGCGAACAGGAGGAAGAACCAGACGAACGTCAGGAGTGTCGCCGTCGAGGTGGCGAGCCCGCAGTTCGGACTCGTCGCCACCGCGCAGGAGCGCATGAACGTCGAGAACACGAACAGGTTCGGCCCGCCGAGGAACACGTCGGCGACGAGCAGCAGGACGATCAGCACGACCGCGGCTAGAAAGCCACTGCTGAGGGTGCTTCGGACGGGGTCCATAGCGGCCCTTGGCGGTTGGTCTGGAATAGTATGCACCGTGTTCCGGGTGCCGTTCGCACTACGGTCAGATCGGCGGGGGGCAGGGCCGAGACAGTGGCCGCCCCCGAACAGTACCGACGCCAGGACCGTACCGACCAGCCCGCCGCCGGTAATCCGAGACTAGCGTGTACATCCGGAATTCAGACCGCCGACCGTGAGCCTCTCAGCATGCGTCGTAGCCCGGTAGACGTCCGCGAACAGACGTTGCCAGCGGCCAGCCCCTCGGATGAGGGCGATGATACCGTGGACGACGACCGCGCCCGACCATCGCAGTCCACATGCCAGCACGAACGCACGGCTGTCCAGTTTCGTGGTGGCCATGTGGACCGATACGGCGCGGTACGGCTTGATGTCCCTCACCGGCCCGCTGGTCAGTCAGGTGCGGCCGCGGTGCCGGAACTCTTGCCCACCTCCCCCGGGTTCTTCATCCACTCCTCGACACCGAGGTGGACGAGCATGCGTCGGTCGGGACCGCGACGACGAACCCGGGGTCCAGACGACCTTCATGAGTGAGGAGAGGCCCTGTTCCGCACAGAGTCCCATCGCAGGACACGGGCGGACACGACGACGCGGACTGCCCAGGCTTCCAGGACTGTACGGCGGAAGCCAACGGCTGAAGCGTTGGGTATCCGACTGGGACCGTCCCAGTCTGAAAGAACGAATGCCGACTATCGCTACTGACGACAGGCGGGCTGAGAGTTACTTGCGGACGAGGTTCGTCGCGCGGGGTCCCTTCGGGGATGATTCGATGTCGAACTCGACTTCCTGACCCTCTTCGAGGTCCGGACCGCCGACGTCCTCCATGTGGAAGAACACGTCTTCGTCGTCGTCAACAGCGTCGTCGTCAGTCGAAATGAAGCCGTAGCCGCCTGTGTCGTTGAAGAAGTCAACTTTACCGTTTGCCATTACGAACGAACGTACACTCCACCGAGGTAAAACCCTTCCGAGGGTGTAGTTACCATGATTTTCGTTCGAGAGGCGACTCCAGCGTTCGGCCGAAGGTATGACGAGTCGGGAACCGACCCTGGAACTTGCTTCGGCAGACAGGTATTTACCGAGGCGTCACAAGGTGTAGCACGTATCGCAATGAAACCGTGCCACAGCTGCCAGACCGTCATCGACGAGTATCTCCTGGACAAAAAGCTCGAACCCCTGCGCGAGCTCACGGCTGACGACTTCAACATCTGTGCGGACTGCGTCACAATCGACGTGGATGCGTGCGTGAAGTGTGGCGGCGCGGTGTACGTTCCCGAAACCGTCTCCCCCGACTACTGCCCGGCGTGCCGGTCCGACATCATCGACCACACCGGGCACGACCCCGGCTGGACGCGGGACCACGTGTCGACCTGACCGGTCTCCAGGCTCCAACGCTTTTTCGCAGCGAAAGTCGGTCGAGCCGCGGGTCCCGGCGCGGCCGCGTCACTGGAATCAGAACCCGAACACCGGCACGAAGCGGAAGCAGAGATACGCGCCGAGCGTCGCGATCGCGGGCACGATATTCTGCATCAGGACGACCCTGGCGGTCGTCGTGGGGTTGAACAGCCCCGCCGGGCTCGGGATATCCTCGGCGTCCTCCTCGCCGATCGGAGGTAACTCCTCACCTTCCTCGTCTGCGGCCAGCGCATCCACGGTGACCGGCGGGGACTCCTTCCCGGAGACGGCCTCGGGGACGGTCACCGGTCGGGTCGCACGCCCCCACCCCAGGCCGACGATCGACATCGTCGCGATGATGACGAAGCTCGCGGGGATGCCCAGCGCCGAGAGGAAGATGACGAGCGTGGAGCTGACGGAGGCAACGACGATGGCAGCCGTCAGCGGCAGTTCCGTGATGTCGTTGCCCATCGTCTCCAGCGTCCGCCTGGCGATCGTGAACGCACCGACCGTAACGGCGATACCGCCGAAGATGATCGCCGGGTTCATCGCCAGTTCACCGCTGCCGACGAGCGGCGCGACGGCGTTGGCGATGTTCGAGGTACCGGAGCTGAAGGCCATCAGACAGCCGATCGCGACGACGGTTATCGTCCCGCCCAGCTCTCGGCGGTTGGTCGTCCGGTGCAGGCGTGGAATCGGAACCGGACCCGAACGATCGACGTCGAACAGCGGGCCGCTGCTGCGTTCCATCGCGACCATGCGGTTGAGTCGCGCGTAGAAGTACCGACCGATGATCAGCGACACCCAGAAGCCGATGATCGGCGAGACGATCCACCAGGTGAGTATCTCGGCCATGACGGCGAGGTCGAGAACGTCTCCGGCGAGGCCCAGCCCCGCGATCGCCCCGACGGCGGTCATCGACGTCGAGGCCGGGACGCCGAAGAGGTTGCCCATGAGGAGCGCGACACCGATGAAGAACAGCACCGCGATAGACGATTCGAGCGTGAAGACGCTGGTGTTGACGACGAGCTCGGTTCCGAGCTTCGTCACGACGTTCCGGCCGATGGTCCAGGCACCGATGAAGAAGAAGACACCCATCAGTGCGGCGGCAGCCGTCTTCGATATCGCGTCGGCACCGACGGCGGGCCCGAAGGCGGGGCCCGTCGTCGAGCCACCGATGTTGTATGCGACGAACATCGCGACGAGAACGCCGACGACGAGGAGTGCCTCGACCATCAGGTCTCCTCCGCTGCTTTCTCAGTCTCTTCTTTCTCGGTCTCTGCGTTCTCAGTCTCCGTCTCGTCCTCGGCTGCCTCGTCCTCCCAGACCTCCGTGGCATCCTCGTCTTCCCACTGCTCGTCCGCCGTCGCATCGTCGGTCTGTCCGTCCTCCAGCACGCCGTCCCGTTGCACGGCCTGTGATGCTTCGTCGGCCTGTGATTCGAGCTCCTTCTCCAGCGTCTCTTCGACGGTGTCACTCACGGTCTTCTCGACGGTCTCACCGACCGTCTCCTCGACTGTTTCGCTGACCGTCTCCTCGACCGTTTCGCTGACCGTCTCCTCGACCGTTTCGCTGACCTTCTCCTCGACGGTCTCGTTGACCGTCTCCCCCACAGTCTCTTCGACCGTCTTCTCGACGGTTTCGCCGACCTTCTCCTCGACGGTTTCGCCGACCTTCTCCTCGACGGTTTCGCCGACCTTCTCCTCGACTGTCTCGTTGACCGTTTCACCCACAGTCTCTTCGACCGTCTTCTCGACTGTCTCGCCGACTGTCTCCTCGACCGTTTCGCTGACCTTCTCCTCGACGGTCTCGTTGACCGTCTCACCGACGGTCTCTTCTACGGTTTCCTCGACCGTTTTCTCGACGGTCTCACCGACTGTCGCCTCGACGGTCTCACCGACTTTCTCCTCGACCGTCTCCTCGACCGAGTCACTGACCGTCTCCTCGACGGTGTCCTTGACGGTATCACTCACCGTCTCCTCGACCGTTTCCCCGACCTTCTCGTCCACCGTCTCGTCGACCGTCTCCTCGACGGTTTCCTTGACCGCCGTGGTCATCCAGTCGGGGTCGAACCTGGCCATTTTCCAGACGACGTGGATGATGTACGAGATCAAGACGCCGAATCCGAACGCCAGGCCGATTGCGTTCCCGGCGACCATGATCAGCCCCACCGAGATCGCGATCAGTAGCCCGTAAACGAGATCGACGATCGAGTCGACCCGACTCGGGTTCACAGTGCACCCCGGCTGTGTCGTTCGGTTCCGAGAGAAGTTCGCCGCTGGTCGAGTGTTAGAATATTCACGTATCTACGTATAATGACCTGCGAGTCAAGTACCTTGGCAAAGACAGATTGGGTCGGCTCGTGAATCCCTCTCCGGGGGTACTATTTATGGCGGGAGAAGTGCGCCGAATCCACGAACACGACACCCAACTGCGGAGGGCCAACTGGCAAGTCCACCCGCGGAGTTGGCCAGCAGGTGGCCGAGCGTATCGGTGACGCTGAAGCGCGGGAGGGAGACGTACGCCTCCACAGGGACCCCCGGCAAATCGTGGAGGCTGCTGAGGAGCGGGACGCGGTCATCGTAGAGGGGGGTTCGGTCCAACGGACGCCGTGGCCAGTTCTCCCGCTATCGTCCGGCCCACGGACCCGTAGCCACCGACGGACAGCGTCGTCATACCGAGAGATCGATTCCCCCGAGTCGGCGGGCGTTAATCGCGACGATGATCGTCGACAGCGACATGAACACCGCGCCGATCGCCGGCGACAGGAGGATGCCGATGGGTGCGAGAATCCCTGCCGCGAGCGGGAGCGCGAACACGTTGTAGCCGGTCGCCCAGACGAGGTTCTCCTGCATCTTTCGATAGCTCGCCTTCGACAGTCGGATGAGCCGTACCACGTCCAGCGGGTTGTTGTCGACGAGGATGATGTCGCCCGACTCGATGGCGACGTCGGTCCCCGAGCCGATGGCGATACCGACGTCAGCTCTCGTGAGCGCCGGTGCGTCGTTGACGCCGTCGCCGACCATCGCGACGAATTTCCCCTCGGACTGGAGTTGTTCGACCTTCGTGTCCTTCTCCTCTGGCAGGACCTCCGCGAAGTACTGGTCGATACCGAGTTCTTCCGAGACAGCCCTCGCGACATCCTCGGAGTCACCGGTCAGCATCGCCACCTCGATGTCCATCGCGTGTAGCGCCTCGATAGCCTGCCGGCTTTCGTCCCGGATAACGTCCGCCAGCGCGAACGCTGCGACAGCTTCGGATTCGTCGTGAACCAGGTAGATGACCGTCTCTGCGTTCGAACCGGCTTCCTCAGCGAAGGCGGCGATGCCGTCGGATCGTTCGATACCGAGTTTCTCGATCAGGTTTGGTCCACCGATATGAACCGTCTCGCCGTCCACAGTAGCTCTGACGCCGAGTCCGCGGAAGTTCTCGAAGTTCGAGACCTGCGCCCGCTGGATGTCCCGTTCCTCGGCGGCGTCACGGATCGCGCGGGCGATCATGTGCTCTGAGTCACCCTCGACACCAGCGGCGACTTCGAGCGCTCGCTCTTCACTCCAGTCGCCTGCCGTCTCGACGCCGACGACGCCCTGTTCGCCCTTCGTGAGCGTGCCCGTCTTGTCGAATATCACCGTATCCAGGTTCCGGGATTCCTCCATGGCGATGCGGTCGCGGATGAGCATCCCGTTCTGGGCAGCCGTCGAGGTGTTGATCGCGACGACGAGCGGGACGGCGAGGCCGAGTGCGTGGGGACACGCGATGACCAGTACAGTCACGACGCGCTCGAGGACGGTGATGTTGAACCCCGTGGCGACGACCCACGCGACGGCCGTAATCGCCGCGACGCCGAGTGCCACATAGAACAGCCAGCCAGCTGCGCGGTCGGCGAGCAACTGGGTTCGGGATTTCGATTTCTGGGCTTCATCAACGAGCCGCATGATGCCCGCCAACGTCGTCTCCTCGCCCGTCTTCGTAATCTTGATGCGGAGGCTCCCGTCCTGGTTGACCGTCCCGGCGACGACCTCCACTCCGGGCGCTTTGTCAACGGGACGGGACTCGCCCGTGATCATCGACTCGTCGACCGACGACTCGCCTTCGACGACTTCGCCGTCGGCCGGCACGGATGCACCCGGACGGACGAGTACGACATCGTCCTCGCCGAGTTCGGAAACGGGCACCTCCTCGGTATCTCCACTCTCGGTGATACGCTCGGCGGTGTCAGGCATGAGTTTCGCCAGCTCGTCGAGCGCCCCGGAGGCCTGCCGGACCGACCGCATCTCCATCCAGTGGCCCAGCAGCATGATGTCGATTAGCGTGACGAGCTCCCAGAAAAAGGGCGTCGTTCCCTCGAGGAACAAGCTGGCGATGGAGTAGACGAACGCGACGGTGATGGCCAGCGAGATGAGCATCATCATCCCTGGCTCACGGTTCTCGAGTTCCGTGCGGGCCATCGAGAGGAACGGCACGCCACCGTACGCGAAGATGATCACCGAAAGGACGGGCGTGATCCAGACGCTTCCGAGGAACGTCGGGGCTGTGTAGCCGAAGACGTCCTGGATGAATTCGCTGAAGAAGATGACCGGCACCGAGAGCGCGAGCGAGACCCAGAACCGACGCCGGAACATCCGCTCGTGACCCGAGTGATCGGTGTGGGCCCCGTGATCTTCGTGCTCTCCCCCGTGGACGTCCCCGCCGTGGTCGTGTGCGTCGGGATCGTGTTCATCCCCTCCAGTATGGGCGTGGTTGGCCTCGGCGCGACTGTGTCTGGACCCGGCTTCGTGGTCGTGGTGTGCGTGTTCGTCGGTGCTTCCGGGTTCCGTGGTGGTCTCGCCCGTCCGGTCGTGGTCCGTGTGCTCGGAGGAGTGAGGAGGCTCCGTGGCGGACGAGGAATCCGTCGCTCGCCCCCCTCCATCTGCTTCTAACTGGCAGATTCGGCAGCAGTAGACGGGTCCCTCGGAACCGGTTTCCGACCGAGAGTCCCGGATACGTTCGTGGTCTTGGTGGTTGCTCATGGGTTGGGTGTTGGTGCCGCTCCCCGCTTGGGTGTTGATACCGTTCCCCATTATACCGTCCGAGGCCTGATACTGCATGGGACGGTCAGGGTAGGTGGACTCGGAAGGGAACGGCGGGGCGGTCGCCCGCGAACGTTCTGGGTGCTCTCAGGCGTGGGCGGTGTATCCAGCGTCTTCGACGGCTTGCACGAGGGCCGTGACGTCGGCGTCACCATCGACCCTCGCCTGTTCGGCCTCGCGATCGGCGGTGGCGTCGGTCACGCCAGACACGCCTCGAAGCGCCTCTTCGACTGTCTGTTCACAGTGGCCGCAGGTCATTCCCTCGACGGTGATCGTTTGACTCATTCCGGTGGGAAATACGGTCGGCTCCTCTTTGTCGTTTGCTACTTCGATACTGCTGTTCGAACTGCCGTGAAACGACGTATTCCAAAGTATCTTCAGGGGAATAGTATTGTATCCTGCGTCCTTTTCGGCCAGTATGCGAGAATAGGACGAAACCGACATGGAGATTCTCTCGCTGTTAGCCGAGAACGCCCGTCGCCCGTTCAGCGTGATCGGCGAGGAGGTCGGCCTCTCGGGGCCAGCCGTCTCAGATCGCGTCACACGGCTCCAGGAGACCGGGGTCATCAACCACTTCACTATCGATGTCGACCGTACCAAACTCAGAGCTGGGGTGCCCGTACTCGTTCAACTGGATCTCCCGTCCGAGTCGTTCGACGCGGTACGCGAGCGGGTCAGAAACGACGACTCTCTGGAGACAGGAGACTACTCCTCGGTGAGGAAGTGCCGTCAAACTCGAATTCGCGGATTGTATCGAACGGGGACGGTTCGTTCATACCTTGTCCTACGGTGACGTGGCTCTTGAATCATCTTCCCCATGAACGGGGTGACGATGTGGAAGGTCACTTCAATTCTCGACACCTCGTGAAACCGCGCAGCAAACCATTAGGGAGTCGTGCTCGTACTCTCTCATAGTATGTACGAGGACAGCCTTCTTCCGTTCGATGGAAGTGATGGGGCTGCAGCTGTACTTCATCACGCCGCCGAACCAGCTGACGACTGCACGAACACAGCGCCCATCGGCGAGTTGGTCGAGGAGATGGACGCACTTACGATGGTCGAGGACGAGTTCGTGAATCTGATCCTCTCGGATATGCCGCCTGTGCCCGCTACCTACGAGGACATCGGCGCGACGAATCTCGGCCAGAATGCCGTCGACGACCAGGAGCCGTTCACGCTCGATCTCGGACCGAACAACTGTGCCGCCAGCCAGTGCTCGCTTGCTGGGTGACTAACGATGCCGATGGTCTCTGACCCAGTACTGCTCCAGACGGTCGCCGACCTGTTCCCCAACGGGGTCGGCCGGTACGCTGTCGGCGGACTGCTCGTCGGCCTCGGGACCGTCCTGATATACATCGGAACGGGGATCCAAGCCGGGGCGAGTACGTTCCTGGAGTCGACGCTGTCGTACGTCTCCGACCAGTCACGGTTCCAGCAGTACGTCGCCTCGCGTGACTGGCGGCTCGTGTTCACGGCTGGCATCATCCTGGGCGGACTGGCGTTCGCTGCGACGTTCCAATCCGGCGTGGTCACGAGCTCGCTGTACGAGCCCGGAACGACCGGCCAGCTGTACGAGGTCGCCGGCGTGACGCTCTGGATGACCGATGTCCAACCGTGGCGGCTGTTCCTCGGTGGCATCTTGGTCGGCATCGGGACCCGGGTCGGCAAGGGCTGTACGTCCGGTCACGGCATCTGTGGTGTCGGCTCGGCATCGAAAACGTCGATTGCTGCCGTGCTGACGTATCTGACCGTGGCAATCGGGACGGCCCAGGTTGTTGCCGCGCTGGGGGTGAGCCCATGAGCGATCGGCACCCGCTGTTCAAGCCGCTGATCTTCGTCGGCGGCCTGATCTTCGGGTTCGGGCTCGGGTTCAGCCACATGGCCCGGCCTGAGGTTGTGCTGAACTTCCTCCAGTTCGATGACCTCGGACTCCTGTTCGTCCTGTTCGGCGCCGCAGTCGTCGCCGGGATCGCGTTCGCAGTGATGCCCCGCATCCGCGACGCCGCACCCCTCACGGGCGACCCCTACGAGCGCCGGCTGAAGTCGTTCGACCGGAACGTCCTCGTCGGCGGCGCCATCTTCGGCGTCGGCTGGGGACTGTCCGGAATCTGTCCGGGCGCCGCGTACGCGAGCCTCGGCGTCGGAAACGTCACTATCCTCTGGGCGCTCGCCGGGATGTTCTTCGGCGCGTACGCACAGGGCTACTGGCGGAGCCGGAGCCAGGAGCGTGATACCGCCACGACGGGTACAGACTAGCTCAGCGACTATGGACCCCGCTCTCATTGTCCTCTTCGTCGGTGCAGCGCTCGCTAGCCTGTTCATGGCATGGGTCATCGGTGCCGGGTCGAGCGGCGCAACCCCGTTCGCACCCGCTGTCGGCGCGAACGCCATCTCAACGATGCGGGCCGCCTTCCTCGTCGGCATTTTCGGCTTCGCCGGAGCCGTTACACAGGGCGGCAACGTCTCGGAAGCCATCGGCAGTGGCCTCGTCGGCGGTATCAGCTTGCCCGTCGCCGGCGTCATACTCGTGCTCGTGTTGGGCGCGGGGCTGATGGTGATCGGCATCACGACCGGCTATCCGATCGCGACTGCGTTCACCGTGACCGGCGCCGTCATCGGTGTCGGCCTCGCCCTCGGCGGAACGCCGGTCTGGTCGAAGTACCAGCAGATCGCCGCCGTCTGGGTACTGACGCCGTTCGTCGGCGGTGGCATCGCGTTCACCATCGCGAGCCTCCTCCCCCGTCCTTATGTTCCCGAACGGTACAGTATTCCCGCCCTCGCCGGTCTCGTCGGCGCCGTTCTCGTGAATGTCCAGTTCAGCTTCCTGGGTGAGGGGAGCGCGTCAGGGACCGTCCGCGGTCTCGGACATCGGGTGCTGGCAATCGACGGGCTCGCGGTGGCGGTCGGTATTACGGGCCTCGCGGCGCTGGCCGTCGCGACCGTCGTCTGGTGGGACGTCAGTCGCGACGAACGCGGTGGCCTGCGGCGGATGCTGCTCGCACTCGGGTCGCTGGTGGCGTTCTCCGCGGGCGGGAGCCAGGTCGGGCTCGCCGTCGGGCCGCTGCTACCGTTGCTTGATGAGGTTGGGGTGGTCTCGACGTTCACCGTGCTCGTCGGCGGCGGTCTAGGAATGCTCGTCGGCTCGTGGACCGGTGCTCCCCGGATGATCAAGTCACTGGCCCGGGACTACTCGTCGCTGGGACCGCGGCGGTCCATCTCGGCGCTCGTGCCGTCGTTCCTGATTGCACAGCTGGCAGTCCTGTTAGGCGTCCCGGTCTCGTTCAACGAGATCGTCGTCAGCGCCATCATCGGGAGCGGTGCCGCTGTCGGCGGGTGGGATGCGGTGGATGCGCGAAAAGTTCTCGTGACTGTGGGTGCGTGGGCAGGGTCGTTCGGGCTTTCGTTTATGCTCGCGTACGCCGCCGCGTTCCTCCTACTGTGAGCGCTCTCGAGGAGCGCGGCCTACTGTACCGCGAGCGCCAAGGGCGGCCGTATCGCATCTACAGAGAACAGCGAGAGTTCCACGGGTCACCTGACCCGTGGGTGAATCGCGTACGCTTGCCTAATGTTCCGTCTCCTCAATGTATCGACGAACTACGTCCTCGGAAACAGCACCAGTCGTCCCAACGTAGTATCCATCCTTCCACAACCCACTTCCCCAGAAATACTGCTGTTTGATTTCCGCGTGACGTTTCAGAATCATTCGGCTCGAGCAGCCCTTGAACTGCTTTGCAATCTCGGCAGGACTCCATTTCGGGTCAGCCTCCACGAACAAGTGAACGTGGTCTGTGGCAATCTCCACTGACACAATCTCGTGACCGAACTGTTCAGCAGTTCCTTGGAACAGTTCCGCAAGTTCGTCTCGAACTAACTCCAACATCCCGTGGCGATACTTCGAGCACCACACGAAATGATACTTACACAAACTAACCGAATGTGCATGACTCCTGTAGTCTCCCATCTGAATCCCTACATTTATTATCACTTGATTCGATAGTCAAGATATGGGTATCGAAGCAGTCACGAAGACCGCACGCACTCGACTCTGTATAGAGTCTGGTGAGCGGTCGTGGCTCAAAGATGCCCGTTACACCGCACGAGACATCGCCAACGATACACTCCGACTCAAACAAAACGGCTACTCACGCACCGAGATTCAGAAGGAAGTTGACCGCGATGGCTTTCTTCGGAACAACAAGTGTGCGGTCGTCGGGAAAGCCCTGCAAGCGTGGGACTCCTACAAAGAACTCCTCAACTGGTGGCACGACCAAGACGACACCAACGTCGGCAAACCGTCACCACCGGCCACGGACAAGAAGGGAGCATACCCGCTCGTTATGGCGCACACCGAAGGCTACCGACTCACCTACAACGACGAGACCGACCGTATTCGATTCCGTGTGAGTCCAAAGCCGTACAAGAAGGTGAAAGGGCACCTTCGAGGGCGACCAGAAGACCTCACCCTCATCGAGTCAGCCTTAGCGGATGACGAGTGGTCGTTGGGACAGGTCGAACTTCTGTACCGAGATGGCGTGTACTACCTACACGTCACGGTCAAAACAGAGGTTGAAGTGCCTGAACCTGAAGACGCTGACACTCTCGTCGGCGTCGATATTAACGAGCGTAACATCGCACTCACCGCTCTTGATCGTGAGACGATGGACACGCTCGGAACACTCGTGCTGGACTACGGCTCTGTGAAAGCCGAACGCCAACGCTACCACACCATCACCAAACGCTGTCAAGAACACGGCCAACACTCCATTTACCACCAACTCGGTGAGAAAGAAGAACGCTACACCGGGTGGATTCTTCATCGGATGTCCCGAGTTGTGGTGGAGTTCGCTCAACAGTTCCCGAATCCGGTTATCGTGTTCGAGGACTTGAGTGGGATTCGAGACGCCATCAAGTACGGCACATACATGAACCGTCGTCTGCACAAACTGCCGTTCCACAAGTTCGAGCAACAGGTTCGATACAAAGCGACGTGGAATCAGATTCCGTGTGAGACGGTGGAGTCGCCGTACAACTCGAAGTCGTGTTCGTGCTGTGGACACCGTGGCTACCGCCAAGGTCGGCGGTTCCGCTGTACGAATGAGTCGTGTGCGGTTCAGCAAGACCATGCTGACCGAAACGCGAGTGTGAACGTGGCGTGGCGAGCGAGGGCAAAACACGCTAACGTGGACGTTGAATCGGTTAATTACCGGACTCGCAAAACCCAACCATTTGTTCGGAAGGTGAGCCTGTCCGGGTCGGGGCGTTCTGTAAACCGCCCATCCTCATCCCGCGAAATCGCTTCGCGTGGAGTGCTATCGACGTAGGCTGAGGGAACAAGAAAAGCCACGGGTCACCCGACCCGTGGTCGTTTACCGATCAGTACAGGAGATTCACTAACCAATCAGTGGATGGGGCAACGCAGCTACTGGGCCGGATTCTCGGTCTGTCGTACAATGCAGTTCGTGAGGAGTCTCGAATCCGGTTTCTTGGTCACTATTCCGCATACACGAGAGTTCGTCGGCACTCGGGACAGACGTATGGAACTGGAGTGAGGATTTCGTCTGCCTGGAGGCTGCTAAGAAACCCGTCGTCTGATGCTTCTGAGATGATAGAGAGCGTTCCCATGACGTCGGTTCCTTGTAACTCCATCTGCTCTAATGGTTCCTCGCAGTCCGGACAGACCTTCTCAGAGGGCATGTGTATAGTTCGCCCACTACTCTCAAAAACTATTTTGATTTGTGCTCTCACTCGGTTTTGGCTGGTGGGTTCTGTTGAGCCCTTCAAAGAGTGGTAAGAATGACGTGCTAAACTTGGAGGACGGGCTCGGCAATACGGGTATTATTTTCCAGACGCGGAACATAACTTGTATGTGGTTCCTACTGACTGTCGGTGTTGGGCCAGTTTCGTGCATCGGATTTAACGAGGCCCAGTAGAAGTCGACGTCGGTCGTCTACCTCTACAAGCGAGTCGGTAAACTCCGCGTCCGCGACTGTAGGAATCCCCCTGTCGCGCAACTGTTCGAGATCGGGGGCAGGGGGGGACTGCGACGCTGGTCCGACGAACCCGCTCTCCAGTGTATCAAGGTACGTCTGGACGCTCGACCGGGCTTGCTTGATGGCTGGCTCACTCGGACGGTGCTCTGGGGCGACGCCGAACCGGAGAAGCGTGAGCGTCTCGTCCAACACGGTGACGTTTGTCGTCGGTGCCTGCGATTTCTCTGGCGTGAAGAAGTAGTGGAGGATGGGGTACGCCTTGTGGTTCGCTGTCAGCGTACCGAGTTGGTTCGCGATCAGGTTTAGCGGTACGTCTAGTCCCTGGAACGAGCCCTCGTCCCAGCTCGTTTCGAGAATCTCAGTACTCTGTTCACCGAGTCCGTGGATGCTGCTCGCCAGTGAGCGTTTCTGTGTCACGGAACTGAGAACATTGAGAACGTACGTGACACTGAGCGTGACAAAGAACATCCCGCTGGCCGTGGTGAGCGCTGTCGCGACCTGCCAGATCCCGCCGTTCGGCGTGAAATCTCCGTTCCCCATCGTGAAGACCGTGTACCCGACGAAGTAGAATCGCTCTGTCCAGGAGATCGGGCCGGTGTTTCGCGTGTCGATGAGACTCTCCTCGCCGCCTGCGAAAAGGAACGTCCATCCGCTCCAGAGAAGTGCAATCCACATGGTGAGTCCGAGGATGAGAATTATCGGTCCGGAAAGCGAGAGCACGCGATGCCGCTTACCGGACACCTTCTTGAGTACCTTCCAGGTACTGGACATCAGACGGGAGGTGAGGGGACCCGCTCTCCCGTCGACCCACAGCGTCGTCCAGAGCATGTCGATCACGGCCAACAGGAGCAAGACTACGCCAACACCGAGGGGGAGCAGATTCATATTGCCCAACTGCTAAAGTCGGTTTTCGAACTGTGTCGTATAATCTGGATTGTCATCTGGTGAGACCTGTCTGAGGATCTACCGTGCCTTGGCGATGTCTGCTGATGAACGTAGGAGATACCGTCGGTCGTTCCGTTACGCGTTCGCCATCTGGCGGCAACTTTCGGCGCACTGCTGGAGCACGTCGGCACAGACCTGGCAATGTTCTGCATCGTGGCGCTCACATTTCGCAGCGCACTCCTCACAGGCATCGGCACAGGTCTCTGCAAGCTGGGAACTGTACTTCGAGTCCCCCATGAAGCGCGCGTGTAGCGTCGTGAGATCGGCAGCGTCTCGACAGAGCCGGGCACACTCCTCCCTTCCTGGGCCGTTTCGAGACAGTCATCGATACATTCAGCCGCTATTTCGCTCTCGCTACGTGGCCGATCTGAGTCAGAGCCATTACACATCTTCGTCCATGCGACCACGCTTTGTTACCAACAGCATATGGCCAAACGAGGGGTAATAGGAAGACCCACTGTGGTTCTCCGGTCTACACGAAAGATGAGACGGGGAGACGATTGGATTCAAGTATACATAGCTGTCCGTGAGGTGTTGTTATCGAAGCGTGTCGTCGGGGGATACGCAACACCGCTACACTGAGCAGTTCGGTCAACCTGATTGTGCAGCGCTATCTATACTGAATATGCGCGTTGTCTGCAGCACGAACTTGATAAACTATCACCAAACGAGGATTTCAACAGAGCCTGCGCAGTAACAATCTCTACTGCAGATCCAGAATTGTTTGGAACCGTGGTCGTGGGTGCTTGCCCTCGAGACGAGCGACATTCGTGTATTACCGTCCTCACTACGAGGCCGATACTCGACTCCCTGAAAGAGAGGCTATGCCCTCCACAACGCTCTCCCGTGGCCGTATAATGGGACCGAGTTCCATCGCCCCGTCGGCCTCTCAGGCTGTCTGTCCCAGCGCAGGTCATCAGTTCATCGCGTTCCCGCTCGGTGTGCCCGCACTCTTCGACACCTTCTGGCGACCAGACACAATATCGGCCGTGTAACGATATAGATTGGCCTAGTACGGGGACGTGGAATGTCCCTTGCCGAAACACTCTCCAAGATCGACCACCTGGACGACGACGCGCGCGAGTGCATCGAGATCTGCACTGAAGCCGCTGAGGCCTGTGAGTGGTGTGCAGACGAGTGTCTCGGCGACGAGGAGATGGAAGCGTGTGCTCGTCTCTGTCGCGACGTCGCCGATCTCACGACGCTGCACGCCCGGTTCATGGCTCGCGACTCCAACTACAGCCCACAACTGGCCGAAGCCTGCGCCGGTGCCTGTGAGGAGTGTGCCGAAGAATGTGGGCGTCACGATGACGAGCACTGCCAGGTCTGTGCCGAGGTTCTCACGGAATGCGCCGAGAGCTGTCGGAACATGATGAGCAGCTGACCGACGCCCGAACAGCACACGAACCAGCCCGTTGCGATGCTGTCTGGTGGCTCCAACCAGTGTCCGGGAGAAGACCGGCATCCCGGTACAGAACCCTGCCGACCGCGCTTAGAGTTCCGGAACCGCAGTGAACAGGAGGACGAACGCGTTCACGGCCAGTAACACCAGTACGAGCCACTGGAAGATGCGCTCGGGGATGTGGTCGAAGATGTACACGCCGACCCAGGCACCGAGGAACACCATCGGCATGGCGACGGCAGCCTCGATCATCAGTGGTGTCGTCACCGCTCCCGTGTAGGTGAGACTCCCGAGGCGGTACAGCATGAGCGTCCCGAAGAAGGCGGTGAACGTGGCCTTCATCTCCTCGTCGCTCCAGAACCCGCTCGCCGACATGAAGGCCCCGTAGACGATCATCGGCGGGCCGGGAACGGCGACGGCACCGCCGAGGATTCCCGCGAGCAGCCCAGCCGTCGCGCCGACTACCTTCCCCGGCCTGTACTCCTTCTCCTCGATCCAGTCCGTGACGGCGTCGAGTTGCTGGGTCGCACCGACGACGATGACAGCCAGCACGAGCACCGCCCCGATGGCGACGCGCATCTGTGCCGCGTCGAACCGACTGAACACGACGATGCCGAGCGGCATCCCGACGACGAGACCAGCGACGGGGACGATCCACTTCTCCCAGTCGAACGCGTCCCGGACGCTCCACAAGACGCGGGCGTTGGCCACCACCGCCGTTGCCGTGAAGATGATCGACGCGCTCGAGGGCGACCGGAACAGCGGCATGATGCCCATCGACACCTGCGCGAAGCCGAACCCAGCAATACCGTGAACGGCGGCCGCGACGAGGATGACGACCGCAGACAGCCCCGTCGTTACCCAGTCACTCGTCATTACTCCTGCCTCCATTCTCCCGGTAGATCACGGATCTGGATGGGCGATACTTCGACTGCATCTTCCATTGTAATGCTCCCCTCTGAAGCAGTAAGCGAACGCTGGATTACAGTTCGAATCCGAGACAAAACGCGATTCACGTGGTCCGTGCTCCACCCTGACGCCGCCGGCGAGTCCGGCCGCTCTGACAGTGACAGCAGTTGTGAACGCTGGGCTCGTGCGCTTCGATACTCGAGTACTGTCTGGATAATTATACCCGGACGTTCCGAACGTTCGATGTCTGTAACGACGGTCACATCACGATGAACGAGCATGAAACGGATATCGGCGAGTGGCAGTCCCTCGGCGGCGTCCCTGTCGGAGACGGCAACGATGACGCCGACGTGGTCTTCGCTCACGTCAGCGACCTCCACGGACAGCTGACGCCGCGCCATCAGGTCTACTACGACAACCCGACGTCGAAGCCGAACCTCGACTTCGGAGACGACGACCGCGTCGTAGAGCGGGGCGGCGGAATCCCCCTGCTCGCAGCCAAACTCGACGAACTCCGCGAGCACCACGACGTCTGTACGCTCATGAGCGGCGACACGTTCCACGGCTCCGCCGTGACCACCTACACCGATGGGCGAGCGATGCTCGAGCCCATCAACGACCACCTCGCGCCCGACGTCTACGTCCCCGGCAACTGGGACTTCTCGAACGAGGCCGCCGAGGATGGCAACTTCGTGGAGCTGATGGACGGCCTCGACGCCCCGATTCTCGCGAACAACCTCTACGACTGGGAGACCGACGAGCGGATATACGACGCCTATCGGATCCTCGATGTCGGTGGACTCTCTGTGGGCGTCATCGGGATGACGAACGTCTACGTCGACCGGATGGCACCCGCGTTCTCCGAGGGGAAGTACCGCTTCGGCAAGCACCCCGCACTCCTCGAGGAGTCCGCTCAGGTCGTTCGCGAGGCCGGCGCGGACGTCGTGGTCGCGGTCACCGAGATCGGCCTGCCGTGGATGGTCCAGGCCGCCAAGGACTGCCCGAGCGTGGACGTGATGTTCAGCGCACACACTCACGAGTACACCTACGATCCCATCGTCGTCGAGGAGACCGAGACTGTCGTCGTCGAGTCCGGCATGGGCGAGGCGCTCGGCCGCGTGGACCTCCGAGTTCGAGACGGGGAGATACAGTTCCGTCACCACCTCTACTGTCTGACCGAGGACGGCGAGCACACGCCGGAACCTGACGCCGACGCGGCGGAGACCGTCGAAGCCGTGCGCGCGCCCTTCTTCGAGGACGACCCGGGATTCGAGCGAGGGGCCGGCACGCTCGAGAAGCCCCTCGATACGGTCGTCGGCCGGACGGAAAAACCACTCTACCGGCAGTCGTTCCTCGAAAGCGCGTGGAACACGCTGTTCAACGACGCACTGCAGGCGCACTTCGAGACGGACCTCGCCGTCTCGCACGGGTTCCGGTACGGGACGGCAATCCCACCCGGAGAGATTACGCTCGGCGAACTGTACACGTTCTTCCCGATGACGACGCCCGTCGCCCGCGGCGTCGCTTACGGCCAGCAACTCACGAACCACATGGAGAAGTTCCTCGAGGACAACTTCACGCCGTACCCCTACGACCAGGAGGACGGTCGCGTCCGCAACTTCTCCTCGAACGTCGAGGTGACTGTCGACCCGACGGCCAAGCGCGGCCGTCGCCTCGTCGAGCTGCAGGTCGGCGGCGAGCCGGTCGACCCCGAGGAGACGTACTCGGTGGCGACGTTCCACCGGCCCGGCGACCCAGAACGCGACCTCGGCAACTGCGGGTTCCCCTTCCAGGACGTCGAGGTCGACGACGGGACGATACCGGTCAACGTCATCGTCGAGTACCTCGAGGACCACTCGCCAGTCGACTACGAGGTGATGGGGCTGGTCGAGACCGCCGACGATGGCGGCCGAGCCCAGAACACGCCCGCAGACGGGCCGTATCCGTTCATCCAGCCCGGAGTCGACTACACGGACGGCGAAGCGTACTGCGAGACGGCCATGATTTCGCGCGGGAACACGTTCCCCGAAGAAGGGCGTAATCGAACGCGCTAGGGGGCGACAGCGCACGCGACAGCTGCGGCGAGCGGCGATCTCGAAGGACACCACATGACACGACACAGGTGAGATACGATGGTCGAAAACATCACTCCGGAACAACTCGCGGACAAGATCGACGCCGACGAACAGTTCACGCTCATCGACGTGCGTCCCGAAGACAGCTACGAAGCCTGGCACGTACGCGACGCAGAGAACGTTCCGTACGACCCTGACGAGAGCTTGAGCGAGGAACAACTGAACGAGGTGAACGCACTGGTCGACGGGAGGCCGGTTGTCGCCATCTGCGGGAGCGGTATATCGTCGACGCCGTTCGCGTTCGACCTCGAAGAGCACGACTACGACGACGTCTCGGTCGTTACTGGCGGGATGGAGGAGTGGAGCAAACTCTACGAGGTCGTCCCCATCGAGACGTCCAGCGACGACCTCGTCGTTCGACAGGTCCAGCGCCGAGCGAAGGGCTGTCTCGGCTACGTCGTCGGCTCGAAGGAGGCGAAAGACGCCGCCGTGGTCGATGCGACAAGACAGACCGACCAGTTCAAAGTTGCAGCCCAGGACGCCGGGCTCTCCATAGCGCGCGTGCTCGATACGCACGTCCACGCCGACCACATCTCGGGCAGCCCGACACTCGCCGACGAGGTCGGCGTGCCCTACCACCTCGGCGAAGGGGCCAGCGAGCGCGGCGTCGAGTACGAATACGAACCACTATCGGATGGCGACGTCATCGAGGTCGGCGACGTCGAGATCGAGGCGTTGCACACGCCCGGCCACACCTCGGAGATGATGAACTACCTCGTCGACGGGGAGCTCCTGTTGACGGGGGATACGCTGTTCGTCGACTCCGTCGGACGGACGGAACTCCAGTTCGGCGAGGACGACGCCTCCCGTGGAGCGGAACTGCTGTACGACTCGCTCCACGAGACCATCCTCGACCTCCCAGACGACACGACGATCCTGCCGGGCCACCTCACCGTCACGAGCGACGGCCGCTACGAGAACGGCTCGCCGGGCGAACCCCTCGAAGCCCGGCTCGGGGACCTCCGCGACGAACTGGACTTCCTCGGGCTGGACCGCGACGCGTTCGTCGAGCGCCTGACCGAGGACGTCCCGGAGAAGCCCCCGAACTACGAGGCGGTCATCGCCATCAACACCGGCAAAGACACCGTCGACGACGAGAACGAGGCGACTGAACTCGAACTGGGGCCGAACAACTGTGCCGCGTAGACAGCACTCGTTCTCCCGTCGCAGACTCCTCCAGCTGACGGGGACGACAAGTCTCGGCACGCTCGCGGGCTGTATCGGTCAGCTATCGGGCTCCGACCAGGCTGGGGGTCGTGAGGTGCCGCCCCGCTCGACAGTTTCAGCCGAGCCGGATACGTCCGTCACCCTCACTGCGGCGTCCGGGACCATCCGACCAGCCCCCGAGACGTCGACGACCAACTGGATGTACGAGGGTCGATTCCCGGGGCCGGAGCTACGCGTTCAGGAGGGTGACGTGCTCAGCGTCGAGGTGGCCAACGAACTCCAGGCGGAGACGACGATTCACTGGCACGGGATTCCCGTCGCGAATCCGATGGACGGCGTGCCGAACGTGACCCAGGACCCGGTCGCTCCCGGTGATACGTTCACGTACACGTTCCGTGCCGAACCCGCCGGGACGTACTTCTACCACAGTCACGTCGGGCTCCAGCTCGACCGTGGATTGCTCGGTCCACTGGTCGTCGAAGAACGTGACCCACACGTCGAGTACGACCGCGAGTACGTCGTCGTCGTCGACGATTACCTCCCCGGAGAGCCGGAACTTCCTTCGGACGGAGGGATGGGCGACGGTGGTGGAATGGGTGGGGGAGGCGGGATGATGGGAGACGTTCGGCCGCCGTACGAGGGTCTCCTGATCAACGGTCGGCTTCCAGCGGATCCACCGACGTTCGAAGTGACAGAAGGAGAGCGGGTGCGCCTCCGGTTCGTGAACGCCGGCAGCGCGACAGTCTTCGGTGTACGAATCGCAGGCCACGAGATGACAGTGACCCACGCCGATGGTCGACCCGTCGAACCCGTCGACGTGGACTCGTTCGTCTTCGGAGCCGGTGAGCGTTACGACGCCGTGATTGAGGCGACGAACCCGGGCACGTGGGCCGTTCAAGCGGATGCGCTCGATGGAAACGAACCACCAGCGACAGCCGTCGTCGAGTACGAGTCAGCGAGCGGGGAGAGCCCACAGCGCCCGTCGTCGGCCAGTAACCGGCTGCAGTACGGTGACTTGCAGGCAATCTCTTCGCTCGACGGGGTGAGTGGCGGTCCGGATCGAACGTTCGATCTGACGCTCTCCCGTGGCAGGGGCCAGTCCTACACGTGGACGATCGACGGGCAGGCCTACCCGGACGCCGATCCGCTCCAGATTCGGCCCGGGGAACACGTCCGCATCCGGATGACCAACATGAGCCCGGTCGTCCACCCGATGCACCTCCACGGTCACTTCTTCCAGGTCGGCAACGCGATCAAAGACACGGTCATCGTCCCCGGACAGAGAGGGCAGGTGACGATCGACTTCCACGCCGACAACCCCGGCCGGTGGTTGTTCCACTGTCACAACCTGTACCATCTCGATGCAGGGATGGCGCGTGTCGTGAGATACGTCGAGTGACGGGGTTGAAGGTCCGGTTCCGGATCGTTCACGCCGTCGTTCCTGTGGCACTGCTCCTGTTCCGGGAGACGGGTCGAGTGTCGTTCGACGGCGAACACAGCTCGAACGTACCGGATGACCGGAACAACTGCTGTTCCAACCGGTGCACCACATCCCCAGCGCCCGCCGTTGCGGCACCCAACCGTTAACCCCGTGGGCGGAGTACGATATTCCATGGAATACACAATACAGACGTCGGTCACCGGCGAGTTCGACGACGTCGTCGACACGACGATCGCAGCGCTCGAAGACGAAGGATTCGGCGTCCTCTGTGACATCGACATCCAGGCGACGCTCGAGGAGAAACTCGGCGAAGAGTTCCGCCAGTACCGCATTCTCGGCGCATGCAATCCCCCGCTGGCGTACGAGGGACTGACCGAAGAGATTGAACTCGGCGCACTCCTCCCGTGTAACGTCATCGTCTACGAAACCGATGCCGGCGAGGTCATGGTGAGTGCAGTCGATCCGCAACAGCTGATCGACATCGCCGACAACGAGGCGCTCGATTCAATCGCGAACGAGGTCCACGACCGGTTCGAGCGCGTCCTCACCAGTGTCGCTGACGAATCCGAATCCTCGTCGGAGGCTAAGTAGCGATGTCGTCATCGAATCAACTCGACACCACGACCATCGTCCTCCTCATCCTCGGGGCGATCATCGTGCTGCCCTTGCTCACGATGGGGATGGGATTCGGCGGGATGATGGGCTACGGTGGAATGATGGGCGGATACGGGACGACCAGCGGCTGGTGGCCACTCGTCGGGATGCTCGTCCCACTGGTCTTCCTCCTCGTCCTGCTGGGGGGAGGATACCTCGTCCTCCGTCGCGTGACGGAATCGCAGTCGTCGCGGAACCCCGCGCTGGAGGAATTGCGCATGGCGTTCGCCCGGGGTGACCTCACCGAGGAGGAGTTCGAGACGCGTCGGAACAAACTCGAACGCCGGGAGTAATCGGCCCGACCACCAACTCCGGGCCTCCCACGTACGCCTCCTTGGAATCCGTGACCCACACAGCTTCCGGATGTGAACAGGGATGTGGAAAAAGTACAAGACCACACGGACTACTATGACCGAAGTACTCCCCTTCACGGAGGAGGCTTGCGGGGCATGCCCAACGCAGCGAGAGGACAAACAGGGCATCGAGGATGCGTATCCGGATGTCGAATTCCGGAGGTCGACACCCGGACCCACCTGGAAACGGTCGAGTAGCCGCTCGTCGGCAATTAGGCCACAGTCCTCACAGACGGATTCGTCACCGCCGGGCGCGGCGCGTCCATCGCATTCGGGGCAGTTGTTGGTGTTTCTCTCGGTCGGTACGTCCTCGTCGAACGTCGTCGGGTAGATGTCACCAACAGGTATCCGAATCCAGCACTCCGAGGCGCTCGCCTGCTCGACGAACCCCTCGCCCGTCAAGGGTCAATAAATTCCCCATGGCGGTCGTCAATTTGCACTCGATTAATTCGATCAACGGATCCGACGAGTGGGCGGTTGAAATACTTTTTAGATGATATGTTCGCATTCACATATGGGATATTAACTGTTGAGGCGCATTTTTATCTTCGTGTCGTTCATCGTTTGGACTGGTCCGTTGCGAGATCGATGTCGTCCATCCAGAGTCCTGTATCAACTCGAAACGTGGGCGTTGCCGACATCCTGTTTCTTCACCATACCCCGAAATTGTATTCGGAACATGATGTCTGGCCCGGCCTCATGGACCTGTCGTGGACCTTGCTAATGACGAGTGCAGCGAACGAGTTCACCAGGTAGCGGACACTACCGAACTCTTAAGTGGTCGTTCCAGCGGGAGCTCTATTCGTCAATCTGGCATTTTTGAGTTGTAGAGTAGCGTAGTGAGGCAGCTGTGGTCGGTCGCCAGACACCAGTCGTATCCAAACATATCCTACTTAGCAGTAATCTGTATAGCTGTCACGTTTGGCGTGTAAGTGGATGATTGGATTCCATCAAGGAGTGCCGTTTCTCGTTGCTTAAACTCCAGGTCACTCTCGACCCTACTTGGAGCTGGGGCTGGAGGTCTCTGGTGTGGACACGAAATCTAACCTCCCTCCGACCGTCCCCGAACACTGGCCGGGATGGTGCCCGCTGGCCAATTATTAAATATCTGATATGACTTCTTGCCCGGCGGTAACCTCACTCGCGTCCTCCGGGAGGAGTGCGACGACCAGAAATTCCGGGTAGTCTGCGAAGTAGTCGACAATCTTCGAAATGCGGTTCGAATCAATCGCTTCTAACGAGTCCAGTAGCATAATCGGAACCGTCTCATGGAGGTCATGAACAAGATACCCGGCCAGTGCGACGACCAGTCCAA
The DNA here is from genome assembly GCF_024495425.1 of Haloarchaeobius litoreus. NCBI lineage: Archaea > Methanobacteriati > Methanobacteriota > Halobacteria > Halobacteriales > Halorubellaceae > Haloarchaeobius > Haloarchaeobius litoreus. The sequence goes on along the minus strand of NZ_JANHJR010000004.1, from coordinate 203,641 downwards.
CGACCTCACGCTCGCTCTCACTGAGGGTGTCGACAGTCCCCTCGTATGCCTCGCCGGAGTCGGCTTCGCGGACAACGTGTAGCTCGAAGACGGTCTCCTGAACCGTCTGTCGGCCCTGGCTCGTCTCCCGTTCCCGACGGTCGATCCACACGCGAGTGATGTTCTCGTATTCGAGGATCTTCAGGACCTCTGCCATATGATGGTTGAACTCCTCGACAGCCTGTTCCTCGATGCGGTCGATTCGGGTCCGGAGTTCATCGAGTTCCTCGACGACCTGGTCCCGCCGGTCCTCGTACTCCTGCCTGTCCGCGAGGAGTGCCTCGATTTCACCGATCTCCGATTCGACCGCTTCGAGATCGCTCTCTGATTGTTCGAGTTCCAGTTCGACCCTGTTCGCCTGCTTGTGGAGCTCTAGAACCTCGTCGTAGTTCGAGGATGGCTCCTGCTCGATGACCGACTCTAGTTCATCCACCTCCTCGTGGAGGCGTTCACGCTGCTCTTCAAGTTTCGTGACTCGGTCCCGCTTCGCTTCGAGTTGAATCCCGATCTCGGCCAGGCGTTCGTCGAGTGTGTCGAGTTCGTCCGTAACCGTCTCGATATTGGAAACACGGTCTCTCGTCTCGTCGATTTGCTCCTGAATGGCCTGGCGTTCCTTCAGCTTCTCTTGCCGGAGCGAACGCAGCCGATCGAGCGTTTCTTCGATATCGGCGCGGGCCACCTGGGACCCACACGTCCAGCATGTGACGGTGTCATCGCTGTCGAGCAACTGGTCCACGGGCGAGCTGCTGGTGCTTCCGTCTCCCTCATCCTGGAGCGCTGACGATATTTCGCTATCCGTCCCCTCCAGCATGTCCTCGTTGAATTGGACGATGCTCTGGAGTTCGTTCATCTGGGAGTTCACCTCGCGCTGGCGGTCACGGAGGGAGTCGAGCTCGTCGCGCAGGGAGTCGATATCTGTGTCCGGCCGTCCGGTCAGCTCCTCACGGCGGTCGCGCTTCTGTTCTCGTTCGGTCTCCAGCGAGCCGATCGTCTCTTGAACCGTCTCGAGTTCGAATCGGATGTCCTCCAGTTGGGTCCGGTGGTCTTTCAGGTCATCCAGTTGCTCTTCGATAGCTTCTTTCGACTCCTGTTCAGTAGAGACATCAACGTCTGCCTGCTCGATTTCGACTTCCAGTTCGTCGAGCTGCTTCTCGTGCTCTTCGATTTCCGACCGCAGCTCCTGCTTGCGACGTTCGAGATCGACCAGGTCGCGTTCCCGTTCCTCCATCGACGAGAGTCGGTCGTCGATATTCCGCTTCTCCGCCTGGAGCAGTTCGATCTCGGCCTCGATTTCGTCGGTATCGATCGGCCGGGTGAGGAGCTCACGGAGGTTGTCACCTTGAGCGACGGCTCTTCGAGCCTCATTCCCCTCAAGTAGGAACGAGAAGAGCTCCGCGATCTCGGGATCGTCGAGGTAGCCAGACCCCGACGCGTGGACCGAACCGTTCCGGCGTTCGAATCGACGCTCGACCACCGTGTCCCCGAGCGAGAGCTCTACACGTCCCTCCGCCGCATCTCCTTTGAGTGTGTACTGGTCGCTGCCCATCGCGGCCATCAACGCTTGGAGGAACGAAGTACGGTTCGTCGCGTTGCGCCCTTCGAGCACAGTGACGCCTTCGGAGAAGTTCACCGTCGTTTCGGAGATCCCACCGATGTTCTCCACGTGGAGAGAGAGTCCTCCGTGCATAGAATCCAGATTGGGCATGATTCTCCATACTGGGGGTAGCTAATAGGTCTTTTGTTCACAGGTGTTCAGGGCGGAACCCAGCGAGCTCGGTCGTGGGTCACTGACTTCCTCTGCTCCGTCTCACTTCGGGGGGCAATCACAGCCGCCGGTCAACACCTCGTCGAGATCCATCGATCGCCCGCAGTCGCGACAGACGATTCTGACGTCGACGAGCACTTCGGGGTCACCGACGTTCGTCACACCAGCTGTCTGCATGGATTCGACCGTCGACTCTGTCACTAGCGATGCCCGCTGCTGGAGTGCGTAAATCCTGTTCCGGGCCTGCTCTCGTCGTTCCTCCGCGGATTTCTCGTCCGGCCCAGATGTCGCCAGACAGTTTCTGAGATGTCGATACACCGTCTGATGTGAGACCAGGTCCGAGGAGAGTTGTTCGACATCCACGCCGGCTCGTTCGAGTTCCCGCCGAATCTCGATTGTCTCCGGTTCGCTGAGTTCCTCGGTGTGAAGGGCTTCATACACCGGCGTTTTACTCCACTCGAGTCGACTCGCGCCGACTGCGGTCAGTTCCTCCTCGATGATCTCCTTGTTGAACTCCGCAGTCAGACTGCGAATGCTCATTTCGTCTTGCCACTCTTCGATCAACCACTCGTCGACGTCCCCACGTCCGTACTTCGCCGTAACGCGTCCTACCTTGCAGCCACAGGTATCTATGTCACCCATGTGTCTCTGGACGTCGTGTTACGGTTGTATAATTGTAACGGCATACCTTCGCCAACGGTAAGGCCGATTCCACGACTGGCCGTTCTGGAGGGGTATCAGGACTGCACGGTCCCGTTCCGGTCGACGGCAACATCGGAATATGCACCTCATCGGGCGTTCTCTCGACGGACAGTAGATGGTGCGTCGTCAGTGATTGACGATCTCGATCAGCGTTTCATTGCCGTGGCACCGATTTCCGTTGTGCCTCGGACCGATGGTATTACTGTCATATTGTTGTAACTCTAGCCCCAATCCTTCCAAGTAGCTCGGATAAGGGCCGCTTCCATGAATAGGTATTGGTAACAACCCACACTGTTTCGAAGTTCAGCCAGTACATGCGCTTTGGGCCCTATTCTCGGTGGTTTAACGCCGATAGTTCGGTAGTTACCTTTCCAGAACCAGTGACTGACTGTTCGCCCCATCGGAAAGTATCGGGAACAATTCACAGGAACTTGGACTCCATCTGTGTTTACGATAATCCAAGTAACTCGTACGCAGTGGGTCCAGCGTCGGATGCCAGAGGGGCTCCGATCGATGCTCACAACTTTCAGACCCACCGTGAGTAGATCGAACCACTTTGATTGAATCCCTGCCGCCACCACAAGAATGCCGAACCATCCCCGTCACTTGGATTCGTTGCCAACTATTATCCCGCGCCAATTCATACACCGCAGTATGCCACCCACCGATTCAGTCAATCGCCCCGTGAAGACGACGGAGTACTCCATCCGCATCCTCGAGGCTCTGAAGTCCAACCCGGGGCAGTCCTTGACCGACCTGACCGAGGAGTTCGACATCGCACGCAGCACCATTCACCGACACCTCCTCACCCTGGAAGCTCACGACCTCATCGCCCGAGACGGGGATGGAACGTTCTCGCTCGGCCTCAGACTGCTGGACTTCGGCCGTCGATCCCGTGAGTACGTCGAGTTCTTCGACGTCGCACGCCACCATGTCGACCGACTCGCGGAGACAACCGGGGAGAAAGTCTGGCTCATCGCGAAGGAGGGAGACCACAGCGTCCACCTGTACAAGGCTCACGGTGACAACCCACTGGAGACGTCTGCACAGGTTGGCCAGCGACGTAACCTCCATCAGCTCGCCGCCGGGAAGTCGATTCTGGCGTTCCTTCCCGAGGACGAACTCGACGCGATCCTCGATCGACGTGGGCTCGAGGAACAGACAGACAGCACCATCACGTCGGAGGACGTGCTCCGTGACGAACTGGACGAGATCAGGGAGCGTGGCTATGCGTTCAACATCGGCGAGTCGGTGACTGGCCTCAACGCTATCGGCGCACCAATCCGCGATGAGGACGGCTACCCGGTCGGTGCGATCAGCATCTCTGGACCTGCTCACCGGGTCAAGGATTCGTTCCTCACCGAAGAACTCCCCGACACGTTGCTCGCTGCCCTCGACGAAATCCAGATCAGCCTTCGCTATGGAACGAACTCCTGAACAGAACCGGGGGTCGGCACATCACCACACCCCAACCACGGAATCGACGACGGGGATTGGAGGTATACGATGTTTTTTGTGCTCCCCCTGTGATTCCCCAATCGCATGTTCAAGCACGTAGCGTTGCTCGTCCGCCAGGACGACCTCACGCACGAGGAGTTCCGCGACTACTGGGAGAACAACCATTCGCCGCTGGCGAAGGACATCGAGGGCGTCGTCCGCTACCAGACGGTGTACCCGACCGACCCCGAGAACGCCGAGTTCGACGGAATCGCCGAGCTCTACTTCGAGACGCTGGACGATCTCCACGAAGCACTCGGTAGTGAGGGCTCGCGCGACTACGACCCGACCCGGGAGGTCGCGGCGAAGGCACGCGAGGACGTGAACAACTTCCTCGACATCGACCGTCGACCCCGGTTCATCGGCGAGGAGAAGGTCTGGAAGGACGAGGTCGACGGCGACACCGACGGCCTCTACAAGCATTCGGCACTGCTGGTCCGCAAGGACGGCATGACCCACGAGGAGTTCCGCGACTACTGGGAGGGCAACCACTCGCCGCTGGCGAAGGACATCGAGGGCGTCGTCCGCTATCAGACCGTCTATCCGACCGACCCCGAGAACGCCGAGTTCGACGGTGTCGCAGAGCTCTACTTCGAGACGCTGGACGACCTCCACGAAGCGCTCGGCAGCGAGGGGTCACGCGACTACGACCCCACGCGCGAAGTCGCCGCCAAGGCCCGTGAGGACGTGAACAACTTCCTCGCTGTGGAGGAACGGCCCCGGTTCATCGGCCAGGAGAAGGTCTGGAAGAACGAGGTCGACGATGTCGACGGATACTGAATCCCCGACCCGCGACTACGAGGCACAGGTGCGGGAGGCCTACCCCGAACTCGAACAGATCGCGGACGACGAGCTCCGCGAGCAGGTCGTCGAGGCGTGGACGCTCGGACTCGAACGCGGCGGCTGGCAGGACATCTCGGACATCCCGTACGCCTGGAACATCCACGAGATCTCCAACGTCGAGCACGTCCGCGGCGTCACCAAGATCGCCATCGAGTCCGCCGAGATACAGCGCGAGTTCCACGGTGCCGACCCCGACGTGGACGTCGTCGTCGCCGCCTGCCTCCTCCACGACGTCGGCAAAGCCTACGAGTACGTCGACTTCGTCGACGCCGAACTGCTCGACGAGCCCGACCGCGAGCACTACGCCAGCGAGGAGATCCCCCACTCCATCTCGGGCTACGCGCTCGCCCACGAGGTCGGCTGTCCGCTCGACGTGCAGCGCGCCATCCCGCACTTCCTCGGCGAAGTTCCCACCCGCACGATGGAGGCCGAACTCGTCAAGAGCGCCAATTCGGCGTCCTCGAACGCCATCACCCAGTCCGCGATGGGCATCACCCTCAAAGAGTGGGTCGACCAGTACAGCCAGACCCAGGACTGAGGCCAGTTCCGACCTCCGAATCGCCCGAGGACAACCCCCCAATAAATAACTAGAAGTTACGGGAGAACAATTCGTGGTTCGAGGAAGGTGATTGGCCGACAGTCCTAATCAGCAGTTCCGTGCCCACTGCTCCACCTTCCTCACGTTCACCAAGGCGGCTACTCGGGATGTCGCTCGATCATATCGGCTCCAGGCCGGCCTCCTCGCGGAGGACGTCGATGTACTTGCGGAAGCCGGATTCGAGGTCGTACTCCACCTCGTAGCCGGTGTCTTCCTGGAACGCGGTCATGTCGAGGCGCTGGGTCCACGGCAGTTCGCCCTCGTCGCTCACCTCGATGTCGGCGTCGGGCACGATCCCCTCGACCGTCGCGGCGGCCTCGCGGATGGACGCGAGCTCGCCGCGGACGTTGTAGACGCGCTGGCTGAGCTCTTCCTCCGGCGTGAAGGCGGCCAGCCGGAACGCCTGTGCGATGTCCTCGACGTGCTGCCAGTCGATCTCCTGGTCGCCGTACTCGACGCTGAAGGATTCGCCGACGGCGGGCTTCTCGATGATGTTCGCCAGGAACGCCGACCCGCCGGTCTCGCGGTACGGGCCGTACGCCACGGTGGGGCGGATGGCGACGTGGTCGACGCCGAACTCCTCGTTGTAGACGCGGGCCTGGTGCTCGTTGTACTCCTTCGTCGCGCCATAGAGCGTATCCGGGTAGACGAGGTCGTCCTCGGTCACCCACCAGTCGCCGCCGTCGTCGTAGTTGTGCGGGGGTGCGTAGACGGCCGCCGAAGACGCCCAGGCGACGCGCTCGACCTGGTCGTCGAGTGTTCGGGCGGCCTCGAAGATATTGCTCGTCCCCTCGATGTTGACCTGCATCGCCGCCCGCGGGTTCGACTCCGCCGTGTTCGTCAACAGCGCGGCCAGGTGGACGATGTGGGTCGTGTCGGTCTCCGCGACGGCGTTGACGACGTCCGTCGGGTCGCTCACGTCGCCGCGGCGGATCTCCACGTCGTCGGCGATGCCGAGCTTCTCCAGGATGCGCGGGTCCGTCGACAGGTCGTACGCGACCACGTCGTGCCCGTGCTCGAGCAGGTCCTTCGCGACGTACGAACCGATAAAGCCGGTGCCACCGGTGACGAGAACGGTGTTGCTTGCTGCCATCCCTTCGACCGTCACACGAGTTCGCAAAAAGCGTTGCGTTGCCAGCGGCTCGTGACGGTTACTCGTGGAGCCCGCCGACCTCGGCGTAGAACGAGGATTGGAGGTTCTCCACCATGTCCGGCTCGCGGTCGATACGCACGTCGACGACGGTGGGAACGTCGGCCGCTTTCGCTTCGGCGAGCCTGTCGTCGAGATCCGCGGGGTCGTCGATCCGCATCGCATCAGCACCGAAACCGGCGACGACCGTCGCGAAGTCGGTGTCGTGGAACTCGACGCCCGGGATGGAGTCGTCCATCTGCCGGACCATCCCGAGGCTCGTGTCGTTGAGGACGACGAAGGTCGGCGCGACGCCGTACTCGACGGCGGTCTCGACACAGGTCATCGTCATCGTGAAGCCGCCGTCGCCTGCGACCGCGACCACGTCCTTGTCGGTCGTGATGGCGGCCGAGACGCCAGCCGGACCGGCCCATCCCATCCCACCGACGCCACCGCTGCCGAAGTACGTCCGGACTGCGGGCGTCTGGAGGTAGTTGAGCAGCCAGAACCGGTTGTTGCCGGAGTCGGCCGTGACGATGGTGTCCTCGTCGACGATGCGGTCGACGGCGGCGACCGCACGCTGGGGCAGTATCGGCGTCGAATCAGACTCACACTCCGGTACCGCGAAGTCCTCACGAGCCTCCGCGGCGCGGTCGAGCGCCCAGCCGGTGCCGCCGCCGGATGCGACGGCGAGCGCTGCCAGACTCTTCCCGGCGTCGCCGATGAGGCCCACGTCGGCCGGGTAGACCCAGCCGGCGTTGCGCGTATCGATGTCCGCGTGGACGATGGTCTGCTCGTCCGGACGGATGAACGAGGCAGCCTGCCAGTTGGTGTCCATCGGATTCATCCGGCAGCCGACGACGAGCAGCGTGTCGGCCTCGCTGACGACCTGGTTCGCGCCCTCGTGGCCGAACGAGCCGATGACGCCCGCTGCACGCTCGTGGGTCTCCGGAATCGTCGACTTCCCGAGGTAGGAGGTGACGACGACCGCGTCGTACGCCTCCGCCACGGCTTCGAGTTCGTCGTAGCACTGCGAGGCGTGGACACCGTTGCCGGCGATGACGACCGGACGGTCGGCGTTCGAGAGGGCGTCCGCCGCCGCACGGACGTCGCTGTCTGTCGGTGCGGACTCCCAGTTTCTGGTCTGCCGCTCGGGTGACCAGACCGGTGGGACCTCGTCTTCGGGAACCTCGCTGGTGACCGCGTCCCCGTCGAGGATGACCGCAGTCGGACCAGGGCGACCGGCGGTGGCGTGCTTGAACGAGAGCTGCAGGCTCCGTAGCGTCTCGTTCGGCGTCCGGGGGAACCACCACTCCTTGGTGATTCCGTCGAGAATCTTCGGGAGCGAGAACCCACCGTAGTCGCCGCGGGCCTGCTGATACGGCGCGAGCGTGGAGTAGTCGCCGCGCTCGCTGGCCTCGGTGATGGCGACCATCGGCGAGGAGCCGAGACTGGCCTCCATCTGGCCGATCGCACCGATGCTCCCGACCCACGGCCCCTGCCCGGTGAAGACGCCGGGCTCCTGATGGTACCGGCCGTAGAACTCGGCCATCACGCTCGCCTCGCGTTCGTCGCGTGGCCGGACGACCTCGATGTCCGAGTCGACGAGCGCTTCGAGTAGTTCGATAGCTCGGCCGCCGGGATAGCCGAAGAGGTACTCTACGTCGAGATCTTCCAGCGTCTGCACGATCTGGTGGCTTACTGTCGTCATGTCGATGGGCTCCGCCCCGAACATACCGTCAGGTCCGTGCGACAGTTCACGGCATGGTCGCACCGCTGGGTGAACCGCGAACTGTCGGGTGACTCGACCGGTTGTCCGGTAGTGAATGCGGCTTCTAATGCGTTCGTCTTGGTTCTATCGGTGGGGGCGCGTGGACGGGAGCGTCGTGGCATCCGCCTCGACGAGGGTCTCGTAGCGTTACTGCACCCAGAGCATCTTCCGGTTGCCGAACTTGCGGATACCCTCCTTCGAGAGCTCGCGACCGTAGCCGGAGGCCGTGATGCCGCCGAACGGAACCCGCGGGTCGGAGTTCCCGAGCTCGTCGACGAACTCACCCTTCGCGAACGGGCCACCATCGGTTTTCCCGTCTCGGTCGTGATGAGCCGGGCGTAGTTTTCGACGTTCTCACGGAGGACGATCGCCACGTCGGCGAGCGCCGTCTGCCGTGCCTCGATTGGGCGAGGCCGCCAGCCCTCGTACGCAGTCGTTGCCTGTTCGAGGACATCGTCGATATCGCCGTCCGAGTGAGACTCGTACTCGCGGACGGGCCGATCCGTTGCCGGGTTCGTACTCTGCTTGCGCGGCGAACGTCAGGGAGTCCGGATTAGCTGTTTCCCCCGAGGCAGTCTCCGCGATGGTCCGTTGGCTCGGTAGTCAAATTCGCACGCGACGCGCACGTATCTGGAGGGTAAGAACCGGAAAGGTCGACGGTTCGTCCACAAACACAACCGATTCGACGTGTCAGGTAGGGCGACCAAGAATTTATAATGAATGAATGGAACAGTGGAGGTATGCCTGAAATTGACAGACGGCGTTTACTCAAGGCAGCATCAGCAACCGGCGTCGCAGGGCTGACTGGACTGTCTGGGTGTCTTGGTGGTGGCGGTGGCGGTGCGGACAGCCTCTCGATCGGGGTCGTGACAGACACGTCCGGGCCGTACGCTCACCTCGGGAACTCGGTCATCCGCGGGATAAAACTCGGTCTGGCCCAATCCCTCGACGCCGACACGGGGGATCTCGCCGACTCGAACACCGTCGAAGGAAGCGGTATCACGGTCGATATCCTCGCGGAGGACTCGGGGCTCGCAGCGGACACGGGCCGGCAGAAGGCACGAAAGCTGGTCCAGAGCGACGAGGTCGACATCCTCCAGGGCAGCGTGTCGTCCTCGGTCGCGGCGGCAGTCCAGGACGTCGCGACGGACGCGAGCACACCGATGTTCATCGACACTGCAGCCGCGACATCGCTGACGGGAGAGAACTGCAACAAGTACACGTTCCGGACCTCCCAGACGACGTATCAGGACGCGCTGGCAGGTGGGAGGTACGCGGCGGAGAACCTCGGTTCGAGCTTCTACTTCGTCGGGGCCGACTACTCGTGGGGACACGACTCCGTCGCCCAGTGGAAGTCCGTCATCGAGGAGAATGGTGGCAGTGCTGCTGGTGAATCGTTCGTCTCACCCGGTACGTCCAACTACACACCGTATCTACAGAATGCAGAGGAGAGCGGGGCAGACGCGATCGTCGTCGCACTCACCGGGACCGACGGCATCCGGTTCAGCCGGGACCTGGCTGACTTCGGCACGGACTTCAACGTCACCGCGACCGGCGTGACGACCATCCCGTGGATGCAGCAGGTCGGGACGGCCGCAACCGGCTTCAGTGGCATCCCGAAGTACTTCTGGACGTTCCCGGACAACTCGACGAACGACTGGATCATCGAGCAGTACTCCAGTCAGTGGAACACCGTGCCGTCCATCTTCACGGCAGGTGCTCACGCCGCGGGCTATGCCATCGCACAGGGGATGCAGTCCGCCAGCTCCAACGACGCGGACCCGCTCATCGAGCAGTGGCACGGGATGACTATCGAGAAAACCGCCCGGGGCGATGGTTCCTACACCATCCGCGAGTGTGACCATCAGGCAGAGTTCCCGATGTACCTCGGACACTTCGAGGAGACGCCCGATGGACCGATGGCTGTCGAGCCGGTTCTGGACGACACCTTCGATGCACAGTCGAGCATCCGCCCCTGCGGCGAGACCGGGTGTTCGGGCATCGAGCTGTGAGTGCCATGACGCCGCTGTCCGTGGGTCTCGGCGACCTCGCAACCACGTTCGTCAACGGCGTTTCGTACGGGATGATTCTCGTACTGGTAGCTCTCGGTCTCTCACTCGTGTTCGGACTGATGGGCGTCCTCAACTTCGCTCACGGCGCGCTGTTCATGCTCGGCGGCTATATCGGCCTGGCAGTGATGGAGTTCACAGGCGGCGGTATCACGGGTTTCGCGCTCGCACTCATCATCGCGCCACTGGCTGTGGCCGCCATCGGGGCCGGGCTGGAGCGGACGGTGTACAAGCCGCTATACGAGACCGAGCCGATCTACCAGTTGCTGTTGACATTCGGACTCGCGGTCGTCATCGAAGAGGCGGTGAAGTACATCTGGGGGGCAGCACCACCAGGCGTGCCGCCCCGCCCGGCGGTGTTCGATGGTGCGGTGACCTTCATGGGCATCAGCCTGCCGTACTACCGGGTGTTCACCATCCTGCTCGGCGCAGCAGTCGTGGCAGGGACAGCCCTGTTCCTCTCGCGAACCCGGTTCGGACTCATCGTCCGGGCAGGGGTCTACAACACGGACCGCACGGCGACCCTGGGCCTGAACGTCGAACGGGCGTTCACGGCAGTGTTCGGCCTCGGAGCGTTCATCGCTGCACTCGGTGGTGTCGTCTACATCTACCGGGCAATCGAGCCGAGCGTCGGAGCCTCGATAATCCTCCCGGCGTTCATCGTCGTCATCGTCGGTGGCCTCGGCTCCTTCTGGGGGTCGGTCATCGCTGGGTTGCTCATCGGCATCATCTGGCAGTTCGCTGCAGTGTACGCTCCCGTGCCCGCTGGGACGGTCATCTTCCTCGTGATGATCGCCGTCCTCCTGCTCCGGCCACAGGGCCTCCTCGGTGAGGCGGAGGTGGAGGTATGAGCTACTTCGACCGCTCGAACGAACTGTTCGAGTCGGTGAAGACTCCGTACGTCGGAGCAGGCCTTCTCGCTCTCGTCGCGGTCTTCCCGTTCGTGGCGAACGCCATCGGTGGCCTGCCGTTCCTCACGAGCATCGCGATCGAGATGATGATCTTCGCGGTGTTCGCGATGAGCTTCAACCTGCTCGTCGGCTATACCGGCTACGTCAGTTTCGGCCACACGGTGTTTCTGGGGTCGGGCGCCTACATGACGGCGATCCTGATGAAGAAGTTCAGCGTGCCGTTCATCGCTGCGGCCCCAGCGGCTGTGGTCGGCACCGGCCTGTTCGCCCTGGTCGTTGGTGCCATCGCGTTCCGGCGGTCGGGTGTCTACTTCGCGATGATCACGCTTGGCGTCGCCCAGGTGTTCTACACGCTCTTCCAGAGCTGGAACTACGTGGGCGGTGACACCGGTATCATCATCGACCCGCCGGTAGTGTTCGGGTACGAGTTCAACCCGTTCGAACCGATGGGCTACTACTACCTGGCGCTCGTCACGGTCGTCGCCACGTACCTGTTCACGCGATACGTCGTCAGGTCGCCGTTCGGCCACGTCCTGCAGGCCATCCGTGAAAACGAGGACCGCGCCCGTGCCGTCGGGTACGACGTTCGGACGTTCAAGCTCGCAGTGTTCTCGGTGTCGGGTGCACTCGCAGCCGTCTCCGGAGCGCTCTACGCGGCGTACTTCACGCAGGTCGCACCCGGCAGTACGCTCTACTGGACGACCACCGGTGACGGGCTGTTCATGATACTCATCGGTGGGATGGGGACCCTCGTCGGGCCCATCATCGGGTCCGTGTTCGTCATCGGGACCCAGTACACACTGTCGACGTACCTCGTCGACTTCATCCCAGAGGGTGCGCCTGCGCTCATCGCACGGTTGCCCGAGCGGTGGCCACTCCTGCTGGGGCTGCTGTTCATGCTGACCGTCCTCCGGTTCCGGAGCGGAATTGCCGGTGGGCTGGGCTTCTCGAGGATCCGTTCCATCGACGACGTCCTGACCCGGGTGAACCCGAGAGCAGAGACTGAGGAGTCAGCAGTGAAGCACGATGGAGGTGAGGAGAGATGACCGACAACCCAATCGTCCGGTGTACCGACCTCAGGAAAGAGTTCGCAGCCGTCACAGCAGTCGACGACCTGACGATCGACATCCACGACGAGTTCACGAGCGTCATCGGACCGAACGGTGCCGGGAAGACGACGACGTTCAACCTGCTCGCGGGAACGGTGTCGCCGACGGCCGGACGCATCGAGCTGAACGGCACTGACGTGACGGCGAAGGGGCCGGAGAGCCGGGTCCATCACGGCCTCTCCCGCACGTACCAGATCACGAATCTCTTCGACGAGCTGCCGGCGTTCGAGAACGTCCGCCTCGCGGTCCAGGCCGTGAGCGACGTCCCCTACGCGAACGTCTTCGCGGACGCGCTCTCGGACCAGGAGATCAACCAGCGAACGACGGAGATCCTGGACCTCGTCGGCTTCGAGGAGGACCGGACGACGGCCGCCGAGAACCTCTCGCAGGGCTACAAGCGTCTGCTAGAGATCGCGATCGCACTCGCGCCGGAACCGGACGTGCTGTTGCTCGACGAGCCGACTGCGGGGCTCGCCGTCGACAAGAAGGAGCTCGTTTTCGACGTCGTCGGCGACCTCGCCAACGAGTACGCTGTCGTGCTCATCGAGCACAAGCTCGACGTCGTGAAGGACATGTCCGACCGGCTGGTCGTCATGCACAACGGACAGCTGCTCGCCTCCGGGCCACCGGAGGAGACGCTGTCGAATCCGGAAGTGCAGGAGGCCTACCTCCGGGGGGTGACCTCGTGATGGGCCAGAGCCCCCTGCTCCAGCTCGACGACGTGCACGCCTACTACGGTGACCACCACGTCCTCGACGGCATCACGTTCGACGTCGACACCGACGAGGTCGTCGCCTACCTGGGTCGGAACGGCACCGGGAAGACGACGACGTACAAGCTCATCAGCGGACTGCTCGAACCGCGCGAGGGGACGATAACGTACAAGGACGAGGTGATCAACGGGCAGCCACCCCACAAGATCGGTCGGAAGGGTGTCTCCTTCGTCACTGCCGACGAGAAGGTGTTCCCCCACCTGACGGTGCGTGAGAACATCCGTCTCCCGACGCTCGAACGGGACGCCGAACCGGACTTCGAGTACCTGTACGACCTGTTCCCGGACCTCCGCGAGTACGAACGCTCCCGGGCGGCCGACCTCTCCGGCGGCCAGCAGCAGATGGTCGCGATCGCGCAGGCACTGGCGGCCGACCCGGACCTGCTCCTGCTTGACGAGCCCGTCCAGGGTCTCGCTGTCCAGTTCGTCGAGAAGGTGTCGTCGCTGCTCGACCGCCTCACGTCCGAACAGGACCTCGCGGTGATGATAATCGAGCACGACATCGACCTCGCACTCGAGGTCGCGGACAGAGTGCTGGTGCTCGACGAGGGACAGATCGTCTGGCAGGGGTCGAGCGAGGAGCTCGCCGAGAACGACGATATCATCGACCGATACATCGGCGTGCAGGGGTTCGCCTGAGAGGGCTGGCCCCTGACCGATATGCGTCCAGCACCCCGATTTCAGTGCATGTGGCGGTAACCAATATGAAACAATACAGAACAACTACGGCCCATCCGAACGAGGTGGAGACAGATGTCGAATAGCTACGACTCTCTGTTCGAGCCGATCGAGCTCGGCCCGGTGGAGATTCCGAACCGCGTGTACCAGCCACCGCACGGCAACGCCTACGGACTGGGCGACCAGCAGACAGCGTTCCGCGCCGAGAAGGCGAAGGGCGGATTCGGGCTGATCATCCAGGAGTACAGCAAGATACACGAATCGACCGACGTCACACCCGTCGAACCGGGATTTCTCCACACTGACGAGACGATCGAACCGCAGCGGGAGATGGTAGAGGCGGTGCACGATCATGGCTCGAAACTGTTCGTCGAGCTGTGGCACGGTGGACTCACCGCGTCGAACTACGACAGCCGCCAGCCGCCGCTGTCGTCCTCGCAGACCCCCAGCGGCAACTACTACACGCCGAAGGAGATGGAACACGAGGACATCCAGGAGATTGTCGAGGCGTTCGCCACGGCGGCCGACCGCGCCCGGCGCGCCGGCTACGACGGCGTCGAACTCCACGCCGCCCACGGCTACCTCATCTCCCAGTTCCTCTCCCCGTTCTACAACGACAGGGACGACGAGTACGGCGGCTCGCTGGAGAACCGGATGCGTTTCTTCGAGGAGGTCATCGACAGCGTCGACGATGCGATCAGCGACGACATGGCGTTCGGGGCGCGCTTCACCATCGACGAGCGGGTCGAGGGAGGGCTCCGGGCCGACGGTGAGGGACTGGAGATCGTCGAACGCATCGGCGACGACCTCGACTTCTGGGACCTCGACATCGGTGTCAAGCAGTCGATCGACGATATGATCGGTCCGAGCCGGCTTCACTCGAAGAACTACCAGATGGAGTTCATCGAGGAGGCGACCGAGGTTCTCGACGTCCCCGTCGGTGGGACGGGTCGAATCACCGACCCACGCGACGCCGAACGCCTCCTCGAGGCCGGTGCCGTGGATATGATCGGGATGGCCAGACAGTCCATCGCCGACCCTCACTGGCCGAAGAAGGCCAGAGAGGGTCGCGTCGATCAGATACGCGAGTGCATCGGCTGCAACATCTGTGTCTCGCAATCCAGGCAGGGCATCCCACTCATCTGCACCCAGAACCCGACCGTCGGCGAGGAGCAACAGTGGGGGCCAGAGGAGTACGAACAGGTCGACGAGCCGAAGGGTGTCCTCGTCGTCGGTGGCGGCCCAGCGGGGACCGAGTTCGCTCGTGTCGCCGGCGAGCGTGGCCACATCGTCCACCTGAACGAGAAGGAACGGGAGCTCGGTGGCCGCGTCAATTTCGAGGGGAGCCTCCCGGGTCTGAGCGAGTGGAAGCGCGTGCGCGACTGGCGCGAGACCGAACTCGACAGACTCGATGTCGCGGTCCACACGGGGAGCCGTGCGGAGATGGAGTACGACGACGTTCGCACCTACGGTGCGGAGATAGTCGTCATCGCCACCGGCGGCCACTGGTCCGAGAAGGGAGTTACCTCGGGAACCCACAAGCCGGTTCCTGGCTGGGACCAGGACCACGTTCTCACGCCAGCGGAGGCGGTGGACGCAGACCTCTCCGACGAACGCGTCGTCATCTTCGACGAGGAGGGGTACAACGTCAGCGCCGGCGTCACCCAGACACTCGCCGACGACAACGACCTCACCTTCGTGACGCCCCGAACGAGTGCGTTCCAGGAGACGCTCCACACGTTCGAGCGCAAGACGATCTACTCCGACCTCTACTCGGCTGGCGTCGAGTTCGTCCCCGACCACACGCTCACGCAGGTGGACGACGGGTCCGTCACAGCGACGAACGTGTACTCGAACGAGGAGACGATGTTCGATGCGGACTACGTCGTGTTCACGACGATGCGAAAGTCGGACGACGACCTGTATCGTGAACTGAAGGCGAACGAGGAGACGCTCACCGCGGAGACGGAGATAGAGGAGATACACGCCATCGGAGACTGCGTGTCTCCCCGTCGGATCGCCGACGCAGTCTACCACGGCCACGAGCTCGGGCGGAAGACGTAGGCCGCTACCCCCTCAGTTCACACCACCGGTGTTGGAGATGCCCCCGTCGACGACGAGAGAGGACCCGGTGACGAACTCCGAGAGGTCACTGGCGAGATAGACGGCAGCGTTACCCACATCCTCGGGCGTGCCGAACCTCTGTAACGGGATCGATTGCCGATAGTCGTCGGCCCGGTCGCTCCCGACGATGTCGATGTCATCGGATATCATCCTCGTGTCTATAGGGCCCGGGTGGATCGCATTGACACGGATTCCGTGTGGCCCCAGTTCTGCTGCCAACGAGTACGTGAGGAGACGGATGGCTCCCTTCGACGCACAGTAGATGCTGTTCTCGCTGCCACCGACAATGCCCGCCATACTCGAGAGGTTGATGATGGAGCCCCCACCGCCGTCGATGAGTACCTCTGCTGCCGCTTTCGAGCCGAAGAATGTGCCTTTGACGTTGATATCCATCACCCGATCGAACTCGCGTTCCGTGAGTTCGGTGAGTGGTCCACTCTCGAGCACGCCTGCGTTGTTGACCATGATATCGAGTCCACCCAACTGTTCGGCACGTTCGATCGCTGTGCAGATGTCGTCCCACTCGGTGACGTCACACTCGACATAGACCGCGTTCGCTGCAGTCGTCTCGTTGATGTGCTCATGGGTTGGAACTCCTCCCTCTCGTGGGTCCCGTCGTACGTCGGCGATAACGATGTCTGCACCGTATTCTGCCAGTCGCGTGGCGATCGCTCGACCGTTCCCACTGGCAGCACCAGTTACAACAGCCGTCCGACTATCGAGTAAGTCCGGCATGAGAAATTGTTCAGCGAACGGGTGTATATTCTTTTGCACAGAATGGCCTGGGTGTGCTCAGATGCGCGGAAGGTCGAGGAGAGTTTCCTGATTTCCACACCAGAAATTGGCTGCTGCACCAGTGACATCGACTGCTTCGAGTTTGGTTCTCAGCAGCGAAGGGTGTCACCTGAGCCCACGATGAAGCTCTGTGCCACCCGCATATCGGAAAGTATAATTCTAAAATATTATCTATGGGTTTGGTGGCACTGCTGTAGACCGATTGTATACAACTGGGTTGAGAAGATTGATTTTCAGCCGTCTGACCAAGCAAACTCAGCTCACGTTCCGGTTGATTGAACTGTAATCTAGGGGAATGACGGGCGACACTGGCTGAATGAGGCTATCGAACGGCATGGACCTGCCTATTTTACATGAGCGCCTCTACGGTGGGGAAAAAGTAAGGATACGAGAATCTCCTCGCGAAGCTACTCAAGGATCTCTCGTCGATGACGACCTCATTCTCGTCGATGGACCACCGTGGCTACAGGGACATGGATTCCGATTCAAACATGAAACACTCGGAGATTAAAGAAAACCATATGAATAAGAACATAATTGGGGATGAATCACTCTTCTTACCTTTATGACGGCGTTGGTACACGCTGAGCGTTCGAATGGCTAGGAACCCGTTCGAAGTCGGGCAATCTAGTCTATGCTGTGAGCTCCTCGGTGTATTGGTCTCGCCACTCGTTTCGGTCTTCGATCTCACGCTGCCCGCGCCGGGTGTGTAGTCGTTCGTCCGTCGATCGCGCTGGAAGCCAGTCAGATAGTGCATCGTATTGGTTTCGTCTTCGGACGGTAGGTCTTCTGCTTTCCCGCCCCCGTCGACCAGGAACTGAGATCTAATTTCAGTGGCTCATCCCTGAGATCGTGGTTCGATTTCGTCGAGTGCGTCCGTCACGACGTCCCCGAGTGCTCCTGCTTCAACATTCGTGTACCGCTCCCATACCATCTCCTCCGAATTGTCGAGATATCGAGCCGCGACTGTGTACCCGGAGGCCCGGACAAAGACCTCGCCCGAGCACCTACTGGATGCACTAGCCGGCGAGACTGGAACCTCGGTCCGAGCCTGAATCTCCCCGGCCGTGGATGCTGAGGACTTCCCAATTTCCCGCAATCGACGGGCCTCTTTTTGTTCCTTCGCCACCTAGAATTCAGTATGTACGACCAGATATTGGTCCCGACGGACGGAAGTGACGGAACACGTGGCGCCGTTGAGCACGCAATCGATCTCGCGACTACCTATGACGCTGCACTCCATACGATCTATGTCGTCGACACGAACGTCGGTATTGATGCCTCGATCCCCGGAACGCTCGATGCCTTCGAAGATGCTGGTGAGAACGCGATTGATGAGGTTATCCAGCAAGCAAAGGCAGCCGGTGTGGAAACGACCGAGGCTGTAGTGGCACAGGGAGCACCCCACCGGGCAATCCTCGATTACGTCGATGAACACGGCATCAGTCTTGTCGTTATGGGGACGCACGGCCGTACGGGTCTGGATCGATATCTCCTCGGTAGCGTCACGGAAAAGGTCGTCCGGCTCTCCGATGCCCCGGTGCTGACGGTTCCTATGCCCGCTGAATCCTCTGATAAGTCTGCGTAACCTTTGTACGCCTGCCACGTGGTCGTCAGGATAGAATCGTGGATTCGAACATCGATGAGATACTGACACGAGGACGTGAATCCGGCCAATTAGTCGTTGGCGCGCTCGTCTCTTTGTTACTGTTTCTGTTCGCAGTCCAGTTGCTGGGTGCGTCCACAGCGGCCGCGGCCTCACCGATTGAACAGTTCTTCAGGCGATACGTCGCCGGGAGTGGACAAGCTCTGGGTGCGAGTTGGCTCACCACGTACGTGCTCACCAACGGATCAGTGGTCGCGGCTCTGTCCGTTTCGCTGTTCCAGACCGAGATTCTCACAGACTCGCAGCTGTTCCTCATGCTCGCTGGCTCACGCCTCGGGGGCGCCTCTATCGTACTCCTGATAGGAATACTGGACTACTTCCAGAAGCGGCGCTATTCGTTCAGCGAGGCGACCGAGTTGGGGGTACTGACGTTCCTCCTGTCCCACTCGATCTATGTCCCGGCGACCATCCTCGGATATCTCCTGTTGCCGAGACTCCAGACGGGTTTCGGGGCCGTCAGTACCCGGATCGAACTCTCGTTTCACCCGCTGGCGGCCTTCGATCCGGCGACGGGAGACGTGGTCGATACTGTTGGTGTGGGCCTGGCACTCGTGATGGCTATTCTCGTGTTGTTTGGTAGCCTTACTCTCTTCGATCGGGTGCTAAAGCGGATCGACACCGAATGGCTCCGCAAGCGGTTCTTTCGCCGATTTCAGCACAAATGGACCTCGTTTGGACTCGGTATCCTCATTACCGGCGTGACGACCAGCGTTGCGTTCTCGCTGGGAGTTGTCGTTCCGCTCTACAATCGTAACTACATCAAACGCCGGGAGATCGTTCCGTACGTTCTGGGGGCTAATGTCGGCACCTTCTTCGACACAATTGTCATCGCTGTGCTTCTGGAATCTCCACAGGGGGTAGCTATCGTGCTCTCACTCGTGGCCGTCGGAACGATTATAACGGTGGGAACACTGGTTCGGTTCTCGACGTACTTCCAAGCCGTCGAGACCGTCCAAGCCCAACTCGTTACCAACCGTCGGTACCTGGCTGGGTTTCTCGTCTCGTTGGTTATTCTCCCGTTCGTTCTGATTCTGCTCCCATTCTAGTTCTGCGGTCGAGACAGTCCGTTCTATCGGGAGAGGTCTGTCAATACGGGTGGCGCCTCCCCTTCCGCAGGCTCAGTTGTCCCCGCGCCTATTTGTGGCTTTGACGCGTCTCTCAGAGTATGTCCTCCGTCGACGAGGTACTCGTTGCGTTCGATGGAAACCCGCTCTCGGAGAAGGCGCTAGCGCACGCGCTCTATGTGTACACGGATGCGTCGATTACTGTCCTTCACGTTATCGACTACATCGAAGAGAGGTACAGCGCGAAAGCGCTGGTCGGAGACGAACGCTCCGGCAACGGGCCCGAGATCGGTCGGCCGAACTGCTCGCCGAGGCCGATGCGAAGGCAGCCGAGCCCGACCGGGAGGTTACGACAGCAAGCGAGGTTGGCAAGGCCGCCGACCAGATAATCGAGTACGTGGAAACACACGGCATTGACGTAATCGTAATCTTTGGCCACGGACGATCGGTGTCTCTCGAGTGCTCTTGGGTTCGGTCGCCGAAACGGTGATGAGACGTGCATCACTGCCCGTGACTGTCGTCAGGTTACCGCAAACCGTCCGAGCAGTGCTGCCGAAACAGTGGTCGGTGCGGGTGAAATACCTGTAACTGCCGTTTCATGAACGGAGAGATGGTGATGCAAATTCAGCCGCTACCTGTTGTGTCGGGAAGGCGTGGTAGCGGTAACTGTGTTTCATCACAGTCTCTTGATTAAAAATGTGTTTACTAAATGGGTTGTATCCCGTGTCGGGCGGTGTTCAGATAAGTACTGAAGGGCGAGGAACGGCATTTTCGAAGTGTACTATGCCAGAAAACGCCGCCCTCAGAGGGAGGATGGACGAGGTAGAGTTAGGTTTTGTGGAGCGAGAAGCCACACCGCGACTGTTGATGAAGTTCAATATTCAGATGTATTTGGCTGGTCTTTCGCTTGAGCATTGTTGAGTGTGAAACAGCCGATACGTAGCTGTGCGTATGTATCGGCCACCCGTGCCCGCGTACCCACAGATTCGCCGTATTGTAATTGTATTCATCACTATTATTAAGTGGGTGATTCTGGGGGTTGTTATAGTTTCACACAGAAATGAGAACCGTTGTATGACACGCTCAATGATGTCTTCCAAACACTGGCTTCTCGGCGCCATAGTACTCATCCTGGTCGTCGCTCCGGCAACCGGGTTCGTACTCGCGTCGACACCAGACGACACAGGGTTCGCACAGACGGACCAACCGAACGGGTCCGCTGCGTGTGACTACAGTACCCTGTACGACCAGGCGATCGATTCCGTCGTCGCCGTCAGGACGGACACCGGCCAGGGTTCGGGATTCGTCTACCAGGCCGCCGAAAATAACTCGACGAGTTACATCGTCACCAACGCACACGTCGTCGGATCGGCCGAGTCGGTCATCGTTGGATTCACCCGGGAGGAATCGGAGCTCGGGACGGTCGTCGGACGAGATCGTTCCACCGATCTGGCGGTCGTTCGGGTGAGCGAAACCCCCGGCTACGTCGAGGCGCTCTCCGTGGCGGACACACCGCCGGAACCGGGGAGCAAAGTGGTCGCGATCGGCAACCCTTTCGGATTAGAAGAGACCATCACGCACGGAATCGTGAGCGGGCTCAACCGCTCCATGCCGACAAATAGCGGGTTCACGATCCCGGATGTGGTCCAGACTGACGCGCCGATTAACCCCGGCAACAGCGGTGGCCCGCTCATTCGGTGCGACGGGACCGTCGTCGGTGTCAATAGCGCTGGCATCGCCGCGGATCGTGCAGACAACGTCGGCTTCGCAATTTCCCCGAATCTCGTCGATCGGGTCGTGCCAGAACTGATTGACACCGGCGAGTACAACCACTCGTTCCTCGGCGTCAGTACCGCCCCCCTCACGCCCGGACTCGTCGAGTCGAACGACCTCGACGTCACCAGCGGTCTCTACGTCCACAACGTTATGGAGGGCGGTCCCACGAGCGACGTTCTCCAGGGAACGACCGATACCGTCACCCGGAACGGGAGCCGGATTCCTGTCGGTGGGGACGTTATCGTAGGCATCGACGGTCGGTCCGTCAACTCCGGCGAAGACATCGCCTCCTACCTGCTCACGGAAACCCGACCGGGGGACGAGGTGACACTGACGATCATCCGGGATGGAGAACGCCAACAGGTGACCGTCACCCTCGGCGAGCGCCCAGAATCGTCCGTGTGAACCGCGAGATCGGGGTGTCTCTCCCTTTTACGGTCGAGATCTTTCACGAGTTCCACAACCGACAGTGAGCTATTTGTAGCTGATCTGTATCTCCCAATTTTGGTCGATGATTTCAGCCTGGAGAGAATACATCAGCCGTGACACCGTATATGCAAATCAACCGGTTTGTACTTACCCACGTATCTAGCTACTACCGGGGAATCCCTATCTGATGGAGGGGGTTGTTGGCCGCTCTTGCTTCGACTTGACGAGGTTCGCGGCTGCAAGTACAACAATTACAGGGAGGATAAACATCCAGAGGGTGCCAGCTAAGGAGACAGTCAATAGGAGCAATCCTGCGACGCTGCCAGCGACCAGTTGCGTTCGCCGATGCCAAACCCCGGCTATACCGACGACAGCGAGCCCCCCGAGAGCTACGAATAACACGCCACGCATCCAGCTGTATCCGGGTTGGAACAGATACCAGCTTAACACACCGAGAAACGCGGTGACGACAGCACCAGAAATTCCACGCGCAATGGAATCTCTCGATACATTCATACAGCTATTTTCTCTCTTATCACCGATATGATTTTCGCCTACACACACCGATAGACCGTTCATCTATACTGATCGGTCGACCTGAGAGCATACAAGTCGGTACATAGACCTGCTTATTGACCACTGAGACATCTACCAGTTCAGACAACTATCCATCTAGCCGTGCGAAATAGAACGTACGTATCTTGTACCGACATCTGAGTATAGTCCCGATATCAATTATAACAGAACAGGTACCTAACTCGGCACCGGCTCGAAGTATTGGCTCATCACTGCGAATATTATTCCCATGACTACGCCAATCTGGACGCCCCGATCGAAGTTTCCACCAGTGAGCAGACTAAGGAGAACCGGGACGCCGAACGCGACCACAAAGAACACAGCAGCACGTGGGAATTTCTGTTCCAGCATACACTTCGAATGTATTCATTATCAGATAAAGATTGGGCAGGCTGAAGTCGTCCTCTGCATTTCCACAGCGTTCTTAACAGGGGTTGAGCAGTTCAACTGACAAAGTGGTACGTGAGTCTCCTTCACATACCGACGGAGAGCACTGTTCAACCTACATCGCGTCAGAAGACCTGTGTGAGCTACTCGGGATAGAGAGGGCTGAAACTGGCTTTCCAGTTTCGCCCGGGGTTCGGTCTATTGAGCGCGCTATCGTCAGCTATTGTTCCCGGTGCCGTCGCCCTCGGCGTTCTCGACGTCAGCGTTAATGTTGATCGTGTATCCGGTCGCGTCGTAGACGTTCTCGTTTTCGAACATTGCGACGAACCGCCAGCTTTCACCGGCATCGAGGCCATTAATCTCCTCTTCGCTTGTGTCGATCCACTCACCGAGAAGGGTGTCGCCGTCGTTCAGTGTCACCTCCACCTCGAGAACTGAGTATGGGCTATCCCCGGTGTTCCGAATGGTCCCGATGACAGCAGCACCATTATCGGTCTCGACGAGGGAGCTCTCCACGAGCTCGACGCTCTCGGGGGTTTCTCCTAGTTCGGCTTCGAGGTTCTCCCAATCCAGTTCGTCATTAGCGTCAATCTCATCGGTCTCATTGTCGTTCTCTCCGTTCGATTGCCCGCTGCAACCGGCGAGCCCGACGCTTGCGAGCGTCGCTCCAACTGTCGCGATGTATGTTCTTCGATCCATGGTAATCAACCAGAGGTGACTAGGTCACGGGAAAGGGAAAAACCACAGTTTATCCCAGTTTATCAATTGTGAAACATCGAGTGACAGAATAACGTTGCCGTAATGACTAGACTCCCTGTATCCCGCACTTCAGTATTGATATTTATCCGATAATTCAATTACTAAGCGATATGTGAATCCCCTTTATCTCCCAATTCTGGTCGATGATTTCAGCCCGGAGAGAATACATCAGCCGTGATACCGTATATGTGAACTTCTCAGGGGGACATACGTCCAACAGAGAGTGTTTCATCCGAGTTGACCAAAACATGTGTCAGCACCCGATCGTCTTCGGCGAGTTCGATTTCCTCAGTTTTCGTTACGCCGCCTGCTATTTCCCCGGTAATCGTATAGGTTCCCGGCCCCGGATAGACGTCTTCGACGGTTCCTTGCTCCTCGCTATCTGCTTTTGACGGGACTGAGAATGACCTAGAAAGGAGTTCCTCGTTCTGTTGGCTGACCCGGACGTGAACGTTATGATTTCTCTCCGACATATTCTTGACGCGAAGTTCGGGCGGGTCTCCGCTGAGACACCCGCTGAGCCCGAGCATAGTCACACCGACTCCAAGTTCCAGAAAACCACGCCGATTCATGGGGGAGTTATCGGATATGGTGGTAAACTTCTTCTGGTTGCCGGTTTTCCGGTTGGCCGATTGTTCTGTTTCTCCTCTGTATTGACCGAAATGAGAGAACTGGAACGAGTGTGTGAATCTTTGGATGACACCCTCTCGGCGGGGTAAGATAGGATCGCTGCTGCATCCACCTACCCCATAGTCAGGCAGGTCCTCGATCTACTGCTCGTCCCACAGTGTCTCGATGTGCTCCTCTCTGCGATCGAAGACGAGCCAACTCACACCACGGTGACCGCCGGCCACTGAGCATCCTCCGCGTCGGTGCGGCTGGCGACCGGCGGTGGATGGAAGTGGTCCCGTCCTCGTAGCGCTTGATGGCGAGCACGAGTTCGTCTGTTTCCGGCCGGTTGATAGCGGTATCGGGGCGTGTCTCCTCTTCGCCGTCGTTCTCGAAGCGAACCATCGTGTGCTGACCCGGCTCGAACGGGAACTCGTGGTCGTCAGCGACGAGTCGGAACTGCTTCACGTCCGGCGTCACCTGGTGGAGGTTCCTGACCTCGGCAGGAGGGACCATCTCGTCGGGACCGTTGGGGCGGAACCCGGGAGTATCTGCTGGCGGACCGAACGGGCAACGAGGCACAGAGAATCGGAACGCAGGACGGACGGCCGGGTTCGGGTGGCGGGCGGCCGCGGTCGGTGTCAGTCGTCGTCCTCGAGACGCCGTTTCGCTGCGACTCCGAGGCCGCCGAGGATGGCCGCCGCGGACAGGAGGACGCCCGGTCCCGGGGTGGCCCCCGTCGTCGTTGTCTCGGCACCGCCGCCGCCGCCGTTCGTGGCTTCGGAGGGCGTGGTTCCGCCGCCGGCCCCCGTCGTGGTCGCGTTCCCGGTCGTCGTGGTCCCGTCGTCGCCGGGCGGGACGAGGCGGAGGAGGGCGCCGGTGTCGCCCTCGGGGGCGCCGCGCTTGTTCGCGAGGACGTACACGTCACCGTCCGGGCCCTGTCCGAACATGCGGACGAAGTAGTCGAACCCGCCCTGGATGGCCAGTTCCTGCACGGGCCAGAGCTCGGCGTTCCCGGCGCCGTCACCACCCGTCCCCTGGGTCGTGGTTCCAGGAGTCGTTGCGCCGGTCGCCGTCCCGGTCGTGGTCGTGGTGCCCCCCGATCCGCCGAAGTTCTCGGGCGGGGTCGCGGCCAGCACGCGGCCGTTCGGCTCGCTCCGCGCGGGGTCTGACGTCCAGATTCCGAACACGTACTTGCCCTGGAGTTCGGGGATCGTCGTGGCCTCGTACCGGTGGCCACCGATGACGGTGATGCCGACGCTCTCGCCCTCGTACGTGTGCGGGAACTCTATCACCGGGTCGATGAGGGGACTACCGTCGTAGGGGCCGCTGTTCGGTTCGTTCGACGGACAGTCCGTGATCGCCATCGGGTCACTCGGGTTCTCGGTGCTGAAGCAGTGCGTGCCCTCCTTGACGTTCCAGCCGTAGTTCCCGCCGCGCTCGACGACGTCGACCTCCTCGAAGAGGTTCTGGCCAGCGTCCGCGACGAACAGGTTACCCTGGCTGTCGAAGGAGATGCCGAACGGGTTGCGGAAGCCGTACGCGTATATCTCGTCCAGTCCGTCGGTGCCGACGAAGGGGTTGTCGTCCGGGATGCCGTACGGACGGTCCCCTTCGGTGGCATCGACGTCGATGCGGACGACGTCGCCGAGGAGGTTCTGCGTCACGTCCTGACCGTTCCCGCCGGCGTTCCGGTCGTACCAGTCGGGAACGTGGCCGTACATGTCGTCGTCGGCGCCGCCGCCGTCACCCATGGGGACGTAGAGGTAACCGTCGGGGCCGAACGCGATGGGGCCACCGTCGTGGTTGTACTGGGGTTTCTGGAACTGGAGGAGGATGCGCTCCGACTCCGGGTTGCCCGTAGTGAGGTCCGTGGACGCGGTGAACTCGGAGACGACCTCGACGTGGTCCCACCCGTCTGGCGTCTGTTCGTTCGGCGGCGCACTGTAGTGGAGGTAGAACTTCCGGTTCTCCGCGAACGAGGGGTGGAACTCGATGCCGAGCAGTCCGCGTTCGTCGTACGCCTGGTTCGGGTTGGCGTACGACCCGTTGAACTCGCCGAGGGTGACCATGCGGTCGGAGACGTCGATGAACGGCATCTGCTCCCGGCCGTTCTCGGTGACGACCCACACCTCGCCCGTCTGGTCGGTGACGAACTGCCGGCCGCTCCCGTCCCCGGGTATCGCGTGGTCCGTGGGCGCGGTCATCCCCTGTGCGACGACCTGGACGCCGACCTCCGGTCCCTGTTCGAAGTAGCCGGCGCCGTCCTGTTCCTGCGTGGTCGTCGTCGTCTCCTGCGTGGTCGTCTGGTCCCCCCCGCTCCCGCTCACGTTCACGGTCCCGACCATCGTGTTCGGGTGCACCTCGCACAGGTAGGTCGTCATCTCCGGGCTCGCCGTGAATGTCACGGTCTGCGTCGCCCCCTGCTCGGTGATGATCTCGGAGCGCACCATCTGTTCGCCCGCCTGGTTCTGGATGACGAAGTTGTGGGGGAGCCCGTCGAGGTTCTCCCAGGTCACGGCGTACTGCATGCCGGCCTGGAGCGACAGCGTCGGGTTCTCCTGACCGGAGATGGACGGGGGCTCCCGTCCACGCCAGGCCTGTACCTCGCCCCCGAAGCGGATCGTCTCCTGCTGACGGGTGGCGAACCCACCGAGGCCGAGCCCGACGCCGGCGAAACCGACCCCTCGCAGGACGTGTCTCCGCGAGGCCTCCAGGTCTTCGTCGCTCGACTCGCCTCCCCCGCCCGCTTCACCCCCTTTCTCCGGCCACGAACCGCCGATTTCTGTCGGGTCTTTCATGCAAAACACGCTTTCCTCGCGTGTGGCTTTGTTATTCACACCTCGTTTCGAGAAACGCGGAAGTACGGCAGCCTTATGCTTGGAAATGCGCAATTTCACCCCAGCAAACGGGCATTGTTCTGACGCCCGAGTTCATGCGTTTGGGCCGGTAAGTGAGAGTTCGACATTTCTGACGGGACACTTCAACACGAGTTCACGGAATGGACGGCGCCGGTGAATCTCTAGGCGGCGTCGGCTTCGACCGGTGGAACTAGAACGATGAAGCGGGGGCCGCCGATGTCCATATCGAAGGTCTCCCGCTTCACGCGAGAAGCAGTACGATTGGCTAAACGTGCTGTCGGTGCCGTGGTCGAGCGCGTTCCACCCGTGGTGGTCGTCTCCGTACTGTGCTCTCGCAGGTAGTCGAACGACAACTCGGCATCGGTTTGGCGACAGCCGAGGCCGTTTACAACCACGTGCAAAGTTGAGAGTAATAGTGAAGGTTTCAGAGTCGAGTGGAGAGAGCGTGCTAGAAGGGTTCTACGACAACGTTCAGGTTGGCGACACGGTGGAAACGATAGGGCGGACAGTGACAGAAAGCGATGTGGTGAATTACGCCAACGCGACCGGCTGTTGGCTACCGATCCATACCGACCGGGAGTTCGCGGAAGAGACGCAGTACGGTGAGCGCGTGGTGCAGGGGACGTTCCTGCTCGGGCTCGCAGAGGGGTTGCTGTACTCGAACGAACCGACGGGGATTCGAGCGAATGCGGGGATGGAAGCGATTCAGTTCCATCGACCCGTCTTCATCGACGATACGGTTCACTTCGAGGTGGAGGTGCTGGAGAAGACGCCACGAGATGACCACAGTGGTGTCGTGACGCTCGGCGTGGAGGGGAAGAATCAGGACGGTGCGACCGTGGTCGAGTATCGGACGAACCTGCTGATGATCACCGAGGACGCACGAGAGACGCATGACTGAGACTGCATACGAACACGAGTACGACCGTGACGAACCGCACACAGGGCTCTTTCAGTGGTATCTCGAACATCGAGCAGCCACGAAACCGGATACGAGGGCGTACACGTATTCGCCCCTGGGACTGGTAGAGGCCTCAGAAACAGCCGCGACCTGGGGAGAATTGAACGACGCTGCGGGTCGGCTCGCTTCGCAGCTCGCCGCGGACGGTGTGGAATCCGGAGAGTTCGTGGCGACCCTGTTCCCACCGTCGGCACCGTTCGCCGAGCTGTACTTCGCGGTGGCGAAGCTCGGTGCGACACTCGTGCCACTCGACCTTCGAGGCAAGCCCGGAGACCACCAGCACGTCCTCTCATCGACCGAACCTGTCGCGTTCGTCGGCGCCGGCCAGTTCCGTGACACGGATTTCAAGGCGATCCTCGAGGAAGTGCCTGCGTTCGATGACATCGAGTCAACCCACTGGCTGGGTGACGACTATCATGCCGCCCTCCCGAAAGCGGGTGCATACGAATGGACGGCAGCGAACCCCGACGGCACGCCGAACACGGACGACTCAACCGGCTGTACGGACCCGGATGCCGGGCTGCTGGTCGTGTTCACGAGCGGGACGACTGGCGACCCGAAGGGAGCAGTACTCTCTCACCGAAACGTCGTCTTCCAGGGAACAGCTATCTCGTCGGTCTGGGGTATCGACGATTCGGATACGGTGCTCGTCCACCTACCGACCGACCACGTCGGCGGGGCGACCGAACTCATGGGCAGTGCGGTCGTCGGTGGTGCGGACGTCGTGTTCCTCGACGCCTTCGACCCAGGAGTCGCACTCCGGTTGATCGAATCACGATCGATCTCGATGGTGGGGAACGTCCCCGCGATGTGGGGGATGCTGTTCAACCACGACGACTTCGCTGGAACCGACCTCTCGTCGCTCGACGTGGCGGTGGTTGCAGGACAGGCACCCTCTGAGGACATCCTGGCTGGGATGGCACAGGCAGCAGAGCATGCCGTCACTGGCTGGGGGCTCACGGAGACGGCTGGGTTCGTGACCCTCACCGAGCTCGGGACACCGGTCTCCGAGCTGACCGAGACGGTCGGGAAGCCGTTCCCGGGGTTCGATGTTCGCACGATCGAGGACGAGGAGCTCCTTCCGGCGGGGGAGACGGGAGAGATCGTGGTCCGTGGCGATGGCGTGATGGATCGCTTCCTGACCCCCGAGCAGACGCAGGAGGCGTTCGTCGAGGAGGAGTGGGTTCGAACTGGCGACCTCGGGTTCGTCGACGACGACGGGCACGTTCGATTGCGAGGACGCAAGAAGAACATGTACATCTCAGGTGGGTACAACGTGTACCCACCCGAGGTAGAGGGGGTACTGACCGACCACGAGGCGGTCGAGCAGGCGATGGTGATCGGTGTCGAGAACGACACCTGGGGTGAGGCGGGCCACGCGTTCGTCCTCCGAACTCCCGGCAGTAGTCTCACGACAGCAGATCTCGAGGAGTACGGCGAGGAGGAGCTCGCGGACTACAAACAGCCGGTCGAGTACACGGTCGAGGACGAGCTGCCGTTGACGACACTCGGAAAGATCGACCGGCAGAAAATCATCGAGAGGTACGGTCTGGATCCTGTCTGAATCTACCGTCGGGGGAGTTCACCGGTTGGCTCCGCGCTGCACAACAGCTAAGATTCTACCGTGCCAACCTCTAACGTATGTCGGAACACATTCACGAAACACTCGAGGTCGACGAGTTCACACTCGGGCTCGTTGGGCCAGAGCAGGAGTGGGCTGGGACCGTCGCCGATGGAGGAACGGTGAAGACACACACCCCGGCCGGCTGCTGGGGCCCGATGATTACGCCGTCGTTCCGCGGCGGGCACGAGGTGACACGCCCGATCTTCGTCGAGAACGCGGAACCGGGCGACGCACTGGTCGTCCGAATCAAGGACGTCGAGGTGACCAGTGTCGCGACCAGCACTGGCAGCATGGCCGAACGAGACGTCGCGTTCGGTGACGACCCGTTCGTCGACCACCGGTGTCCGGAGTGTGGTGCAGAATGGCCCGAGACGGTCGTCGAGGGAACTGGCGAGGATGCGATCCGGTGTGTCGAATGTGGCGCGAACGCCTCCTCGTTCGGGTTCGAGTACGGCTACACCGTCGTCTTCGACGACGACCGGACGGTCGGAATCACGGTCGGACCCGAGGGTGCACACGACCTGGCCGAGCGGGCCGACGAAGCGATGGCACTCCCCGAGAACTCTCGGCAACACCCGATTCTGTTGTACGAGCCCGACGAGATGCCGGGGACGCTCGGCCGTCTTCGGCCGTTCATCGGCAACATCGGCACGACACCATCGGTCGAGTTCCCCGACTCGCACAACGCTGGCGACTTCGGACAGTTCCTCATCGGTGCCGAGCACGACTGGGGACTGGCGGACGAAGACGCACTCGAGGCCCGAACCGATGGCCACATGGACTCGAACGAGGTGCGACCGGGCGCGACGCTGATCTGTCCGGTTCGCGTCGAAGGAGCCGGGTTGTACGTCGGTGACCTCCACGCGAACCAGGGCGATGGAGAGCTCTCGCTCCACACGACGGACGTGAGTGGGAAGACAGAACTCGAAGTGGAGGTCATCAAGGGACTCGACCTCGCCGGGCCGTTGCTCTTACCGAACGAGGAGGACCTGCCACATATCGCGAAGCCGTACTCCGAGAGCGAGCGCGAAGCAGGCCGCGCACTCGCCGACGAGTACGGTGTCGAGACGTTACACGATGCGGCGCCGATCCAGATCATCGGTACCGGGGCGACGATCAACGATGCAACCGAGAACGCGTTCGACCGGGCGAGTTCGCTGTTCGGAATCACCGAGGGCGAGGTCCGCTCGCGCTGTACGTTCACGGGTGGGGTCGAGATTGCACGGCTCCCTGGGGTCGTCCAGTTGACGATGCTCGCACCCACGGAGCTGCTCGAGGAGACCGGTCTCGCAGAGACCGTGCGGGCCCAGTACGGTCTCTGATTGGGGGTCTCGCTCAGCCACCCCGCACTGCGGGACCGATCTTGCTCTCATCGTGCTCCGATACTGGATGGGACGGTGTCGCTTTCTCTTGGTTGACCATCAGGCGTACGCTCGGCCAAAGGTTGCCGTCGTCGTCGGGCGAATTGTCGTTGACCCCGGACTGAAGTCGTGGGTTTGCCCGTGGACTTCCAGTCTACCTCCATCCTGGAGGAGTCGGTGTCCCCGCCGTTCCCGTTCACAATCACACGTACACGGACCGTGTCGACGAGGCGAAGTCAAGCGGACGCTCCCGCACAGAAGCACCGACAGAAGTACAGCTAGAGTTCTAACCGTGTGCGGTATTTTTATGAAACGGCTGTTCGGTAGAGATGCGAATCTACCGGAATAGATGTTCGTACGCTTCGAAGTCCTCAGGTCTTGTGAGAGCTCCAGGAGTGCTGAAGACCTCATGAGCAGGGTCAATTCCATGTTCTTCAGCGACCCACTCTTTGTATGATTCAAACGCGTCTGAACCTTCAAAATGGGATTTGAGATGCTTACCTGATACAAATTCAAACGTTTCCTCGCAGAATAGACAAGGCGCTTCTTTTCGTACCATCTTCTGAATTATATCACGAACCAGTAATAGGCGTACTGGCTTTTCTGCCTCTTACCATCGGATTACGGTATGTCTTTCCCCTGTATCTAACAGCGGTTTCACGGGCTACTATCGTACACACGACCCCGGGCACGGGAGTGTTCTCGCCTTACTGGAACCCCTTTTTCCCCGAGCTGTGAGTTTCATCTGGCGGAATCGTGGTGATTGGGACGATTGGGTCCACCCACAGATGCAGATATGCACACAGCACTGGCAGGATTCGTGTGCATATTGGAGGAGGGGAATTTCTCGACGTGTGTCCCCAGGGAGTTGGTCGACTGAGAGCCAAATTTCACTAAATGACAATCTATCGGAGCGGAAAAGCACTTATCGGGAGAGATTGACTGGAAGATATGCGCCGAAGGAATGTACTTGCTACCCTCGCTGTCACGGCAGGCGGTGGATGTCTATCGCTTGGCGAATCATCTCCAGAGCCCTCCAGCCCGAGACTCACGGAGCTCTCAGTCACTAATTACGATTACAAATCCCACACCGTTCAGTTCTCCTTTATGGAAGACGGAACAGAGGTGTATAGTACCGAAGAAGAGGTGCCTTCCAGAGATGGCCCACAACTCGCAGGAACGACACTCCCATGTAACTGGGATACTGGGGTCAGAGGGTACATTGTTCGCTCTCGCCTCGCAACTCAGGAGAGTTGGGACGAAATCGACCTCGGAATCTACGACGACAACCAAATCCGACTAAAGCTAATGATCGGCCGAGCTGATCGAGGTGACAGTCCAAATCTTGAGTACTGGAATACCAACTCTGGGAGTGGGGCATGTGTAGCTCCTGATGAGACCACGAGCGGCTAATCTTTATTCGAGTACTCGCACCAGACACGTCCGAGTAGTTGGTTGAAAATTCTCGTAACAAATCTCTATGCAAACACACCCCTTCGTCGAGAATGTCGAGTTGAACCGGCGGAAGGTGGGGGCGGGGCTGGGTATTTTTTCTGCTTTGTGCCCTTGGGCACACTTTCTGAGTGCTATTCGAGTCCACTGAGAGCAGACGGATTCATCACCGCTGAGCGTGACGCGTCCATCGTAATCGGGGCAGTTGTTGGTGTTTCTCTCGGTCGGCACGTCCTCGTCAAACGTCGACGGGTAGATCTCACTAACAGGTATCCGAATACAGTACTCCGAGGCGCTCGCCTGCTCGACGAACCCCTCACCCCACAGGAGGTCAGTAAATGGCTGCTAGCCCAGCGAAAATCTGTTCACGCCGTCCCTTCGTCGGAGTCCACGACGGGCTCAACGAGCGGCAGCTCGATATCGATTGCATCATACCACACGACAGGTCGTTTCGCGCCCCCTTCCGCCACCAGAACAATCAGGTGGAACTCCTCCAACTCGGTCAGGTTGCGGTGGACCTGACTGACACCACGGTCGACAAGCCGGGCGGTTTCACGGATACTCGTCGGTTCGTGCTGAACGATCTCGCGCAGTAGTTCCAGCGACTTCGGACGGCTGACTTTGTGGACATCAACTGGGTCGTGCAAGACGACTTCGAACTGGGGTTCCGGTGTCTCGCCACGGTTGAGGGCTGCGAGCGTTTTCTCGAGTTCGCCATCGCTGCCCTCTCTGAAGCGTGCGGTCCCGGCCGCCATCAGACACATGAGGAGGGCGCGTATCCGTAGGATGTTGGCAACTGTACAGGAACCTCCTTCAAGAGCCGACAACTTCGCAATCCAATAATCTCTCACGTAAGGGATGTGTGACCGGCGGACATCCGGGGAGGGCGGACTTGTTCTTGAGTCGATTCGCGTTCGCCACACCCATCAGCCGTTTTCATCCTGCGACCGACCGCTCACGGGAGCGATGTGTCCGGTGGCACCGCGTCGCCCGTTCGCGCTTCGATAGCCGACTGGCCCGCGTCGAAACGCCGGACAATCCGTGGTATCGGACGACTAGTTTTGTGTTCCAGGCCGTAGTTCCACGTATGCTATACCCACTCCACCGACTGAAGCGGTGGCTGATCAGCGGATTCGTGATCACGATCCCACTGATGATCACGCTGATCATCCTCATCGTCGTCTTCGATTTCATCATCGGCATGCTCGGGCCGGTGATCGCGGGCGTGGGATTTCTCTGGCCGAACGAACCCTCCACGATATTCGTCCAGCTGACAACGTTGCTGTTGCTGGTCGTGCTCTTCGTGCTGATAGGGTTCGTCGCCGACCAGACGCCAGGCGACCGTCTCGTCCTGTTCGTCGACGATGCGATCGAAACGATCCCCGGTGTAGGCGGGGTCTACTTGACCCTTCGCCAGGTCAGCAAACAGATGTCCGCCGACGATACCCAGCAGTTCGAGGACGTGAAGCTCATCGAGTTCCCCCTTCAGGGCGCGTACGCCCTCGGATTTCTCACGGGGGACACGCCGGAGATAATCGAAAACAGCGCCGGCGCCGGGGAGATGATGACCATAATGGTTCCGCTCGGGCCGAACCCGACGTCGAACGGGTTCATCATGCACATACCGGTAGACAACGTGTACGATATCGACTACAGCGTCGATGAAGCCATCCAGTCGGTCGCCACGCTCGGGGTCGCGGAACCCGAGTAAGCAACCTGCGATCGCCGAACGGCGGCGGCGAACTCGGACTCGGGGTCCCCCTCCGAGATCGCCAGGACGCCGGGCTTGACTCGCGCTGCTCCGAGTCGCGCTCTGGCACCCTGCTCACTCGAGCTGCGTAACGGAGGACTGTCGAACGGGACGTGGAGATATCGGGATTAACGGCCCGTTCGGACCATAATTCGTGTGCAGTACGCTTTTGAGTAGACGAATCGGTCCGCACCCTCGACAATTTGACCGATACTTACAGTACCCTCGACGGCTTACTCGCAAACGGATGAGTTCACAGCCTCTCTCTGCGGACGAATGGCTCGACAACGACAAGGTCAAACAGATTCTGAAGGAGCATCTCGACGAGACCGACTATCGCATCTACAAGGCGCTGAACGAAGACGGCCGGATGTCCGACACCGAGATCGGCGAGCGCGTCGGTCTCTCCCGAACGGCGGCGCGACGACGACGGAAGAACTTACAGGAGAACGGACTGGTGGACGTTATCGGTGTCCTCGTCCTCCAGGAGGCGAAGTTCGCCTACGCGGACGTGTTCGTCACGCTCGAGTCCGGCGTGAGCAGCGAGGAACTCGACGAGTTCGTCGACCACGTCCAGAGCGAGGAGCTCATCTACGAGATCGAGGAGTACATGGGCAAGTACGACCTGTTGCTGCGGGTCTGGCACGCGTCGCTGTCGGACATCAAGGAGTACCTCAGGGAGCAGCTACAGGACAACCCCGTCGTCGAGAGCTACGAGGCCATCCCGGTCACGAAGACCCACAAGGCCTGGCACAAGAAGATCACCGACGGGGAGTAGTCGTTCTCAGAGCCCGCCGACGGCGGTGTAGACCAGTCGGCAGGGCTCGTCGCCGCGATTGACGCTGTAGTGTTCGACACCGGCCGGGATGACCGAGAGCGTCCCGGCCTGGACGGTGTACTCGCCGTCGGGGGTGACGAGGTCGACCGCACCGTCGATGATGACCGATATCTCGTCACCCGCGTGTGAAGTCCAGCCCTCCTCGGGGACCCGCTCGCCGGGCTGGATGACGTAGGAACCGGTCTGGGACTCAGGGTCCTCGCTCTCGAACAGCGTGAGCGGGCTGCCCGTGCTGTCGTCCCACACGTCGTCGAGGTCGGTGAGTTCGACGTCGCTCATCAGTTCTCACCACCTGCCGCTGCGGTCGGTTCGTCGGCACTCTCCTCCCTGAGCGCCGCCGTCTCCGCCTCGTCGACGTTCCCGTCCTCGTCGAGCGCGACGCCGTACACCTCGCGGGCCGTCTCGCGGGTGATGTAGTCGTCGTGGAAGTCCTCGCTGACGCGCTCGGGGTCGCGTTCGCGCGGGTTGCCCCAGCCGCCGCCCGAGCTCGTCACGAGCCGGGCCACGTCGCCGTCGGCGAGTTCGTGGTTGGTGAGGTTGCTGTGGCGCTCGACCTTGCCGTCGGTCCGGACGATCTCGATGTGGTTGCCGTCGCCGTCCTGTCCACCTTCGACGCCCCACGGTGGGAATTCGGAGCGGCCGAACCCGGCCGTGATGAAGCCGCCCGACTCGTTGTAGACCCGGTAGTCCTGCACGAAGCCCGTGCCGCCACGGAACTCGCCGTGCCCGGCCGTCTGGGGCGTATCGAGGGCCGCCTGGTCGAACAGGAGCGGGAAGCGCGTCTCCATCACCTCGACGGGCATCTCCAGCGTGTCGCCGTCGCCGGAGCAGACGAGCACGTCCGCGCCGTCCTTGCCGGGGCTCGCGCCCCAGCCGCCGGGCTGGGGTTCGACGACGAGGAACTCCTCGCCCCGGCGGTCGTCGTGGCCGCCGACGATGGTCGCACAGACGCTGAGGAAGTGCCCAGCCGACAACCGGTCCGGGAGGTGCGCCGCGAGCGCCTTCCACGGCAGGTCCGCGGCCATCGCCGAGCCCTCCCAGTCGGTGCCGATGGGGGCGGGCTTCGTGGCGTTGAGCACCGTCCCCTCCGGAATCGTCACGTCGAGCGGCCGGAAGAACCCCTCGTTGGTGTCGGCGTCGGGGAGCGTGATGGCCTGGAAGAACGACCGCACGTCGGAGACGGAGGCGGCGTAGGGTGCGTTGATGGGGCCGTCGGCCTCCGGGTCGGTGCCGGTGTAGTCGAGCGCGATGGTCTCGTCCTCGATGGTCACCTCGACCTCGACGTGGACCGGGTCGCCGGAGACGCTGTCGCCGTCGAGCTTGTCTTCGGCGGTGTACGTGCCGTTGGGCAGCTTGCGGATCTCCTCGCGGACGAGCCGTTCGCCCGCGTCGAAGGCGGCTTCGACGGCCTGCTGGACCGTCTCGACGCCGTATCGCTCGTACACCTCGACGACGCGCTCGGCCCCGACGCCCATCGAGGACTGCTGGGCCTCCATGTCGCCGAGCGTGACCTCGGGCATCCGGGTGTTGGCGACGACGATGTCGTAGACGGCGTCGTTGCGCTCGCCGCCCTCGTACAGCTTCACCATCGGGTACTGGACCCCCTCCTGGAAGACGCTGGTCGCGTCGGTCGTCCACGAGCCGGGGTCCTTCCCGCCAACGTCGGTCCAGTGGGCCTTCGAGGCGGTGAAGCCGACGAGTTCGTCGTCGACGAAGATGGGCGCGACCATCGCCACGTCGTTGAGGTGGGTGCCGCCGTGGTAGTCGTTCAGGAGCACCACGTCGCCCGGTTCGAAGCCGTCGCGGCCGAACTTCTCGACGGCGTCGGCGACGCAGAACTTCAGCGTCCCGAGGAAGCCGGGGACGCCGTTGGCCTGCGCGACGACGTTCGCGTCGGCGTCGGTGATGCCGCAGGCGTAGTCCAGCGTCTCGTAGATGACGCTCGACTTCGCGGTGCGGCCGAGGTTGAGGAACATCTCCTCGGCGGCACTCTGCAGGGCGTTCGTCACGACCTCGCGCGTGAACGGGTCGACTCCGCTGTCGGTTGCTGTGGATTGCGTAGACATGGTTAGCTGATGTGCAGGTGGCCGAACGTATCGACCGAGAGCGTCTGTCCGGGGTGGACCAGCGTCGTGCAGGCCGGCTCCTCGACGACGGCGGGGCCGTCGATTCTCGTGTCGGTCGGGAGGGCGTCGCGCTCGTAGACGCGGGCGTCGTGGACGCCCTCGGTGGCGAAGTCGACCTCGCGGGTGTCCTTGATCGCGTCCGCCGGGTCGCCGTCCGTGACGACGGACTCGACCTCGGGTTTGGGCATCGGTGCGGACGCGGTCAGGCGGACGTTGACGACCTCGCACGGGTCGTCGAGCCGGAAGTTGTACGTGCGCTCGTGGCGCTCGTGGAACCGCTCGATGGTCGAGGTGACCTCGCTTGCATCGACTGGACCGTCCCCGAGCGGTGTGTTCACCGTGTGCTCCTGCCCGGCGTAGCGCAGGTCGACCGAGCGTTCGAGCACCAGGTCGTCCTCGTCGACGTCCTCTGTGGCGTAGGCGTCTCGTGCCTCGGCCTCCAGTTCCGCGACGATGCCCGCGACTTCGTCGGCGGTGTCGGCGTCGAACGGCAGCACGTGGGTGCGCGCGAAATCCTTCCGCAGGTCGGTCATCAGCATCCCCCACGCGGAGAACTGTCCGGGGGCCCGCGGGACGACCGTCTCCTTCACGCCGAGTTCGCGGCCGAGCGTCCCGGCGTGTAGCGGGCCCGCACCGCCACTTGCGACCATCACGAAGTCCCGCGGGTCGTGGCCGCGACGGATGCTCACCTGCTTGAGCGCGTTCGCCATGTTGGAGTTCACGACGCGGAGCACGCCGTGGGCGGCCTCGCGGACGCTCGTGTCGAACGCGTCGGCGAGCGGTTCGAGCGCGGTCTCGGCGGCGTCGACGTCGAGGGACATGTCGCCGCCGAGGAAGTAGTCGGGATTCAGCCGCCCGGTGAGCAGATTCGCGTCGGTGACGGTCGGTTCGGTGCCGCCGCGCCCGTAGCAGGCGGGGCCGGGGTCGGCCCCGGAGCTCTTCGGGCCGACGTTGATGGAGCCGCCTCGGTCGACCCAGGCGATGGAGCCCCCGCCCGCGCCGATCTCGACGATGTCGACGACCGGTATCTTGAGGGGGTAGCCCTCGTCACGCGGTGACGATTCGAGCCAGTAATCGGTGTCGATGGTGACCTCGCCGTCCTGGACGACGGAGGTCTTCGCCGTGGTGCCACCCATGTCGAAGCTGACGACGTCCGGCTCGCCGAGCTGGCGACCGACGTGTGCCGAGCCGTAGACGCCACCGACGGGGCCGCTCTCGACCATCTCGACCGGGCGGCGGCGCGCCTCGGCGAAGCTCGCGGTGCCCGCGTTGGACTTCATCGCGTAGGTGTTCCCGTCGAAGCCGCGCTCACCGAGCTGGCCGGCGAGCGTGTCGAGGTACTCGTCGGCGATTGGTCGGACGTACGAGTTGAGGACGGCCGTGTTGGTGCGTTCGTACTCCCGGTACTCCTTCGTCAGCTCGTGCGAGAGCGTGACGTAGGCGTCGGGGTGGACCTCCTCGACCAGTTCGCGTGTGCGGCGCTCGTGCTCCGGGTTCTCGTAGCTGTGGAGGTAGCTGACCGCGACGGTGTCGAAGCCGGCATCTCGGATCTCGCGGGCCGCCTCGCGGACCGCGTCCTCGTCGAGCGGCTGGATCGGTTCGCCGGCCTGGTCGACCCGTTCGGGCACCTCCCAGCGGTGCCGGCGCGGGACGAACGGCTCGGGCTTCTCGTACTGGTAGTTGAACATGTCGGGGCGGTTCGCGCGCGTCACGTCGAGGACGTCGCGGAAGCCCTCGGTCGTGAGCAGCGCGGTCGCCTCGCCGGTTCGCTCGGTGATGGCGT
Organism: Haloarchaeobius litoreus; assembly: GCF_024495425.1. Lineage (NCBI taxonomy): Archaea > Methanobacteriati > Methanobacteriota > Halobacteria > Halobacteriales > Halorubellaceae > Haloarchaeobius > Haloarchaeobius litoreus. Next base: position 164,817 of record NZ_JANHJR010000004.1, on the reverse strand, counting down.
TGATGACGACGGTCGTGCCGTGGACGAACTGGTCGACCGACGCGAGCGACAGGTCCCCCTTCTCGACGGCGTCGAGGACGCCGCCGGCGAAGTTCGACGGTGTGGTCGACGCCTTCGCGAGGGTGAGTCCGCCGTCTCGCACCGCGACGAGGTCGGTGAACGTCCCCCCAATGTCGACGGCGACACGGGTGGTATCTTGTGGCATGACGTATAACAAAACGGCGCATACAATAAACTTATCGTGCGCAATTCTACCAAATCATGCCCAAATTGGGTGTAGATAATTCTGAATAGTGCGTAGTGGGGCCGTGCGGAACCCGAACGGAAGATGGACGGCCCTGCTCCAACGGGTTGGTCGGGCGGGGGTGACGGATGACAGACAATGGTGATGGGTGCCTCCGCCCGCCGCGCCCGTGCGTCCGCTACTCCTCGGTGACTTCCTCCCGCGTCACGTCATCGGAGCGGTGGTCGGCCACCGCCTCGGCCTTCGGCCCGGGGTCGAGGAGACACCGGGTCTGGTGTCCCTCCTCGACCTCGACGAGCTCGGGCTCGACGGCGTCGCAGGCGTCGAACGCGCGGTGACAGCGCGGGTGGAACGGACAGCCCGAGGGTGGGTCCTTCGGGTCCGGCGTCTCGCCGCGCACCTCGACGGAGGGCGGCTTCAGCAACTGCTCGCCGCTCTCGACGACCGGGATGGCCGACAGGAGCTGCTCGGTGTAGGGGTTCTTCGGGTCCTCGAACAGCGTCCGGCTGTCGGTGACCTCCATGAAGTTGCCGAGATACATCACGCCGATGCGGTCGGCGACGTTCTTCACGAGGCTGAGGTCGTGGCTGATGAGCAGGTAGGTCAGGTCGAGCTCCTCCTGCAGGTCGGCGAGCAGCGAGATGACCTTCGCCTGCACCGAGACGTCGAGCGCGCTCGTCGGCTCGTCGAGCACGACGAACTTCGGCTCGACAGCCAGCGCACGGGCGATGGCGACGCGCTGTTGCTGCCCGCCAGAGAGCGCGTTCGGGTAGCGGTGGCGGAACTCCACCGGCAGGTCGACACGCCGGAGCAGTTCGGCGACACGCTCGTCGCGTTCCGCCTTCGTCCCGACGTCGTGGACGACCAGCGGCTCCTTGACGATGCTCCCGATGCGCCGCCGCGGGTTCAGCGACGACGATGGGTCCTGGTAGACGACCTGGATGTCACGGCGGAGCTTGCGGAGCGACTTCCCGTCGAGGTCGGTGACGTCGCGGCCGTCGAACTCGATGGTCCCGCCGGTCGCCTCGTAGAGACGGGCGACGGTCTTTCCGAGCGTCGTCTTCCCGCAGCCGGACTCGCCGACCACGGCGAACGTCTCCCCGGGCATGATGTCGAAGCTCACGCCGTCGACGGCCTTCACGTACGACTCGGTCCGGCTCAGCAGTCCGGTCTCGACCGGGTAGTACTTCTCAAGGTTCCGCACGGAGACGAGGGGGTCGCCGCTCATGGCTCACCCCCGGCCTCGGCGGTCGGTGCGTCCTCGGTGGCTCCATCGGCCTCCTCCGCCGCGATGGTCGCCGCCTCGCCGAAGGACATCCCGTCCTCGTAGAGGTGGCACGCGACGGCGCGGTCGTCGCCGACGGCGTGGGACTCGACCGGTTCCACGTCACAGGTGCCCGCCATCGCGGCGGGACAGCGCGGGTGGAACCGGCAGCCGGTCGGCGGGTCGGTGTAGTCCGGGATCTGCCCGTCGATGCCGTCGCCCTCGAAGCCGGTGAGCTTCGGGATGCTGTCGAGGAGCCCCCGGGTGTAGGGGTGCAGCGGCGCGTCGAAGATCTCCTCGGTCGTCCCGACCTCGACGATCTCGCCGGCGTACATGATGCAGATGCGGTCGGCGATCTCGCGGGCGACGCCGAGGTTGTGGGTGATGTACAGCATCGAGAGGTTCCGCTCCTCGACGCGCTCTCGCAGCAGGCCGAGGATCTGGTCCTGCACCGTCACGTCGAGTGCGGTCGTCGGCTCGTCTGCGATGAGGAACGTCGGGTCGTTGATGAGCGCCATCGCGACGATGACGCGCTGGCGCATCCCGCCGGAGAGCTCGACCGGGTAGCGGTCGAGGGTACCCTCGGGGTCGGGGATACGCATCCGGTCGAGCAGCTCGATACTGCGCTCGCGGATCTCGGACCGGTTCGTGCGACGGCCGAGCATGTTCTTCAGGACGCCGAGCCACGAGACGGACTTGCCCCCGCTGTAGCTGGCCACGTCGGCCATCATCGAGCCGACGGGGTACACCGGCGAGAGGTACGTCATCGGGTCCTGGAAGATCATGCTCATCTCCTCGCCCTGGACGCGCTCGTGGGCGTCCGGGTCGGCGAGCAGGTCGGTGCCGTCGTAGCCGATGCTGCCCGAGGTTATCTCCCCGGGTGGGCGCGGGAGCGTGCCCATGATGGACTTCGCGGTGACGGACTTCCCACAGCCCGTCTCGCCGACGAGTGCGACCGTCTCGCCCTCATCGACGGTGAGGTCGACGCCGTTCAGGACGTGGTGGCGTCCCTCGTACGTCTCGAACGCGACCGAGAGGTCGTCGACGGAGAGGATGGGGTCTGCCATCTCACTGCACCTCCACGTCGAACATGTCTCTCAGGCCGTCGCCGAGGAAGTTGAACCCCAGCACGATGAGGAAGATGGCCAGTCCCGGGAACGTCGAGTACCACCACTGCGCGGGCATGTAGTCCCGGCCCTGGCTGACCATCGTCCCCCACTCGGGCGTCGGCGGCTGCGCGCCGAGGCCGAGGAAGCCGAGCGAGGCGGCGACGAGGATGGCGTAGCCCATGTCGAGGCTCATCTTCACCGTGATGGGCGCGAGCACGTTCGGGAGTATCTCCCGGAAGATGGTGCGCGTCGAGGTCGCGCCGATGCCGCGGCTCGCCTCGACGTACGTCTCCTCTTTCACCGATAGCACCTCCCCGTAGGTGAGTCGGGCGTACCACGGCCACCAGACCGCCGCGATGGCGAGCATCACGTTCGTTAGATTGGGTTCGAGCGCGACGCTCACCGCCAGTGCGAGTACCAGCGGTGGCACCGACAGGAACACGTCCGTGATCCGCATCAACGCCATGCCGACACCGCCGCCGAGGTAGCCGGCGACGAGGCCGACGGGCACGCCGATGGAGACGGCGGCCGCGAGCACGACGATGCCGATACGAAGCGACAGTCGCGTGCCGAACAGGACGCGACTGAAGATGTCCCGTCCCGCCTGGTCGGTGCCGAACAGGTGTGCGGCGCTCGGCTCCGCGAACTTGTTGTCGAAGTGGACCGCCGGCTGGCCCTGGTAGCCCGCGTCGGCCGGGTAGGGCGCGATGTACGGCGCGAAGATGGCGATGAACACGAAGCCGAAGATGATGCACAGGCCGAGTATCGACATCGGGTTCTGACGGAACCGGTAGACGACGCGGTCGAAGTCGCCCAGGCGTCGTTCGAGCAGCCCCGGGGCGTCGGCGTCGGCCGCGACGGATTCACCGTCGCTCATTGGGACTCACCTTCGTGCCAGACGCGGGGGTCGAAGACGCCGTACAGCACGTCGACCACGAAGTTCACGAGCAGGAACGACGCGCCGACGACGAGTGTCACGCCGACCATCGCGTTGATGTCCTTCTGGAGGATGGCCTCGACGCCGTAGGAGGCCATCCCCGGCCACGAGAACACGATCTCGACGACGAACGCCGAGCCGAGCAGGAAGCCGTAGTCCAGCCCGATGATGGTCAGGGTCGACGCGAACGACCGCCTGAGGACGTACTTGTAGGCGATGAGACGCTCGGGGATGCCGTGGGTGCGCAGCCCCTCGACGTAGTCCTTGTCGTACTCCTCGATGAAGCTGGAGCGGGTCATCCGCGCGATGTCGGCGATGGGCGCGAGCGACAGCGTGATGGCCGGCAGGATGAGGTGCTGGCTCGAACTCACGAACGCTGGCACGTTGAATGCCAGCGCGCTGTCGACGAGCAACAGTCCCGTCGTCTCGATGGGCATCGGGCTCACGTCGCCGACCCGGCCGGTCGCGGGCAGCCAGCCCAGCTGGAACGCGACGACCAGCTGCAGCAGGATGCCCGCCCAGAACGGGGGTAACGAGACGTTGAAGAACGAGAACAGGCGGCTGGCGTTGTCCGGCCACCGGTCCTTGTGCTGCCCGGCGATGACGCCGAGCGGGACGCCGACGAAGATGGCGATTATCATCGCGAGCGTCGTCAACTCGAACGTCGCCGGGAAGTACTCCAGCAGGTCGGTCGCCACGTTCCGGTTCGAGATGAGCGACTGTCCGAGGTCGCCCTGGACGACGCCGCCGACGTAGTCGAGGTACTGCTCCCAGAGTGGTTTGTCCAGTCCCATCTGGTCGCGGAGGCTCTGGACGGCCTCGTCGCTCGCGCGGGGACCGAGCGCCAGCCGTGCGGGCCTGCCGGGGATGACGCGGGCCAGGGTGAAGATGAGCACCGAGAGCCCCACGAACATCGGGATGGTCGACAGACCGCGCTTGATCAGGTAGCTTCTGTGACCCATACTGGCGAATCAGCCCTGATGGTACCGGTGGAACGTCTGGCGGTAGCCCGTGATGCCGTTGTCCTTGAACCCCTGGACGCGCTCGGAGATGGCATTGCGGGTCGCCTGGTTCATGACGAACAGCGCGGGTGCGTCCTCGGCGATGATGCGCTGTGCCTCCTCGTAGATGGGGACGCGGTCCTCCTGTGCGACGGTCCGGCGACCATCGGTGAGCAGCTGGTCGACCTCGTCGTTCTGGTACCACGCGGCGCTGGTCCACGAGCCGTGGGAGTCGCTGTGCCAGGCCGGGTAGAGGAACGTGTCGGGGTCGGCGTAGCTGAACGAGAGGTAGATGGCGAGCATGTCCGGCGTGGTGTCCGGGTTCGCCGCCATCTCGGTGATGTTCGACCACGGCGCGCGCTCGACGGTGAGCGACCCCCCGAGCTCCTGCAGGTTCGACTGGAGCAACAGCCCCATGCTCTCCTCGGTCGTCAGCCCGGAGACGTACGTGTAGTTCAGGTCGAGGTCGCTCGCCGAGTAGTCGGACTGGTCGAGTTCGGCCTGGGCCGCCTCGAAGTCCTGCTCGTACGTCGGCAGGTCCTCGGTGTGGCTCCACATCGCGCCCGGGAGCGGTCCCTGGAGGTGGTCGGAGTCACCCGCCATGACGTCGTTGAGTGCGGCCTCGTAGTCGAACGCGTACGAGATGGCCCGCCGGACGTGCACGTCGTCGAGTGGTGCCCGCTGGGTGTGCATGTAGATGTAGAACGGGTTGAACGTCGCCTTCGCGTGCACGCGGACGCCATCCGCACTTTCCAGGTCGTTGTACGTCTGGAGCGGGAGCCACTGGTCGGACATCTCCGCGCCCTCGCGCATCCGCCCCGCGGCGGTCGCGGACTCCTGGACGATGTCGGTGGTGACGGTCCCGTAGCCGTTCCCGTCGGGGAACGTCCCCCACCAGTCCTCGTTCCGCTCGATGACGATCTGTCGACTGCGCTCGCGCTCGCTGAGGACGTAGGGGCCGCTCCCGGCGTCGTTGTCCTCGAGCCAGCCGGTGCCGTAGTCGCCGTGTTCGCCGAAGTTCCCGTCGCTGGCTGCGTTCGCCTCGACCTGTTCCTGGTTGACGACGTAGAGGAACGGGAGCGTGTAGAGGAACGGCGCGAACACTTCGTTGGTGGTCATCTCGACGGTCGTCTCGTCGACGGCGGTGACGTTCTCGGGCGAGAGGATGCCCGACCACATCCACGAGAAGCCGTTCTGCATCTCCATCATGCGCTGGACGGAGTACTGCACGTCCGAGGCGGTGACGGGGTCGCCGTTGTGGAACGTTGCATCGTCACGCAGGTTGAACGTGTACGTGCGGCCGTCGTCGCCGACCTCCCAGTCCTCGGCCAGCCAGGGCTGGAGCTCCGGCGGCGTGTCGTCCGTGTAGTACAGCAACGGGTCGTAGACGTTGTGCAGGAGGATGGTCTCCAGGTTGTCCGAACCCTTCATGGGGTCGAGCGAACTCGGCGCGACGGTGGTGACGTACTCGAACGACGCGCCACCGTCGCCGCCGGGCGAGCCATCGTCCGAGTCATCCGTATCGGTCGGGTCGCCACCCGAATCGTTCGTCGTATCCTCTGACGACTGGTTCCCCGTACACCCGGCGAAGATGGTCGTGACCGTCGCCGCACTCCCGTATTTCAGAAAGTCACGGCGGTCGAAGCTGCGGTTGGCATTGTTACTCATGGTAGCTATCTACAACCGGGGTAGCTTAATACTACTGGATGGTATCAACGATTCTAGTACTGATATTTACTATCTGTACGTAAACAGCGAATTAGTGGACCGTTTTGGGTGTGAAAGAACACGATTCGGGAGTCAGTGGGGAAAACAATATATACGACTCCACGAAACGAGTACTCTGTGAGACAAGATAACACCACCCAGCGCGTCGCCGTGGACATCGGCGGCACGTTCGTCGACGCCATCACGTTCGACCGCGAGACGGGAGACATCTCGCTCGAGAAGGCCGCAACGACGCCCGGGCAACCCTCCGACGGCGTGCTCGACTCCGTCGAGAGGGTCGACGCCGACCTCGAGTCGACCGAGGCGTTCGTCCACGGGACGACACTCGGGCTGAACGCCGTCCTCGAACGAGACGGCGCACGAATCGGTATCATCACCAACGAGGGCTTCTCCGACGTCCACGAGATCGGCCGCACGAACCTCGAACGCGACTCGATGTACGACATCAACTACCAGAAGCCGGAGTCCATGGTACCCCGTCGACGACGGCTCGGCGTGCCCGGCCGACTGAACGCGGACGGTGCCGTCGTCGAGGAGCTCGACGAGACGGCCGTCCACGAGGCGGCCGACGAACTCGTCGAGGAACACCAGGTCGAGGCTATCGCCATCTGCTTCCTGCACTCCTACCAGAACGGCCAGCACGAGCAGGCCGCCGCCGACATCGTCCGCGACGCCCACCCGGAGATCAGCGTCTCGGTCTCCAGCGACATCACCGGCGAGTACCGAGAGTACGAGCGCACGAGCACGGCCGTCCTCGACAGCTACATCAAGCCAATCTTCGAGAACTACGTCGACACGCTCGACGACTCGCTCGTCGGCGCGGGCTTCGACGGCTCCTTCTTCGTCACCCGCTCCGGCGGCGGTACGCTCACCGCCGAGAGCGCAAAGACCGCGCCCGTCCACACGATCCTCTCCGGGCCCGCGGGCGGGCTCATCGGCGCGGCCCACGTCGGCGACGCCACCGACCGCGACAACCTCATCACGGTCGATATGGGTGGAACGAGCCTCGACGCCGCCGTCGTCGAGGACGGCTCGCCCGTCGTGAAGTACGACTCGTCGCTCGAACACCAGCCGATGCTCATCCCGGTGTACGACATCCGGACCATCGGCGCGGGCGGGGGCTCCATCGCCTGGCTCGACGGCGACCTGCTGAAGGTCGGCCCCGAGAGCGCGGGCGCGGACCCCGGCCCCATCTGCTACGACAACGGTGGCACCGAGCCGACCGTCACCGACGCCGCGCTCGCGCTCGGATTTCTCGACCCCGCCGACTTCCTCGGCGGCGAGATGGACACCGCCGCGGACGACGCCATCGATGGTATCGAGGAAGTGCTGGCGGACCCGCTCGACACGTCCGTCTCGGACGCCAGCCGCGGCGTCTTCGACGTGGCGCTCGCGAACACCGTGGGTGCCATCCGCGAGATCACCGTCGAGAAGGGCCTCGACCCGCGTGACTTCTCGATGGTCGCCTACGGCGGCGCGGGCCCGATGTTCGTCCCGCTGCTCGCGCGCGAACTCGGCGTGAAGGAGGTACTCGTCCCGCAGGCACCCTCCGTGTTCTCCGCGTGGGGGATGCTGATGGCCGACGTCGTCTACGACTTCTCGCAGACGATGATCGCCGTCCTCGACGATGTCGAACTGGAGACGCTCGACGCGTCGTTCGATGAGCTCGAAGCAGAGGGTCGCGAGACGCTGACCGCGGAGGGTGTCGCTGAGTCCGACCAGCGCCTTGAACGCGCCGTCGAGATGCGCTACTTCGGACAGGAGCACACCGTCGAGGTCGACGCCGACGGCGTCGCGGACCTCGACGAGCTCGCGGAGCGGTTCGAGGCCCAGCACGAGACGCGCTACGGCCACACGATGGACGACCCGGTACAGGTCGTCCACCTCCGTGTGAGGGCCGTCGGCGAGAACGACAAGCCGACGCTCGACCGGCAGGTACCGCGCGACGGCGATGCTCTCGAACCGACCGGTAGCCGCGAGGCGTACTGCTTCGCCGCGGGCGAGTTCACCGAGTTCGACGTCTACGAGCGCGCGACGCTCGCCCCGGGCGACGAACTCGCCGGGCCCGCGGTCGTCACCGAACCAACCACCTCGCTGGTCTTCCACGCCGACCAGCACGCGACCGTCGACGAGTACGGTCACATCGTCATCACCACCGGAGGCGAACAATGAGCACCCAACAGGACGTCGACGCGGCCACCGTCGAGGTCGTCCGCAACTACCTCACGTCGGCCGCCACCGAGATGCAGCGCACGCTGATCAGGACCGCCTACAACACCATCATCTACGAGATTCTCGACTTCGGAATCTCGGTGTTCGACCGCGACCTCAACCTCGTCGCCGACTCGCCCGGGCTCGCGCTGTTCCTCGGCGCGAACGACTACGGCATCAAGAAGGCCGTCGACCACGTCGGCGAGGAGAACATGGAGCCCGGCGACGTGTTCATCATGAACTACCCGTACTGGAGCGGGACGCACACGCTCGACGTGCTCCTGTTCGCGCCGGTGTTCTACGACGAGGAGCTCATCGGCTACACGACGTGTCGCGCCCACTGGCTCGACCTCGGGGCGAAGGACTCGGGCTACGTGCTCGACTCCACCGACGTCCACCAGGAGGGCGTGCTGTTCCCCGGGACGAAGGTGTACAAGAACGGCGAGCCGGACCCGGAGATTATGGACATCATCCGGTTCAACTCCCGGATGCCCGAGAAGGTCGTCGGCGACCTCAACGCGCAGGTCGCCGCGGTCCGCACCGGCGAGAAGCGCCTGCAGGAGCTCTACGAGAAGTACGGCGCGGACACCGTCGAGACCAGCATCGAGCGCATCCTCGACCACGGCGAGCGCACCGCCCGCGAGGCCGTCGCGGAGCTGCCCGACGGCACGTGGTCGGCGACCGGTTACGCCGACGGCGTCAACCGCGAGCCGGGCGACCTCATCAAGCTGAAGGCCGAGGTCACCATCGACGGCGAGGAGTTCAGCGTCGACTTCGCGGGCTCCTCGCCCGAGGTGGACGAGCCGCTGAACATCCCGCCGGGAATGTCCGAGACCATCTGCAAGCTCTGCTTCAAGACGCTGACGACGCCGGAGGAGGACTCCAACGGCGGCCAGTACGAGCCGCTGTCGATGCACGTCCCCGAGGACAACATCTTCAACGCGAGCTACCCCGCGCCCACGTTCACCGTCTGGACGGGTATCGTCGGCATCGACGTGGTGTACCAGGCGCTCGCGAAGGGGATGCCCGACCGCGTTCCGGCGAGCACGGGCGGCGACCTCGCCGACATCATGCTGTACGGGCAGAACCCCGAGACGGGTCGGCCGTTCGTCGAGGCGAACAACGAGGGCGTCGGCTGGGGTGCCGGCGTCGGCCACGACGGCGAGAACGCGCTGATGCACATCAGCGAGACGATGGTCCGCAACATCCCCATCGAGGTGTTCGAGAACAAGGCCCCCATCCGGTTCGACCAGCTCTCGCTGCGGGAGGACTCGGGGGGCCCCGGGAAGCACCGCGGTGGGCTCGGCATCCGCCGTGACTTCCGCGTGCTCGAACCCGTCGGCGCGCTCTCCATCATCCAGAAGACCCGCACCGAGAACTGGGGACTCGACGGCGGCAGTCCGGGCGAGAAGAACGTCGTCGTGCTCGACTCCGACCGCGAGGACTTCGACGAGCGCGTCGAGGTGCTCGTCGACAACGACGACCTCTACGACGACGACAGCGTCAAGCACGTCGGGATGTTCCGCGGCAACTTCGTGCCGGACGAGGTCATCTCGAACCGGACCGCCGGCGGCGGCGGCTACGGCGAGCCGTTCGACCGCGACCCCGAGGCCGTACGCGAGGACGTCACCGACGGGTACGTCTCCCGCGAGGCCGCCCGCGAGCAGTACGGCGTCGCCATCACCGCCGAGGGCGAGATCGACCACGATGAGACTGCGGACCTGCGGGGCCGGTAGATGACGGAGATCCTCTGGATCGACCCGGTCGGCCACGCCGACTTCTCGGGCGACATCGGCGACATCCTCGCCGAGGCGGCCCGGCCCGACACCACGGTCGACGTGACCGCGCTCGACCGCGGCCCGCACCACGTCGAGTACCACTACTACGAGTCGCTCGTCACGCCCGACGTGCTCCACCGGGTCAAGCGCGCCGAGAACGAGGGGTACGACGCGACCGTCATCGGCTGCTTCTACGACCTCGCGCTGGAGGAGGCCCGCGAGGTGAGCGACTCGATGCCGGTCGTCGCCCCCGCCGAGGCGACCACCCATCTGGCGACGACGCTCGGGGACTCATTCTCCGTCGTCGTCGGCCGACAGAAGTGGGTGCCACAGATGCGCGACCGCGTCCGGGCGTACGGCTTCGGCGACCACCTCGCCTCGTTCCGGCCGGTCGACCTCGGCGTGCTCGACTTCCAGGACGACCCCGACCGGACGGAGCGCCGGCTCCGCGAGGCCGCGACGGCCGCCGTCGAGGAGGACAACGCGGAGGTCGTCATCCTCGGCTGCACCGCCGAGTACGGCTTCTACGAGGAGCTGCAGGACGACCTCGGCGTCCCCGTCCTCGACGCGGTGACCGCACCGTTCAAGTTCGCCGAACTGCTCGCCGACCTCGCAGACCTCGGCTGGAGCCACAGCAAGGTCGGCGGCTACGAGTCGCCGCCCGTCGACGAGATCGCGCGCTGGGGCATCGCGGACGACTACGAGAACGCCGACGTCTGGACGGAGGAGTCCGAGCCGTGAGCCACCGCGAGCGAATCGCCGCCTGCCAGAAACGACTCGCGAGCGAGGGAGCCGACGCCGCCGTGCTGTTCCCGAGCGTCGACATGGGCTACCTCTCGGGGTTCACCGACGAGCCGATGGAGCGCCACCTGCTCCTGTTCGTCACCCCCGACGAGCCGCCCGTCTTCGTCGCGCCGGCGATGTACGAGTCCCAGATTCTCGGCGAATCTGTCGTCGACGACGTGCGGGTCTGGGACGACGGCGGCGACCCGCTCGAACTGGTCGAGGAGGTCGCCAGCGAGTGCGGCCTCCACGGCGGCCGCCTCCTCGTCGACGACCGCATGTGGGCCCGCTTCAGCCAGGACCTCCGCTCGGTCCTGCCCGACGCCTCGTTCGGCCTCGCGAGCGACGTGCTCGCGCCGCTGCGTATCCGGAAGGACGAGGGCGAACTCGACGCGCTCCGGGCCGCTGGCGAGGTAGCCGACCGCGCAGTGATGGCCGTCCGCCGGCTCGGCAGCGAGGTCGTTGGCTTCACCGAAGCTGAGCTCGCCCAGGAGATAGAGGCGCAGCTCGCCGAGTTCGGTGGGACCGGCGTTTCCTTCGAGGTCATCGTCGGCAGCGGCCCCAACGGTGCGCAGCCACACCACCGCCACGGCCAACGGGAGATCCGTCCGGGCGACCCCGTGGTGCTCGACTTCGGTACCCGTGTCGACGGCTACCCGAGCGACCAGACACGGACCGTCGTCTTCGCCGGCGACCCACCCGCGGGGTTCGATGAGGTTCACGACGTGGTTCGGGAGGCGCACGACGCGGCCGTCGACGCGGTCGAACCCGGCGTGGCCGCCGAGGCGATCGACGCGGCCGCCCGGGAGGTCATCGAGGAGGCCGGCTACGGCGAGCAGTTCGTCCACCGGACCGGCCACGGCGTCGGCCTTGAGGTCCACGAACCGCCGTACATCGTCGAGGGCAACGAGACTGCACTCGAACCGGGGATGGTGTTCTCGGTCGAACCTGGCGTCTACGTCGAGGGCGAGTTCGGCGTCCGCATCGAGGACCTCGTCGCGGTCACCGAGAACGGCCACGAGCGACTGAACGACTCGTCGCGTGACTGGAAACCGCTGTGACGACTCCGCCGAGTGAGGGCGTGGGCTTTCCCTTCGCTCTGTTGTAACCTGTGAAATAAGCTCACATATTTTTCAGATTGTGGCTGCGCGCAGCGACTGAGACGAACGGAGACGGAGTGGGACGAGTGTCTCGGAGTCGTTCGGCTCCGGTTTCAGTACTGACGAGAACCTTCGCGTCTCAAACCATATGTGACGCGCTTGATCTCGACTCGATACGTCGACCAACGCCGTTCTCGACATTCCCGTGACGACGACACGAAAACACGACACGCAGATCGCACCACAACCAGTTAGACGGAACGCAGCGTTCATCGCGGTCTTGACCGGTGACAAGGGATACGACGACCAGAAGCTCCGGTGGCACGCCCGTGACCACAATATTCGACCACTCAGCAAGTATCGGGAATTTACCTCCCTCCACAAGGCGTGGAACGCACGGCTGGATAGCGCCTCTACCATCAGCGGAACATGAATGAGTCGGTGAACGCGGCGATCAAACAGAAATTCGGTGCGTTCATCCGGTCACGCCGTTGGTGGAAGCAGTCCCGCGAACTCGTCATCAGGTGCGTCGTTTACAACTTGGAACGAAGCCTCGCTATTTTACACGATGAGTGAGATCGTCCATGATTTGAGAGGCACAGGCTGTTGAATACAGAGGGTGGATTCAGCAGAGAGGTAACGATAGGCTACAGCGTTGACGGTATGATTCCTGGCCTATAATAATAACCCGTGACCCTGTTACTCCATTACATGGCCGAATGTGCCCGATGCGGTCGTGATGTGGACGATCTCCAAAGCATCTCGCCAGATGTTATCTCGAAAGAACTAATCGACTCGATCGATCACGGCGAAGAAGACTTTGCCGGGGAGGGTGGTATGAAAGTTTGCGCCGAGTGTATGTCTGAACTGAAGGGAGACTGAAACCGAAGCGGGTATCGTTACTGATGGTTTCAGCACGATCTGGATTACAAGATTCGCGCCCTCCATCTTGCACAAGCGTTCTCGACTACCGATTCCTGTCAAAAGCAGCGTGACCGATACAGAGGGTAGATGGGGCGCCTAAGAGTGTACTATGACGGACGGAGTTCCATCAGTAGACACTCTCGCATCGTCGGAATTGTTTCAACCGGCACGCCCGTATTTCTTCGCGATGTCTCTTAGAGTCTCACTTACCGAAATGTGCGAGAACAAGTACGAACAGGTCGCCCTTGATACGTCGTATCTTGTTTTGATGTCGATGTCCGGTGTGCTTGCTGGCGTGGCTCTCCTAACCAACTCGATTCCAATCCTCATCGGCGCGATGGTCATTGCCCCGGTATTGACGCCGTTGGAACTCGTTTCTGCTGGCATTGCTGCCAACCGGTTGAATCGAGCCGGATTCGGGACTTTGGTCGCGTTCGTCGGTCTGTTGGCTGCGACTGCGGGGGCTATCGTGACGACGGTGACACTGAACATAACAGGTGTCCTCCCACCTGCAGAGAATCTCATCGATAAACCACTCCTCGAGGAGCGCATTACGGCCGGCTGGTACAGCGTCGTTGCTGCTGCCGCTGCGGGTATCGCGGCGGGGGTAACGACCGACAAAGAACGGCAAGACACGCTCGTCGGCGTCGTCGCTGCCCTCGCACTCGTTCCGGCCGCAGCTGCTGGGGGAATAACATTGCTGTCACGAGCGCCTGTCAAGGCCAGTGGCGGCCTGCTCTTACTCGTCCTCAATGCAGGCATGGTTGTGATAACTGGGACGGTGACACTCTGGCTCGGAGCCCGTGGCGAACGGAAAGCGGACACAACCAACTAGACATGCAACGTACCTTTCGCCTGTTTCGCTCGTCCATGCCGAATCGAACGGACTCCTCTGGGAAACTCATCCGCTGTACTGAGCGATTTCAGTAGCAAGCGGAAGACCATCTCTTGTGAGATACGAGCCCTCCATTCAGCACGCCGCTCCTATCAGCTACTGAGGGTTTCAACAGAGCCGGGAATTCGAACGGTGACGAGTCCTCGAAGGAGCGGATAGTACGCCGTTCCCGTCCAGACCGCCACGTGCGGATGATCGATGTACTGGAATCGGCCGTGCAGATCGGCGTACATTCCGGCGACCTCTTCGGCCTGGTGGAACGTCGTGCCCTCACGCGGTCGATTATCGGGGGTGTCGTACTCGAGCCCGTAGTGTTCCTCGGGGTTCGATGCAGTCCAGTGGACAGGGTCGGTCACGTACTCCCAGATTTCCCCGGGCGGTGCGCCGATGACGATTTCGGCGTTGTCGGTGACGTACATGGATCGACTCCTCGATTCAGCGTGCGAAGGCGTTGTACAGCCACGCGAAGGCGTACATCAAGACGAAGCCGATCACCGCTGCCTCGACCATGCCTGCCACTGTCCCGACGACGGTCGGTTCGAAGAACAGGTGCCACTGCTCCATCGCTTCGACTGCGCCCTCGTAGACGCCGAACGCTCCGAACACACCGAGCAGGAGCATCGCGACGGCAGAGACGACTGCTGCTGCGCCCGCCAGCGCCAACGAATCGAGATGCACCACGTCGGTCGTGGAGTCCATCTCGTGCGCGTCTTGGTTTGTGGTAGTAGTGCTCATGAGTAGAGATACGCTCTATTCCTTCATTCGGGTTTCTCTTACAGTTCGAAAGCGAGCTGTCCCTTGGTAACACGGAGCAAGAATCTCGTGGGGGAAACTGCGGTACAACCCCCTTATCTGTGTGCCCGGTCCGTCGGAGGACCAAGGAGCAACCACCGACTGGAACCAGTGACACGCAAACACTACCGCGCGAGAACGCAGTCCTCGAACGGTGACCACGGCTGATAGCAAGAACTGCCATTGAATGCAAAGTATACTCCGTCCACTACCTCGGTTTCTTAAGAACAAATACCAAAAGAGATAGCTACGATAGTCTAGATATGCAAGCCGCCCTCGTCGACGGAATCCTCGAGTCGTTGCGGATCGGCGTCGGTTTCCTCTGGACGGCGGCCTGGGCGATCATCATGGGGCTCGTCATCACGAGTCTCGTTCAGGTCTACGTCTCGAAAGAGCGGATGGCAAACGTACTCGGAGAGGGGAATCTGAGTGGCCTCACGAAAGCAACCGTCTTCGGCGCGGCCAGTAGTGGTTGTAGCTTCGGCGCGGTCGCCATCGGGAAGGGGTTGTTCAAGAAGGGGGCGCACACGGTGAACTTCCTCGCGTTCATGTTCGCCTCGACGAACCTCATCGTCGAGCTCGGGCTGATGATACTCATCCTCCTCGGGTGGGAGTTTCTGGTTGCAGAACTCCTCGGCGGCGTCATCCTCATCGCCGTGATGGCGGTCCTCGTTCATCTGACCCTCCCCGAGAACCTGTTCGAGCAAGTACGGGAGGAACTGAATCAACGCGACCAGGACCAGGGGATCACCGAGGACCCGACCTGCGGGATGGAAGGCAAAGACGAGTACTCGCTGGTGACTGACGGGGGCGAGACGCTGAAGTTCTGTTCGAAAGGTTGCATGGAGACGTACCAGCAGGAAGCCGCAAGTAGCGGCGGTTGGCGCGACGAACTCCTCTCGTGGGGCGGGTGGTACAAAGTCGGGAATCAGTATCGCAAGGAGTGGTCGATGATCTGGACGGACATCATCGCGGGGTTTCTCGTTTCGGGGTTCGTCATCGTCTTCGTCCCGCAGTGGGTTTGGAACACGCTCTTCCTCCAGGGTGATGGGTTACTGGTGAGTGCAGAGAACGCCATCATGGGTGTCGCGATCGCCGTCATCAGCTTCGTCGGGAGCATGGGGAACGTTCCCTTTGCGGTTGCACTCTGGGGCGGCGGCATCAGCTTCGCCGGCGTCATCGCGTTCGTCTACGCCGATCTCATCACCATCCCCGTCCTGAACGTCTACCGGAAGTACTACGGCTGGAAGGTGATGCTGTACATCCTCGGTATCTTCTTCGTGACGATGGCGTTCACGGGCTTCCTCATGGAGGAACTGTTCAGCGCTCTCGGTATCGTCCCGAACCTCGCCGGCGGGCAGACGGCGTCCGAACAGACGTACTTCGAACTGAACTACACGTTCTACCTCAATATCCTCGCGTTCGCGCTCTCTGGCTTCCTCCTCTACGTCTACCGACGCGGACTCGGTGCACCCGGCCAGTACCGCGACCCCGTCTGTGGGATGCGAACCGACGATAGCGGGCCGAGTCTCACCCACGACGGCGATATATTCCACTTCTGTTCGAATCAGTGCAGGCGATCGTTCGAGAAGCGGCCCTCCGAATTCGCACAGCAACACCCACAGGTTTCAGGGGCGGGAGGTCCACAGAACCATGATCATCACTGAATGTCGCATCGCGATACCAAGTATCGCGGCCAGGCAGCCCCGAGTATTGCATCGTCTAATCAAAACAGGTACAGCGATGTCCCGCGAACTCTTATCTATGAGTAGGTATCGCGGCGGGTCGAGGTGGGGAAATTGAATCGACGGCAAGCCGATACAGTAGTCGGCGGCCTGGTCGCTGCCGTCCTCATCGTCGGCGGTGTGCTCAGCTGGCAAGCGTACCAGCAACAGCAGGCCTTCGACCAGATGGGATCGATGATGGGCACGTCGATGGGGTCCGTTCACGGGACGAATCCGCTCTGGTACGTCCTCGGAACCCTCCTCGTCTCGGCTGTCATCGGTGGAGGGTATCTCGTGGTCCGGGATAAGGTCACCAGCATCGACGAAAACGACCGCTCACAGACTGAACTGGCGAATCCGACCGATCCTGCGGGTGACGAATCGCCAGAGGTAGCTGTCCAATCGAATGGAGCCAGCAATCCGGAGTCTCAGCCACAGGCTCGCGTGTTGGACCTGTTGCCGGATGATGAGCGCCGGGTCCTCGAACCAGTCATCTCCTCGCCTGGCATCACACAGATCGAACTCAGGGATCGCTCGGACTTCTCGAAGAGCAAGGTGAGCCAGACGGTGAGCGCTCTCGAGAAGCGCGGTCTCCTGTACCGCGAGCGCCAAGGGCGGACGTATCGCATCTATCCGAGCGACGACTTACAACAGAATCAGGCGAACTAGCAGCCCGTTCCCACGGGTCCAGACCCGTCCGATAGTTGTTCCACTGTCACAACCTGTACCATCTCGATGCAGGGATGGCGTGTGTCGTGAGATACGTCGAGTGACTCGGTTGAAGGCCCGGTTTCGGGTCGTCCACACTGCCGTTCGTGTGGTCGTGGTCCTGTCTGGGACACGGGTTGAGTACCACCCGGCGAAATCGGGCCGGATGAACGATTCCATTCCTGAAAAACGATTAGAACGCCCGATACACGTTCTCGAACGTTCTCCTGTGTGGATTCACACCCTCGTTGATAACTCCCGAGCAGTCCTACGAGTAACCGAGGAGAAAGACAATGACCAACTTTGAACTCGGCCGCTGGCTGCTCGTGGCGCTCGCGATTGTTGGACTCGCGTTCGCCGCGCCCGTGGTCAGCGCACACGGTAACGACACGACGGCTGACGACGCGCCCACGGACAATGCCACCGCAGATGAATGGGCCACTTGGATGGAGGCGCAGATGACCGAACACATGGGTCCGGGTGCTGTCGAGTGGATGGAGTCGCACATGGGTGTGACCGTCGACGAGATGGCCCAGGACATGGCTAACGAGGAATACCACGACGGGACTGACGACGGCTACAACGGCGGGATGTACGGGCAGGGCCACTGCTGACGGCCCCGACCGTTTCGCTCGCTCCAACTGAACACCGCGATTCACCAACTCAAGAAAATGACGCAACTCACCACTCACATCGGACGCACTGCTCGTCGACTCGCGATCCTCGCCGTCCCGCTGCTGGTCGCGGCGACTGGAACGGCTGCTGCCCACGGTAGTGGGAGCTACGGCGGGGGCATGATGGGCGGCGGCTGGGGCCTCTTCGGCGGAGCGATGGGGCTCTGGGGACTCCTCTGGATGGGGCTCCTCATCGCCGTCCCGCTCTACCTCGTCTCTGCGCTCCGCAACCGAGGATCCGGTGGGAATGAAGAGCAGCCGCTGTCGGTTCTCCGCGAGCGCTACGCCCGCGGGGAGCTCTCGGATGACGAATTCGATCGACGGCGAACACAGCTCGAACGCACCGGATGACCGGAACAGTTGCTGTTCCAGCCGATACATCACACTCCCAACGCCCGCCGTTGCGGCACCCAACCGTCAACCCCGCGGACGGGGTATAATAATACATGGAATACACAATACAGACGTCAGTCACCGGCGAGTTCGACGACGTCGTCGACACGACGATCGCAGCGCTTGAAGACGAAGGATTCGGCGTCCTCTGTGACATCGATATCCAGGCGACGCTCGAGGAGAAACTCGGCGAAGAGTTCCGCCAGTACCGCATTCTCGGCGCATGCAATCCGGCGCTCGCGCACGAGGGTCTGAACGAAGAGATCGAACTCGGCGCACTCCTCCCGTGCAACGTCATCGTCTACGAGACCGACGACGGCGATATCGCTGTGAGTGCCGTCGATCCGAAGCAATTGGTCGGCATCGCGGACAACGATGCGCTCGACTCCATCGCGACCGAGGTCAACGAGCGTTTCGAGCGTGTTCTCTCGGCCGTCACCGACGAACTAGGCTCTACGTCGGAGGTCTGATCTTCGATGGCTTCATCGAACCAGCTCGACACCACGACAATCGTTCTCCTGATACTCGGAGCGATCATCTTGCTCCCGTTGCTCACGATGGGGATGGGATTCGGCGGGATGATGGGATACGGTGGGATGATGGGTCAGTATGGCGGTACTGGTGGATGGTGGCCACTCGTCGGGATGCTCGTCCCGCTCGTCTTCCTCCTCATCCTCCTCGGCGGTGGCTACCTCGTCTTCCGGCGCATGAGCGAGACGCAGACGTCTCGAGATCCCGCGATGGAGGAACTCCGCACGGCGTACGCTCGCGGCGACCTCACCGACGAAGAGTTCGAATCCCGCCGCGAGAGACTCGAACGATGGGAGTAAACCAACGAGTACGCACCAGGGCGCGTATTCCCATGCCTTCGAATCGAAGAGATGGGCCTCCCTCAGCTTACGATTTTGAATAGTAATGTGATTAAGTTACAAGGCCGTAGTATACTATATGACCGAGGCAATACTCTTCACCCAAGAGACGTGCGGAGCATGCGCAACACAACGGGCGAAAAATGACGGCATCGAGGACGAATACCCCGACGTCGAGTTTCGAGAGGTCGACATCCGGAAAGATCTGGAAACGGCCGAGGAGTACGGCGTCCGGAAGACGCCGACGACACTCGTCTACGCGAACGGAGAACAGACCGCCGAGTTCATCGGCATCGTCGACCGGGAAGATCTGGAGTCGGCTATCGAGAGCGCGAGCCAGCAGTCATCTGGATTCACCCAGCGCCTCGTCGACATCGTGCGTGGATAACGAACAAGCGGTCGATTCAACTCATATGACGAACTACAGTCGACGTCAGTTCCTGGGAGTGCTCGGTGCCGGTACAGTCGCCAGCACAGGCCTCTCTCAGCCAGTGAGCGCACAGGAGACGCCCGTCGTGAAGATGGGCAACAACTACTTCGACCCGGTCGGGCTCCACGTCGAACCGGGCACGACCGTCCGCTTCGAGATAGCAGCCGGTGCACACTCGGCGACGGCCTACGAGAACCGGATTCCACCCGACGGCAGCGCATTCGATAGTGGGGTCATCTCGTCGGGAGGGTACGAGTACACGTTCGAAGAACCAGGCACGTACGACTACTACTGCATCCCGCACAAGTCGGTCGGGATGGTCGGTCGCATCGTCGTCGGCAATCCCGGCGGTCCGGCCGAAGACAGTCCGATTCCGGACGGTGACGTGCCCGAGAGCGACGCGATCGTCGAGCAGGGCGCGATAGCGTATGGATCTCGCACCGGAGGTGACGGGAACTCCGATGGTGGAAGGATGGGCCCCGGAATGGGGTCTGGCCCTGGAATGATGAACGGCCGGAACGGTGGATGGTTCGGTGGGCTGCCGTTCGTCGGCGGGGCACTCGGAATGCTCGGCCTGGTCGGCGGACTCCTCTATTGGGCACTGGGTCGAGGCGACGCTCCGTCCCGGAGTGATAATTCCGCGATGGAGACCCTCCAACGTCGTTACGCACGAGGCGAGATCGACGAAGAAGAGTTCCAGAAGCGTCGTGAACGGTTGGAGGACGGGCAAAACGACCCATCTCTGTGAGGAGGGTCAACGAACCCCTTCGGGAGACGTCGGTTAGTTCGTCCGTCTGTGGAGATCGTCCTCTTTCGATTATGTCGTCACGTCGTTCGAGTTCCTCGGTAGTACACCCAGACGGCGAGGAGTCCGACGACGAGGAGGTAGCCGAACCCCCATCCGAGCGAAACAGCAGTATCCAGATCCGCCGTAAGCCCCGTATCGACCATGACGCGGACCGGGTGGTAGCCCGGGAAGAGTTTCATCCACCACTCGGGCTCGGACTGGACGAACAACGGGTCCTGGAAGAGCCCGATGTCGATCATCGGGAGGATCAACATGATCCACAGGCCAGCCAGTCGGTTGAAGACGGCACCGACGAGCATCCCGACGAGTCCATAGGTGAGTGACAGGACGAGCATCGCGGCCACGAACCACCACAGCTGCTCCGGCCAGAAGTCGACGAGCATCACTCCCACTGAGACGCCGACAACGAGGAGCGTGATGACGACGAGGACGCCGAACCGGGCGGCGATAACCTGTCGTGCCCGATAGCCCACGACCGAGAGGCGGCCGTCCGTCTCTCTCGCCTCGCGCATCAGGAATAGGCCGGCCAACCCGGCGATGAACGTACTCGTGATCGGTGTCATGATCACGCCGTGTACCTCGGGCATCCCCCGCATCACAGTCACCATCTCGCCGTCGACGAGGGTTCGCACCGGCATCTGGACGTCCTGCGTCACCGCGAATGCAAGTGTGATGAACGCCACGGGCAGAACGACCAGCAGAGCCACCAGGACGTAGTTGCGGGCGTGTTCACGGAGCCCGATACCGAACGCCGTGGCGGTCCGGTTCATGTCGACCACCCCCCGGCCGTGCGCATCGTCGCACCAAATACCGCGGTGACGAGGACGAGCAACACCAGCACGTACCCGCCGACGAAGACGAGGTCGCCCGAGGCGAACGTACCGTCAAAGGCGGCCGACTGGAGGAGTTCCTTCGGGTGGTACAGCGGGAAGTACTCGACGAACTCGGGGACGTCCGCAGCCAGTGGACTGTCACCGCTGAGGAACGCATCCATCATCGCGAGGAAGACGACGACGAGCGACCCCTCGAACAGTCGCGGAAGTACTGCGCCGACGAGTGCGCCGAGGAAGGCGTAGACGATGCCCGCGCACGCGAGGAACGCGAACACGAGCAGGGGCGATTCGGTGTCGATAGTAAGCCAAAGGACGCCGAAGTTCACGGCGGCGACGACGACGGTGACGCCCGCAAGGGTTGCGAGTCGCGTCGCGAGCAGCGTCCGTGGCGAGTAGCCCGCCTGGACGAGCCGTCGGTCGGCTTCCCGAGCACTGATCATCTGGACCAGTCCCATCAGGCCGGCGATGATGGCAACGCCGAAGATTGCACCGAGGAGTCGCCCGAGGTCCAGCGGGATCGCTTCGACGGTCGGCATCGACGGCAGCCCCGCCATCGCCTGTCCCCATCCCTCGATGACGACGAGCGGGAGCACCAGCGCAAGGACGACGTTCAGGGGCGTCCGGATGAACGTCCGAAGGTTCGCCCGAACGCCGACGACGAACCTATTCATGTTCCTCCTCCGAATCGCTCCTGAGTTCACTCTCGGTTTCCTCGTCGGTCACATCGTGGACCAGACCGTCCCGAACCTCGAAGATGCGGTCGAGGCGGCTTCGTTCCTCGATGAGATGCGAGATCATGACGACGGCAGTGCCACCGTCCGCGAGGTCCTGAGCCATGTCCCAGAACCGCAGGTAGGTCTCCCAGTCGAACCCAGTGTAGGGTTCGTCGAGCATGAGCACGTCCGGGTCGTGCATCAACGCGATGCTGAGGTTGACCTTCTGTCGGTTACCACCGCTGAGCTGGTCGACCCGGTAATCGAGGTACCGCTCGAAGTCGAGTTCGTCGGCGAGTCGTCGTTTCGCCGCGTCGATCTCCTCGCGACTCATCCCGTACCCGGCGCCGAACAGCCGGAACGTTTCTGAGACGGTCAGTCGATCGTAGAGCAGGGGTTCCTGCGGACACCAGCCGACGGTCCCAGTCCGTTCGACTGTGCCTGCATCGTGGTCGAGGACGCCGACGAGGATCTTCATCAGCGTCGACTTCCCCGACCCATTCTCGCCGACGATGCCGACGATTTCCCCAGCACGGACCTCGATATCTGCACCGGTGAGAACAGGGGTCGAACGTCCGAAGGGGAGTCGTGACCCGTAGGTTTTTTCGAGGCCGTCACCTCGGACGAGCGGTTCGCTACTAACGGTCGTCTCTGTGGTTGTCGTGGTCCGTTTCATGGTTAGAGAGACGTTCTACTCATTCAATCGAATTGTTGTTAAGAATCGAAAGCTATCTCCGTCGAATCACCTCAAGATCGTTCCGATGTCCGAATATTACAAGGGTTAGTGAAGGGTTAGGACTCCATTTTGCGACCAAAACGGGGGTATGAATAGTGGGTCACCGTCGCGAAGAGCCGCTAACTGTCAGGTGCCGAGCAGAGTATTTGATGCGGATAGCGAATACACGTTCGAGTAATCGTGGTTCGGTGCTGCATCTGTGACTCGGAATGCGCCAGCGACAACGGTATGTTCGTCTGTGAGCACTGCGGGTGCTGCTGCCACCGGCACTGTATGGAAGAATACGACACCGATGACTGCCCGAAGTGTGTGGGTGAGCCAATGATCGGGGCGATCGAATTTTAGTAGTTTAGGCACACTACCCCGCTGACAGCCTGGAGGCTAAGTATGGATGTTCAACTGGCGAAATACTTTCTTGACTCTCACTCATAGCACAGGTATGTCCACGACCGTCGAGCTCCCCGACGTCGATGAGACGTGCGCCTACCGTGGGTCGCGTATCTTCGACCACGACCCAATCTGTATGCGCGACTGTACCGACGACTGTGGGTCGCCGACGTACTTCTGCAACCACGCGTGTCTCTCGACCTACGTGGACGAAAACAGCCTGACGACCGGGCGCCGGTACTCGAGATTCTGCGAGATGTAGATCGTGAGGCCGGGAAGCACGTGAGGGCGGAGCTGATCAGTCCGGAGACGAGCGTTCCGTGGACGATCCGGTGGCCGAACCGCGTCTTCTCGGCGAACGCGTCGTTGAGGTGGATTTGGAATCTTTACGTCACTGCGTGACGAACTCGTAGCTGTGAACCTCAGCAAAGGTTTCCTCCTCGCCCTCGTCGTCACCCTTCTCGTGTTATCGGCCATGCTGATCCTGCCGTTTCTCCAGTACGTCCTCGGTGCCGTCCTCCTCGCGTACGTCCTCTATCCGCTGCAGGTCCGTCTCGAAGCGCACGTCTCGCCGATGGTCGCCGCGTTCTCGCTCGTGATTCTGGCAGTAGCTTGTTTCGTCGCTCCGTTCGTGGTGGTGCTCCTGACTGTCGTGGATAATGCCGATCGGATCCTACGAGACCTCGACACTGAGTCCGTGCAGATCGAAGTGGTCGAATCCCGGATTGCGGAACTCACCGGACAAGAGGTCGACATCGCCGGTGAACTCGTCGGCTCAGGACGAGAGATCGGAACGATTGTGTTCGAACGGTCGACCCAAGCGTTCGGTACGATAACCTTCCACGTCATCGGAATCGCGTTGGCGCTGTTTCTCGTCTACTACCTACTCAAAGACGGCGATGACCTGGTCAACTGGCTCAACCGAACGATCCCCCTTCCCGATGACATTCAGCGCGACCTCTACGGAGAGATCGACGACGTGATGTGGGGCGTTCTCTTCGGACACGTCTTCGTCGCCATCGTCCAGGGGGTCATCGCTGGCGTCGGACTCTTCGCCACTGGCGTTCCCAATGCGGTGTTCTGGACGGCCGTCATGATCGTTCTCGCGATGGTTCCGCTCGTCGGTGCGATCCCCGTCTGGGGTGGAGCGGTGGTCTACCTGTATCTCACGGACAAACCGCTACTCGCCGTCGGATTATTCGTCTACAGCGTCGTCGTGGTTGGGCTCACCGACGACTATCTCCGTCCATTCGCCGTCGATAGGTACGCGAATCTCAATCCTGCCGTCATCCTCCTCGGTATCCTCGGCGGGGCGTACGCATTCGGGATTATGGGGCTGTTCTTCGGCCCCGTCGTCCTCGGCGCACTCAAGGCCGCTCTCCGCGTCGGCCTGGGTAACTGGTCCCAGATTGGCGAGGGAGACATCAGCTGACCGACCTTGCAATCAGGAGATCGAAGTATCTCCGAGCTTCGACCCCAGGTTTGGTGTGCCAATGTCAACTGGTTCCATCAGTAGCGTTCTTCAGAGTTCCCGTCAAAGACGACTCTCTGGAGAGAGGGGACTACTCCTCGTGAGTGATCGACGGGGTACCAGATGAATGATCCCGCCATTTTCGACGTATCGAACGGCTGCAGTCTTCCCAATCTGGGCCGTACCCGGAAATTTGACGGGCGAGCCATCGACACGTCACGCGACGACGGTGAGGCTTACAGCGGTAGCGAGGCGAAAGCCCACCCATTCACAGTAGTTGCTGATTCGACTGCGAGACCCACTGAAGGAGAGTCGTGGTACCAGCCTTGCTCAGGATCGACTCTTCCGTCTGGAGAGATCGGTTTGTTTCTGCCGGTCAAAGACCTCCGACAAGGGATATTCTGGCAGTCTTGCCAGTCGCCAGTGGCGTGCTGACTCGGGCGTACCGGTCCGAGTCACCCGCCGAGTGGATTGCTTCCCGTACGGGACTTGGCCGAGGAACTGCCGAAACAGGACGGCCGAGAGGACTGGGCCACTCCCGACCGTCCGATCCGCGGTGAGCAGGAGGGTTACCAGCACCCGCAAATTGTATACGGACACGGCCGACAGGAAGTAAAATAGGCGCGCAGTGAACGTCGGTGACACACTGGGGCGTGGCATCGACGTACTCGTGTGCCGTCCGTCGTGGTGTCTCGAGAGCCTCGGGGTCGTCCGTTTTCCGGTCGCGTGGAGTACTGCGGGCCCCTTCGGCGAAGCGGGAGTCTGGCTCTCGATTGCGGTTTCGAACGTCGCCAGGGCTCTCATCGCGTACGCCTGGTACCGGCGCGGGACGTGAAGGCGACCTGACTGACGGTGAGGTCGATCTCGACGAAGTCGGTAGCGAGGGAGCAGCAGCCGACGACTGACCGTCCAGCCGTCCTGCGCGTCGCCGACGGCTGGGCCACCCCTGCGACGGCGACGTTCGCCGGGCAGGCGAGTCTGATACGGTGACCAGCATCCCGCGAGTTCGGCGACTGGGGACCCCATCAGTGCCAGGCGAGCCACGAGGCGAGCCGGAGGGCCACAGTCAGCCAAACACCGAGTGCTACCGCACTGACCAACGCAGTCGGGCCGTCCGGGACGGCGACGCCGGTCGGAGCCACGCTCAACTCGAAGACGAGGCTCCGGTACGCGCTGTTCGGACTGAGTGCGAGCAGCGCGGTCGCGCCGTTCGTCGAGCTCGTCCAACCGCCGAGCGAGCCGAGCAGCGCGCTGTCGAGCCCGACGACGAGTGCCACGACCGATCCGGTCGCGAGTGCGAGCCCGCCTCGCGTGGAGCGTGCCGCGGCGGAGACCAGGAGGGCGATGGCGAGGACAGCCAGCACGAACAGTGACGTCGCCAGAACGTACCGCGAGTAGAGCACCGGTGAATCGACCGTGGCGTGGGAGGCGACGACCGAGAGCTTCGCTTGCCCACTCAACGGGACGACGACACCGGCGGCGACCAACCCGAGGAGGACGGTCCCGAGCATGACCACGGCGCGACCGAGGTAGACACCGAGGACGTACCAGTGGCCGTCGATGGGGTACGTTCGGATCGTCTCCAGTTCGCCGCTCTCGCGGTCACCGAGCAGGGCCCGGTAGCCGACGGCGAACGCCAGGACTGGAGCGAGCAGTTCGACGGGCGTCAACAGGTCCAGCACGAGCGCGAGGTAGGCACCCGTGCCGCGCACCCAGGCGACACCACCGACGAGCAGGACGTAGCCGAGCAGCGCGAGCAGCAGCGACGGCGTCCGGAGGACGGTACGGAACTCGCGTTCGGCGACGTCCAGCAGCGAGCGCGGGCCGCTCACGGGCGATCACCGCCGTGGAGCCCGGGAGAGACAGCGGCCGTCTCCCCACCGTGGCCGAGCGTCGCGATGGCTTCGTCGAGCGACGCGGCGTCTGCCTCGGCCAGCAACTCGTCCGGTGGGCCGGCGGCGACGAGCTCGCCGTGGTCGACGAGGAGGACGGTGTCGGCGAGGCGGTCGACCGTGTGCAGATCGTGCGTCGAGAGGAGCACCGCGTCACCGTCGGCGGTGAGGTCGTCGATCACCGCCCGGAGGTGGCGAGCCATCGTCGGGTCGAGTCCGTTCGCCGGCTCGTCGAGGACGAGCACCGACGGGTCGCCGACCATCGCCTGTGCGAGACCGAGTAGACGGACCATTCCGCCCGAGAGCGCGTCGACCCGTCGGCCGGCGACCGCCGAGAGGCCCACCCGGTCGAGGATGGCATCGACGTCGACTCGTTCGGCCACGAGCGAGCCGTAGAACGCGACCGTCTCGGCGACGGTGAACTGACGGCGGAACGCGGGCTGCTGGGCGAGGTAGCCGACCCGACGACCGCCGTCGCCGGCGACGGAGATGGCACCTGCGTCGGGTTCGAGCAGGTCGGCGACGATCCGGAGCAGCGTCGTCTTCCCGCTCCCGTTCGGGCCGACGACGCAGGCGACGGTGCCGGGTGAGACGCTGAACGAGACGTCACCCAGCACGTCGAGATCGCCGAACGAGTGGCACACGTCCGCGAGTTCGACGGCTGGTCGCTGTTCGGGCTGTTCGTCCGGCCGGTCGGTTGACTGAGTGCTCATGGTGTGGTCACGTTGTGCGTCTCCAATCGGCCCGGATGGACCGGGCCGGTCAGCGGGGCGGGGTCGACCACGCTCGGCTCACGGAGCCCCGGTGCTGCCTGCTGGAACTGGTCAAACAGCTGTGCTGCCGGCGAGTAGGCGAGCGCGTTCGCGACCGGCGAGTGCCGCGCGTTCCGGTCGACGGAGTCGGTCGGGTCGTAGGTCCGGTCGACGACGCCGTCACCGTCGCGGTCGACGCCAGGCACTGTCCCCCAGTAGTTTCCACGACCGTCGACCGCCCAGCTCACGAGCGTCGCCATCCCGGGCGAGACCGAGCGGTCGTTACGCACGACGTCGTTCTCGAAGACGTCGTTGGTGGGGAGCATCGTCGTCAACCGGACGCCGACACCGTTGTCGACGACCGTGTTGCCCCGGTAGGTCGACCGAGTGGTCCCGATGGAGAGCCCGATCTCGTTTCCGGCGACGACGTTCCCGTTCACGTAGGAGGCACTCCCGGCGGTGCTGATGCCGATGCTGCTGTTTCGGATGTCGTTGCCGACCATGGCGTTCCCTGACGGTCGGGTCATCACGTAGAGGCCCGTGTTCACGTCGCGGATGGTGTTGTTGACGACGAGCGTGTCGCTGGTGTACATGTCGTGGAAGCCGAACCGGAGGTTCTCGATGTGGTTGTCCCTGACGACCGTCCCGTCGGCGTAGTGGGCGTAGACGGCGTCGCGCCCCCCGTCGAAGTGGGAGTCCTCGACGACCATCCGGGAGTACATCGGCAGGACGCTCATGAACCCCGCGAGCCCGTCGGTCCCGTTCACCGCGACGTTTCGGACGACGACCCCGTCGCTGTCGAGCGCGACGATGCCGTTCGACGGCGTGTCGACGCTGACGTTCTCGACCAGCGACCGGTCGGCGTCACGCAGCCTGACTGCCGCGTCGCCGTAGCCGTAGGTGAGCCTGATGCGGCGGTCCCACGCCGAGCCGTCGTCCGACTCGAGCTGGCCGGCGTTGGCGTCCCCGACACCCACGATTCGGAGGTCGGTGATGGCGACGTCCGACGTACCAACGGTGACGACGGAGCCGTCCCCGCCGCCATCAAGCACGGTGTCGGTGCCGCTCCCGGCCACGGTGAGCGACTTCTCGACGGTGAGGTTCGCGTCGTATCGACCGGGGAGGAGTCTGATGGTGGTGTTCGGCGGTGCCCGGCCGACGGCCGCCGCGAGCGTCGGTGCGTCCTCACCGAGGACGACCGGCGACGGCGACCCGGACGACGTCGAAGGCCGGTCTGTCGCCGCTAGCACTGCCTGTTGGTCGGTGCCGACGACCATCGACACCGGCCGGTCCCGCGACCCGCGTGTTCGCTCAACCGCCCGGTCGGCCCACCGCTGGCGGTCCGCGACTGGCGGCTTGCGGTCACCGCCGGCATCCTCGTCCGCGAGCCGTTCCCGGAGACCCTCCCAGTCGACGACCGTACCGTCGTGCTCACGGGCGAACTCCCGCGCAGCCGCCCGGTCGGCGAAGGGGAGAGCAGTCGGCCCGGCGGGCGTCCGTGCGGGCGTCCCGACGACGAACCACGCGTCGCCCGCGCGCGCCCAGCCCGGGGACGCCGCGTCCGGAAGCGTCACGTCCCCCTCGTCGGTCAGTTTCGGGTCCGTCCCGGCGAGGTCGGTGACGAAGACGGCAAGGGGACGGCCGAACTGGGCCGTGTGCTGGGGTCCGGTGACGCCAGCGACGAGCGCGTCGGTCCCGTAGTAGCCGACGACGTACTCGTACTGCGAGTAGAACACCTGGCCTCGCGGGACGACGTGGCCTGCCTCCCGGGCCTGCTCGACGTCGACGCCCGTCAGCCCGGTCGTGAGCGTCCGGTCGAACGGCACCGGCGAGAGCTGGTCGCCGTCGCCCGGGTCGACCGCGAGACCCGTTCCTGCGACGAGGAGCACCAGCACGACGACGACCCCGACGGAGGTGACGGTCCTCATCCCCTGGACACCTCCCTGACCGTCGGAACCGTCGGGTTGGCAGTGCCACCTCTGACTGTCGGTTCTCGGCCGGTTTCGAGAGCTGTACTACTGTGGGATACGGACAATACTGTCTGGGTGCGTCCCCGACCGTCGGGTCCCGTGAGCCATCCGCGGCGACGCGTGGCGTACACCGGCGAGGGAGGACACTCGGCTGTCATAGTGGTACGGGGAGCGAGGGGACGGCGTTCGGGACGAATGCGACCACGACCTGTCCTGCCCCGGCGAGGACGAGGACGACGCCGGCGAGACGTTCGAGCCGATCGCCGAGCGCAGCGAGTCGGGCAGTCGCTACGTCGAGTCCGAGGCCCACCGCGACCGTGACCGCCAGCAACGGCAGGGCGGCCCCGAGCGCGTACACGGAGACGACGGCGGCTACCCGGGGGAGCGAGAGCGAGACCGCCTGGACCACGACCGCCAGGAAGACCGGCAGGACACAGGCCGCCGAGGCACCGGCGTAGCCCGCCCCGAACAGCGCGAATCCCGAGCTGTTCGCCCCGCGTTCGGGTAACGCGACGGTTGGGGCGGGCCCGCGTTCGGTCAGCAACAGGACACCGAAGACGACGAGTGCGACCCCGACCACCGGTTCGAGGACCGGGAGCACCAGTGCGACCGGACGGCCGACGAGGATAGCGAGGCCGGCGAGCGTCCCGAGGGTGACGAGGAGGCCCGCGGCGGCGGCGAACCCGCGCGTGACGATACCTGCTGTGTTTCCACCATCGTCGGCCGCACTCGCGTAGAATCCGACGTAGCCCGGAACGAGCGGGAGCGCGCACGGCGACAGGAACGTCGCCAGGCCCGCACCTGCCGCGAACACGACGTGACTGCCGAGTGGGTCGGTCACGGCTGCTCACCGGGCCTCGCAGCCCGAATCTCGGAGACGATCCGCGAGACGGTGGTCCGCCCACTGTGCCTCCCGGTCACGACGTTGTCCGGGCCCACGACGACTGCCGTCGGGACGCTGGTGGCGTCGTACTTCCGGGCCAGCGCGAGCCCGTCATCGATGCCGACGGGCCAGCTCCCACCGTTGTCGGCCCACCAGGACGCGACCTCGTCGGTCGAGACGGTCAGCCCGACCGGCTCGCTGGTCACCGAGAGGAACTGGACCCCGTCGTCGACCTGGCCGTGGGCCTCCCCGACGACCGACATCTGCGACGCACAGATCGGGCAGGTCGTCGCGAAGAACTCGACGAACGTCACGCGGCCCCGCTCCGGGACGGTCGCGCTGCCAGCTCGGCTGCCGGGCGCGTCGATGGTCTCGACGGTCACCGCCTCGGGGTCATCTCCGCCGTCACCCGTCAGTGACTGGCCGAGGCTGTTGCAGCCGGCGGTCGTAACTGCCGTCGCGGCGGCGAGCGAGCCCAGCAGCTCACGGCGCCGCACGTGGACCACCTCCGAGTTTCGCCCCGCGAGCCGGAACGGTCACCACGGCTGGAAGTGCGGCAGCGGGATGGCTGGAAGGGCGAAACCGAGTGCGGCCAGCCCGTGCTGGAGCGGGATGTAGCCCAGCACGACGAAGGCGACGCCCAGCGCGCTGTGGAGACGCTGGTGGCCACCGACGTCCAGTCCCTCGAACACCGTCCCGGTCAGGAAGACGGCCGGGACGGTCCCGAGTCCGAGTGCTGCGAGGGCGGCTGCGCCGCCCAGTGCGGACCCCTGCACGAACGCGTACAGGTACGCCGGGTACAGCAGCGGACACGGCAGGAACCCGTGGACGGCTCCGAGCCCGGCGATGCGGTAGTCGCCGACCCACTCGTCCACCCGCGGGAGCAGGACGTCCCGGACCGTGCTCCCGACGCGTTCGACGCCCGGTATCGGGAGGGTCCGGGCACCGTTGCCGGTGGCGTAGTTGACGCCGACGGCAGCGACGACGAGACCGACAACGATTCCCGTCGTGGCGCGGACCTCCGTGGCGACGAGTGTCACGTCCCGGACGCTCACGAAGACGAGCTGGCCGGCGAGCCCGAACAGCCCGCCCAGCAGCGTGTAGCTGACCGTCCGGCCGAGATTGAACACCGCCTGCTGGCGGACCGTCCGGACCGAGAGGACACCGTCGCGCCCGCCCGTGTCCATCCTGGCGGCGTACGTCGCGACCAGCGGGCCACACATCCCGACGCAGTGCGCGCCCCCGAGCAGGCCGACGAGTGCCAACACCGGGAGGCCGAGTGCCTCCGTCCCGAGGAGTGGATTGGCTGGTGTACATGTCGCCATCGGTCAGGTGGTCGCCTCGACGACCGTCTCGACGTCCGAGAGCACGCGCTGGTGGTCCGGACGGTCGGTCCGGTACGCCCGTTCGACGATGCCGTGTGGGTTCCGGAGGAAGGTCAACGAGAGGTGCCGGAAGTCGTAGCCGGGCAGCCGTTCGGACTCCCCGGCACCGATACGGTCGAAAGTAACGCCGAGTTTCTCGTCGACGACGGTCTCTGCGCGCTCCGCGGACTCCGGTCGCAGGAACCGCCAGTTCCCCGCCTCCATGTCGATGTTCATTCGCTCGCCGTACTCCCGGAGCGTCTCGGCGTCGTCGCGTTCGGGGTCGAACGTGATCGCAAGGAACGTCACCTCGTCGTCGATGCCCCGTTCGACGGTTCCCTGTTGGACGCCCGCGAGCTGGCCGATGAGGCGGACGCACTCGACGGGACAGGAGGCGAAGAACGCGGTGACGACGAGCGTCCCGCCGAGGTCGTCGCTCACGACCACGTCGCCGGCCAGCGGATCGGGAACCTCGAACTCGGGCAGGACCTGCCCGTAGGCCGGATACGGGAGCTTACCACTGTCGTACTGCTGGTCCGCGGGCGGGTCGAGCACCGTCTCGCCGCCGTCGTTCCCCCCGAGAGCCGACGTGAGACAGCCGGCACTCGCCGCGGCGACCCCGGCAGTGGCGGTGAGGTAGGTCCGTCGTTGCATGGTCGAACGCTTGTGGGCTGGCGGAGGTAAGCAGTCTGGTGCAGCTCTCGAAAGACTGCGACGGTTGTACCAGACTAACTTTGACTGCCGGTGCCGCAGGTCCCAGTATGGGAGAACGGAACTCGACGGAACTCGACCGACGGACGATGCTCGCACTGGTCGGGACCGGCTCGGCCGCCGCACTCGGGGGCTGTCTCGGTGGGAACGGCGACGGGGACGACGGAACCCCGACTGCCACCGAGACGCCGAGCGACGCGGTCCCCGATGAGTACCGGACCGCGACTGGGCTCGACGGGGGACAGCGCGACCCCGCCGCCCTCGTAGCAAAGGGCGACGTGAGCTACCAGTCCGAGCCCCAGAACGGCCAGCAGTGCTCCGGCTGTGCCTTCTACATCCCGGACAAGAACGGCGACGGTGTCGGTGCCTGCACCATCGTCGAGGGGACCATCGAACCGAACGGCTACTGCACGAGTTACGTCGCACACGAGGCCGACAGTGATGGCGACGAACAGTCGGTCTCGCCCGTCGACGTGCCCGAGGACGCCAGCTGTGCAGTCTGTGGCATGATGGCCGCGAACTTCCCGGAGTGGAACGCACAGGCCGTCCACACCGACGACACCCGCGAGTTCTTCTGTACGTCCGGCTGTGCGACGACCTACTACGCCGTCCCGGTCCAGTTCGCGGAGACAGATGCCGACGTCGCGGGCCTCTGGGTCAGGGACCTGAACTCGCGGGAACTCGTCGACGGAACGACCGCCTACTACGCTCTCGAGACCGACGGGGAGCGTCTCGACGACCCGATGAGGGTGAACCCCGCCCCGTTCGAAGCCCGCGCGGACGCCGTGGCGTACGTCGACGAGGTGGACTACCTCACCGAGGAAGACATCGTCCAGCTCTCGGCGTTCGACCGCGAACTGGCCGAGCAGTATCGCGGCCAGCTGCTCGAGTAGCTCACTCGAGGAGTCCCTCGTCGACCAGCCGGGTGAACCGGTCGACGAGCCTGTCCGGCAGCGAGGGCGTGACCTCGTCGAGCAGGCGGCGCGTCTCCGCCGGCCGCGTCAGCGTGATGTGGCTCCGACCCTGCTCGTCGTAGCACTTCTCCGCGACGCCGGCGTCGACGAGCGTGGAGACGTGCCACGAGACCGTGCTCCGGGCCACGTCGAGGTCCTCGGCCAGGTCGGCTGCCGACGGCTCCGGGTTCTCCAGTGCAACGACGATGATGCCACGGACTGTCTCGCGGCGGAGCAGCGAGATGGTTCGTCGCTCCCACGGGTCGTACCCCGTCGGGAAGTAGTGAGTCCGGCCCCGCAGTTCCTCGGTATCGAGGCGTCCCGCCTCCAGGAGACGACGGAGGTGGTACTGCGCCTGCCCGGTCGCGATGTCGAGGTTGCGGGCGAGTTCGTTGAAGTGGACGCCTGGGTGGGACTCGATGTGACGGTGGAGGCTCCGTCGCACGTCGCTCATAACACTCGCCGCTAGCCGTCTCACGGATAAATAGGCCCCACTCGTTCTCGGTCAGCGAGAACGGGCTGTCACGCTGACGGCGAGGGCGGTTCACTCCAGTAGAGGGCGTACAGGACCAGCGTTGCGACGACGAAGTCGGAACCGTGTTCGATGAGGTGGTGGACCGGCATCGGGACGATGCCGAACACCGTTCCGAACCCGACGATCGACCGACCGACGAGCAGGCCGAGGGCGAGAGTCACCAGCAGGTAGACCCTGGATTTTCGCCGTCGGTAGCCGACAACCCCGATGAGGAATAGCACTGTCGTCCCGAGGGTCGCCAGGCCCAGCACGGTGAGCAGTATCGTCGCTTCGGTCCCGCTGAGCCACTCGCCGACTGACGCTAACATCGCTCTGTCGGCCTTTCAGGCTCGCGGCGCGAGTGTGTTTCGGCTCGTCGAAGGCAAAGCGACCGTCGGTCACGCCCACGATGGTCCGCTCGGGACTCCCGTCATCGGCACTCCCGCTCCGCAGAGGCGGACGTGTCACCGGCAGCACTCCGCTGTTATCGATTGGAGGGTCCCAAAGAACAACGGGAAGTGCCTCGAGGAGTACGGAGACGCGGTTGGGCGGCAGAGTCATAGCAGCCAGCAACTCCCCGACGGAGCGTCCTGGAGAGTCGGCATGACGTCGTTGCTGTCCCCGTCTCGGGGACGGGAGGTTCAATTTCTCGACAACCTGCGGGGACCCATCGAGGTCGGCGAATCCGCGTCACGGAAGGGCCGTCGGTGTGGTGTCAGAACATGATTACGTGGCTGACAGTCTGGAGGATTGGGTCCCACGTTGGGTCGTCGAAAACAGCACAGGAAACGTCTCCGCTGCCACTGCGAGTATAACTGAAAACACTTCATCCATATAAATTTTAAGTAGATGATAAACGAATACTTCACTATGCAAAGGAATTCGAACGGTAACTCCACAGGGGGGTCGAAAATCGTGCTCGATATTCCTGCACGGGATACCAGCCTCTTCGGGAGTCAGGCCGTCCACGACGTTCTCGCGTTTTTATAAAGAACAAGGAGAATACCCGCGCCTTTAGGCGCGGGATGAATCCAACAACTCATTCCACAATCCACCGTCGATAGCACGGCTGGATATTCCACTGTCTTCAATCCGAAATTTTACAATAGAAGCAAGTATAAGTGATTATACAAGCGTTCAGAATGCTGGAAGTCCACCGCACCCATCGAGCGAAAATCCTCAACCACTCACAGGTAGAGGACTCACTCGACCGACACGGATGGTCGGCCAGCAAACTCTGGAACGTCGCCAACTACCACTCCCGCCAAGTGTGGGAGGACACGGGCAAGATTCCCGACCACGGCGACCTCAAAGACGAGTTGAAGACGCATCCAAAGTACAAGGGATTGCACAGTCAATCCAGTCAGCGCGTTCTGGAGGAACTCGCTGAAGCTTTCAACTCGTGGTACGGAAAGAGGAAGTCCGATAACCGAGCGAATCCGCCCGGCTACCGCAAGAAAAACTACTACGACAACCAAGACCGTCGCGTCCACGAAGAACACCCGCGTAGTACGGTGACATGGAAGCAAAACGGCATCCGTCACGACATCAAGAACAACCGTGTGCGCCTCTCGAAAGGCGCGAACCACAAGGAACACCCCAAAGCGTGGGAATACATCCTTGTCGAGTACGAAACGCGCCCCGGCGTAGAAGTCGAGAACCTACAACAGGTCAGAGCCGTCTACGACAAGGCGAAGGGACGCTGGGAACTGCACCTCGTCTGCAAAGACGAGATCGAGACACCCAACGCGCCGGGTAACGAGACAGCGGGCATCGATCTCGGCATCTGTAACTTCGCCGCCGTCGCGTACAGCACCGAACAAGCTGACCTCTACCCCGGCAACCGACTCAAACAGGACGGCTACTACTTCCCGAAAGAAATTGCCAAGTGCGACGATTCCGGTGGCGAACGAGCCACTCGTCTTCACAAGAAGTGGTCGGAGCGCCGCACCCACTTCTTCCACAGCCTCGCCAAACACATCGTTGAGAAGTGCATCGAGCGTGGAGTTGGGAGTATCAACGTCGGCAAACTCGCGGGGGTGCGTGAGGACGAGGATGGTGAGTCGAAGAACTGGGGCAAGCACGGCAACCTCGACTTGCACGGGTGGGCGTTCGACCGCTTCACTAACATCCTCACCTACAAGGCGAAAGTCGAGGGTATCGAAGTCGTAGAAGTGTCTGAGCGCGACACGAGCAAGACGTGTTGTGTCTGCGGTACGGAAGACGATACTCAGCGTGTCGAACGTGGATTGTACGTCTGTGAGGCGTGTGATGGGGCGTTCAACGCTGACGTGAATGGGGCGGAGAACATCCGTCTCGACTTGAATCAAAGTAACTCCGAGTCTGCACCTGTTTTGGGTGGAGATAGGAGTACCGGCTGGTTGGCACAGCCCGGAGTCTACCTTCATGACTTGTCCCACGGATTCTCACCGAGGGAACAAGTGGTAGATTGCAAACCCTAATATCCCAAACGCGGTCGGGATTCCTCCGCGTTCACGCGGAGGAGGATGTCAATGGCCGTCACGACCGGCGCGTGCTCGTACACTCCCATCAGTTCGACCTGGACGAGCAGACCGACCACTCGCCAAATCGAGTTCAGGGGCACCCGAGATGCTGAGGCCCGTGGCGAGGACGAAGATCCCGAGACTGACGTACTGTTCAAAGAGTTGAGCTAGGGTCATGGATTCAGGGGATGACCGCGTCCGATGTGGGCTACCCGATGGTCGATACAGCCAAACCGAGGGGGGTAGTCGCCAAAACAATTGACGTTCAACCGTCGGATCCGAATGAGTGATGTCCCCGACCCAAGTCGTCTGAACGCTCCCACCTCCACGAATCGTCGTCGCGCTACCCGCAAAGCAGTACGTTCATTTCAATTCACCACGAACTATTTTCCCATGCCGGTCAACGTTCTCGTCGCGTTCGACGGGTCCCCGCTTTCAAAGCGTGCGCTCACATACACTATCGAGACCTTCCCAGACGCACGCATCACCTCTATTTACGTAATTAACCCTACCGACTCGGTTATCGACGTGGAGGCTGGCGGCCTACCAGTCGCCAAGGAATGGTACGAGAATGCGAAAGAAGAGGCAACCAGAATCCACACGACAGCCACGGACCTTGCGGCGGAACGGAATACCGAACTCGATACCGTCACGGAAGTCGGTAGACCGGCACAAGCGATCCTCGAATATGCTGACGACCATGACGTCGACCAGATCGTCATGGGCAGCCACGGCCGCTCGGGAATCGACCGAGCACTCCTCGGAAGCGTTTCCGAGACAGTCACCCGCCGAGCACGGATCCCGGTGACAATCATCAGTTGAGTGGTTCGGACCGGAAGGACAGGAGCCCCCCAGAGGGCCCGATAAACCGCTCTCGCATGTGGTCAGACGAAGACACAGTAACATACCTACAATGCAAAAGCACCACGGACAGTATGGAGAGATCGCGTGACCGTTACTGAATCACCCTCGCTATCGACGTGTACTGTCCAGATCGAACGACGAGGTGGTCGTGGCGAAGCGGGGGCGCGAGCACTCGAACGACATCTCCGAGATACACCCGGCGTCCACGATGTCGACGTCTCGTTCCGAACGGGGAGCGCCCGGATCACCTACGACGAGAGCGTCACTTCAGAGGAACGGCTTCGAGAAGCAGTCCGCGACCGTGATGTCTCGATCGAGGACACCCCCGACACGGAAACCGACGAGGCGGCCTCTCGCTCGGAACTCAGACAGGAGTCAGTGTTCGTGGGTCTGACGCTGTTCGGTATGGTGACCGGCTTTGCGACAGGGTGGCTCGACGGACCGCCACTCCTCATGTGGACCGGCTACGGCGCCGCATACGTCTTCGGCGGGTGGTACGGACTCAAGGGTGCGGTTGAGACGCTCCGCCACCGTGCGGTCGACATCGACCTACTGATGATCGTCGCCGCGATCGGTGCGCTCTCGATCGGCGCCCCGTTCGAGGGTGCGATGCTCCTCTTCCTGTTCTCGTTGTCGAACACGCTCCAACACTACGCGATCGGGCGCTCGCGTCGGGCGATCAAGTCTCTCATCGAGATGCGACCGGACGAAGCCCAGATACTCCGCGATGGGGAGGAAGTAACTGTCCCCATCGATGACGTCACCGTCGGCGACGTGTTCATCGTTCGCCCCGGAGACAAAATCCCACTCGACGGCGTCGTCACGTCCGGCGAGGGGACGGTCGATCAGGCCTCACTCACTGGCGAGTCCGTGCCTGTGCCGAAGGAGTCGGGCGACGAGGTGTTCGGCGGGACGATCAACGAGAGCGGAAGCCTCGAGATCGAAGTCACACGGCAGGCCCACGAGTCGGCGATCAGTCGCCTCATAAATATGGTCGAAAACGCGCAAAGTGAGAAGGCGCCGACACAGCGGCTTATCGACCGCCTCGAACAACCGTACGTCCTTGGCGTGTTCGCACTCACAATCGCAGCTATCGCGATTCCGCTCGGGCTCGGGAGTGGGTTCACCAGTACGTTCTACCGAGCGATGACGCTCATGGTCGCGGCCTCCCCGTGCGCGGTCATCATCTCGACGCCCGCAGCGGTCCTCTCCGCGATCGCCTCCGGCGGTAGACAGGGCGTATTGTTCAAGGGTGGCGAACACGTCGAGGCGGCAGCCCAAATCGACGCTGTCGCGTTCGACAAGACGGGCACGCTCACACAGGGCGATACGCAGTTGACCGACGTCCTCGTCCGTGAGACGGCAGCAGAATCCCTGACCGATGACGGGCTGCTCGCGCTGGCAGCCGCAGTGCAAGCCCGGTCAGAGCATCATCTCGCCCGTGCAACGATGACAGCAGCGGATGAGCTGTCACTCGACGTCCCCGACGCCGAGCGGTTTCAGTCAGCCGCAGGGAAGGGCGTCCGCGCCGATATCGAAGCCAGAACCATCCACATCGGGAATCGGAGTTACTTTAGGACCGTCCTCGAGAATGCAGCGATCGAGGGGCTCGAACCGGGCCTCGACCGCCTCCAAACGTTAGAGGCGGAGGGGAAAACGAGCGTCATCGTCGCCCAGGAGGATGGTGATGATGTCACTGTGTTAGGGTGGCTCGCGTTCACCGACACAGTCCGCCCCGGTGTTGCCGAGATGATAACGGACCTCCGCTCACTCGGCGTGGAGCACATAGTCATGCTGACTGGCGACAATGAGCGCGTCGCACAGCGAATCGCCGAGGAGGTCGGCATCGACGAAGTGCAGGCCGAACTGCTGCCGGAGGAGAAAGTGGCGACTATCGAACGCCTGGTTGACCAGCACGAGAACGTGGCAATGGTCGGCGACGGCGTGAACGACGCGCCGGCGCTGGCGACTGCGACGCTCGGGATTGCGATGGGCGGCGCTGGGACCGACGTCGCGCTCGACACTGCCGACGTGGTGTTGATGGGCGACGATCTCAGCAAGGTCCCCTACGTACTCAGTCTTGGACGGAAGACCCGCCGGACGCTCACAATCAATCTTGCCATCGCGTTCGGCGCGATTGCGCTCATGGTCGGCACGATTCTGCTCCGAGGTATCCCACTTCCGCTTGCAGTGGTCGGTCACGAGGGCTCAACGGTCCTCGTCTCGCTGAACGGCCTTCGGTTGCTAGGCTATCGTGACTAACCGTCTCGGTCTGTTGTACCTGCCTCCTCGCTCACTGGAGACTAACTCCAGCCGCAATTAACGCCATCTTCCTTTTCCCCGTCGAGCATTCGAACTGGCCGATGAGAAGAGCGTGCGTATCAGTCGTTTCAGCATCAGTGGTTTTCTAGACAGAAAACTGGAACAAGGCATATTGGTCTATAGTGCTTCGATTACCCATGCCTCAAGATTCCGACGACGAAAGCTCGGACGAGGGTGAAGTAAAAAAGTACTGGACAGGATACTCAATTTCCTTGCAACGTATCTGCCGTGAGTAGTGCCGCTCTTGATCTGTGATACACGCTATTGCTCTACTGATTGTTTGAATTGTGAGAATACGAGTCGGTGCGGAGACTCGCGTATTGACCACAGAACTGTCTACCAATTTAAATCGGTGGTCAGATAGCCGTGCGAGATACAGGGCGCGTCTCCAGCCCAACCACGTCGATTGCCTCGGGGTTGATTCAACGGGATCGAGGGCTTCCCGAAGTCGTAGGTGGGTCTGGTCACTCGCTTGGCAGACTCGCAATAACCGATTCGGTGAGTGCTGGCTCTAGTCCAGTGTCCCGGTATCCCGCTGCGAGGTTGACGTCGACAGCCCAATACTGGCCGTCGTCATCTTTGACCAAATCAACCCCGACACCCCGGAGGTCGAACCGTTCAACAAGTTCTCGGAGCGACGCTGCAAGCTCTGGCTTAACCTCTATCTGGCCGAGAAACTGCTTCTCCACGTACAGCTTTGAGGTGACGCGCCTCCCCCCGACGTGTATTCGTGTCCCGTCGTTGACGGCGTAATACTTGTAATCGACTGGCTTCGTCGGGATCAGTTCCTGATAAAAATCGCCCTCGCCATTGAGTTCAGGTTCGTCGTTCCAGATGTAGTAGCCTTTTGCGACGTAGTCGCCATCGGGTTTCTCGAAGCTGACTTCGGGTGTGAGAAATCCCATCTCCGAGAGTGCGCGAAGACCGATAAGTAGTGAACTAAACAAAATCGTCGCCTGAAGGTTGTTCCACAGCGCTGTCCCCGTCCGTCGAGCATGCCTGAGAGCTGGGAGCGCACTCGGGTGTGTCTTTTTGTTAACGATCAACGAGAGATCGGCTATGTGATCTGGCGAAAGGATGGATCGAGGATGGAAGAATCGAACCTGAAAGCCTGCGTTCCGAAGACGCTTGGCTACTTCGCTAAACACCGGCTTGTTCTTTTGGCACAGGATACCGATTCTGTGAT
Organism: Haloarchaeobius litoreus; assembly: GCF_024495425.1. Lineage (NCBI taxonomy): Archaea > Methanobacteriati > Methanobacteriota > Halobacteria > Halobacteriales > Halorubellaceae > Haloarchaeobius > Haloarchaeobius litoreus. The sequence goes on along the minus strand of NZ_JANHJR010000004.1, from coordinate 124,390 downwards.
CGCCTCCCATCAGGATCTACTTTGGTGTTCAAGCGTGAACCGGAATAGCATTCGGGTATGTGATTGAAGGAGTTCAGTAACACGTAACAGGTGTCGCGGAGAGTGGGGGAGGGCCCGACAGGTGTGACGCACGCTGAATAGCCCCATCTACTCGATACGGTGGACGCATTTATTGGTGCAGGCTGTGTACTATCTCCTGTATGCCTGAAGAAGTCCTGTTCAAATCGGAGAGTGTCCAGAGTCGAGAAGAGATTGCATCGTACCTCCGGAAAGTCGCGGACAATCTTGAAGACGGAAACGCTATCAGCCTGAAAGCAGGCTCCGAGTCCGTAACACTGAATCCCCCTGCCCGACCGACCTTCGAGGTTAAAGCTGAACGCGAAGGCCCAGCTGGCAGTATGACTGAACGAAGTATCGAGTTCGAACTCGAATGGGACGAGAACGACGGTCAGGAGAGCAGCGGAAGTGGTCAGTTAGAAATCGAGTAGCCCCCTCACTGGACGCTACTGGCTGAGCCAACCAACCGGCTCTTATCAGTTATTTAAAATATTTGTCCGGGGGTGTTGAACGTGGCGTCGAGTATTGTCGGATTCATGTCCGCCCTGAAGCATGGGGCTTTCTCCTCGAAACCCGTAAGAATCTACCAGAGCCAGTCAGCCGTTCCCAGTCGTTCTGCCGTCTCAATGTGAGATATCGATGTCTGCTTCGTCACTACAGGAGAGACTCCTGTGGGGACAGTACTTGCAGTGGTCTCCAGCCGTGTACGTCCCAAAGGAACTCTCAGCGGCGTCGGAGAGACGGTCGGACAGCTGTTCCCTCACATGGTCCAGGTCCGCGTCGGTGAACTCCCGCAGGTCGATTCGTGGCCCCTGCGCCCCGACATATGCATAGCCGGCAGTCCTGACTGGTTCCTCGAACAGCTGCTCACAGGCAAGCAGGTAGATCGGCAGTTGGAGATCGTCGTCGAGTGACCGCTCTTTCTGTGTGGCTTTGTAATCGAGGACGACCAGATCGCCATTCTGGCGACGGCAGAGGGCGTCAATCAACCCAACGACACTTTCGTCGTCGAACGACAGTTCGAAGCCGCGCTCTGCAGCCAGTATCTCCCACTCGCTCGCCTCGGTCTGGAAGAACCGTTCGATACACTCCTCGACCGCTGGGAGTACATCTCCTTCGCCCCGAATCATTGCGAGACGCTCAGCAAGCGCCAGCCACTCCGCTTTGCTCGTGTATCCACGGTCGGCTGCTCGTTCCGCAGTGTCGTGGAACAGGATGCCGATCGCTTGTTGGCTGGGGCCACTGTGTCCTGCTCCGGTCCCCTGACCGGTGACAGGGTCGTCGAACGCTCTGACGACGTGGCTGAGATAGTGCCGTCGCTGGCAGGTTTCGAACGTGTCTAACGATGTGTAGCTGTGTCGCCGGTGGAGTGTCGCACCGGCTGGTTCACCAAGGATGTCCGCGGGAAGCTTGTCTGCAAGCGCAGGGTCGAGATCACCTTCGAGCGCCTGCTTCGCTAGGCCCAGAACGCGCGCCTGTCCGGCCGATCGGCTGTACTGTTGCTGCCCTTCGACTGCGACAACCCGTTCGGTCACGTCGACCGGGCTTGCGAGGGTTTCAGTTCCGTCTATCGCTGTCGGTGGCCGGCTCTCTTGAATCGTCTCCCAGATGGGGAACGAGACGCCATCGATGGACCACGGGACGGTACCTGGGAGGACGTCGCCGACAGTGGCTGGTGAAATGGTCTCGTCGCCGAGGCCGTCGTCGGAGTCGTCATCGTACCGGCCACTGAGGATGGAGAGTTCCTCGGCGCGGGTGATACCGACGTGGAGCAGCCGACGGGCCTCGTGTGCGTCGCGTTCGGCGAAGTCGTGGTCGAGGGGGGAGCCACCGTCGAGGACGTGCTCGACGACGTCGTAGGTTCTTGCCTGCGGCTCCCACTCGTCAGCGCGGAGTTGTGGGAGGACGACGACGGGGAACTCGAGTCCTTTGCTCTTGTGGATCGTCATGATGGAGACCGCTTCTTCTTGTGCCTCGGGCTGGTCCTCCATCTCCCGGTCGGAGACCTCCGTGATGATGTCGTGCTGGTCCAGGAACTCGATGAATCGACTGGACAGTTCTGGCTCGACGGCACCCTCTTCGAACGAGCTCACGACTTCGTCGAGTGCTCGCAGGTCGCGGCGCTCCTGCTCGGAGAGGAACCACTCGATACGCATCGTCGACTTGAGCTCCTGATAGAGGCGAGAGAGCGAGTAGGTGTTGCGCTTCGCCCAGAGGTCACCGAGTTGCTCGCGTGCGGTTGCGACCCGCTCGGGGACCGTGAATTCGTCCAACGGTAGTTCGAGAAGCGATGTCTGGAGCGGTGTCTTCTCGTCCGGACCCGTGCGTGGCAGTTCGTGTGAGTTCAGTCGTTCGAGGTCCTTCCGATGGATTCGGTACCGCATGGCGAGGACCCTGTTGAGTGCGACCTCGTCGTGTGGGTTCGCGAGTGCCTTGAGTGCAGCAATGACTGTCTCCACACCGGGTGCTTCAGACGCGAGGTCGCCGCCGAGTTCGTACGGGATACCAGCCGAAGTGAGTTCGTCTGCGATAGGCCGTGCGTGGCGTTTCTTGCGGACGAGGATGGCGATGTCACCGGGGCTGTACTCTGTGTCGGCGATGTCGTTGTCTCCGTTGATGAGGCGAACGAGCGCGTTCGTGAGCTGGGCGGCTTCATCCTCGGGCTCTTCGTCCGCTTCGAGCGTGACGACACCCGTGTCAGCATCTGCGGCGTCTCCAACCGCGGTGAGTTCTTTGTCACTCCCGCGAGCCTCCAGGTGCGAGAGCGCGTTGTTCGCGAGGTCGAGGATCGGTTGTCGGGAGCGGAAGTTCTCCTCGAGCGTCTCGTCGTGCAGTCCCGGATATGCATCGTCGAGTCGCGGACCGATGTTCTCGACGTTCGCGCCCCGCCACTCGTAGATCGCCTGGTCGTCGTCGCCGACGACGAAGAGGTCCGCCTCGGCAGCGAGCCGCTGGACGAGCTCGAACTGGACGGTGTCGGTGTCCTGATACTCGTCACAGAAGACGTAGTCGTAGCGCTCGCCGAGCCAGCCCGCGACCGTGTCGTCCTGCAGGAGGTCGACCGTCGCGAGGACGAGGTCGTTGAAGTCGAGCAGGTTCTCCTCGTCAAGTCGTGTCTCGTAGGCTCTGTAGCCGGGAACGAGGTCGGAAAGGACCTGACAGCGCTTGACGAACGCATCGAGCTTCTCGGGGAGCGAGTAGTCGAGGGAAGGCATCCCCTTCGGAGCACCGCTGTACTGGCCGAACAGATGTGCGGGGAGTTTGAAACTGTAGGTGAGGTCGCCGTCGAGGATTGCAGTTCTATTCGAGTCAAGGAACGCCCCCATTGAGACGCAGGTCTCGGACATCACATCGAGATACGTCGCCACGTGTGCCTCCATCCCATCGTCGTGCAGGCCGGCTCTGAGCGCTGCCAGCGTCTGCTCCATCGCGCCGAGATTGTCGATCATCTCGTCGAGGCGGTCCTCGGTGACCTTCCGCCAACCGACTCTGAGATGCTCGTCCGCGGCCTCGTGAATCTGCTCGGCCAACTCGCCGAGTTCGAACAGTCGGTCGACGCTCGGCAGGTACGCGTCGACGTCGTCTGGCGTGATTCCAGCACGTTTCATGGCAGGGATGAACCGCAAGAGCCGGTCCGGTGCGCCGGTCGCGTAGTCCACCCCGTCGTACACGTCCGGGTTCGTGAACCGGTACGGCATCTCGTCGAGGACCTCGTAGCTGAGCGCGAACCGGTCGGCGTCCGTCGCGATATCGTACCGCGGGTCGAGGTCAGCGTAGTACGCGAACTCCTGCAGCAGCTCGTGGCAGATGGCGTGGTAAGTGTACGCCTCGATGTCGTATCCCTGTTCGCCGACAGTCTCGACGAGTTTCTCGCGCATCGAGTCGGCGGCCTTGTTAGTGAACGTCAGCGCGAGGATACGGTCCGGTGCCGTGCCGTTCTCGATGAGTCGCTGGATCTTCCGAACCATCGTGAACGTCTTCCCCGTACCAGCGCCCGCTCGGACTCGCATCGGGTAGTCGTCGCTCTCGATGATGTCACGTTGGGCGTCTCGTGGCTCTGGGACTTGCTCGTGGGCGGTTCTGTTGTCAGTCATCGAGACTCACCTCCGCACCGATGTAGTCACCGCACATTCCCTGATACGAGCAGTCGCCACACGCGTTCTCGTGGATTTCTTCCCACGGTTCCGGCGTGAACTCGCCGTCGACGATACCAGTATAGCAGTCGTCGATGAGCGACCAGATGGTGTCCTCGTGAGCCTCGTAGATCCAGCCGACGTCACGGGATTTCCCTGTAACCTCGACAGAGATACCGTCGTGTCCGGGAGTCCGGTCGACGTTGTAGAGGACGCCATAGAACGTGAACTCGATATCCATCCCTGGCTCGTAGTGCTCCGTCGCCTTCGCGCCCTCGATGTAGGTGGCAGCCTGGAACACGCTCTTCAGGATGCTAGCGTGGTACTCCTCGCCGGCGTGGTGGGCCTCGATACGGTTGTGAGTCCGGCCAGAGACGATGCCGGAGAGTGAGCCCTTGTAGTCGATGATCTGGAGTCCCTCGTCGGTCCGGACGATGTTGTCCACGCGCCCACGCAAGTGGACGTCGCCACGGTCGCAGGTGAGCCAGCCCTCCTGTTCGACGGAATTGCGAGCGTGTTCAAGACCAGCCGCGGCGAAGTACGCGTCTACACCGGCGATCGCGACCTGCCGGTCGTATGCGAACTGGGCGTCCGAAGCGTACTCGTCGCGGTCCGCATGTTCGTCCCATCGGCGTTCAATCGCTTCGTGAGCGTAGGTTTGAATCTCGTCGTCCGTCGGTGATTCGGGCTGATCGGTGGCCCATGCACACGTGTCCTCGATGGCACCGTGGTAGGCGAGCCCCCGGTCGAGATACCGCCGTGACTCCTCGGGCGACTCGACCGACCACTCCTTGTCGTACTCGTACTTGCGTGGGCAGGTCGCGTAGGTCGCCAGCCTCGACGGGGAGACTCGAGAGACGTCCTCACTCACGGTGGACCACCCCCTCCGCGAAGTCGACCCGTGTCTGGATCGCTTCTCGGACCTCGGCCGGGAGGTCCTGGTCCAGCAGTGTCTGAATCGTCGCGAAATCCTCACGGACTACGTCGACGTCGACAGGGTCGCCGATGACGCCAGCGCGCCTGATCTCGTCGAGTGCTCTGTCCGAGCGAGTGAGCGCGAACTCGACGGCGCTCCCGTGGCTGTGGATACCGTCGTGTTTGATGCGCTCGAACGGGCCGACTGCCTCCTCTGCAGCCGCGAGGAATCTCGATGGTTGGAGGTTGCTCCCTGTGCCACCAGCCTCCTCGCGGTATGTGCCGAAATAGAGCCGGTTCTCGGCTGCTCGTGCCCCGACCGCGAGAAACCGTCGGCTGAGAGCGGCGTAGTAGGCGCGGAGCGGTCGGGTCAGTAGTTCGGTCTCTGTCGAGAACGTTTTCTTGACGTCCGATTCAGTCGGCGTCGTGTAGGAGGGGTATGCGTCGAGCTGCTCGAGATGTGGCGTCGGGAACAGTGCGGTAAACCGAGGGTCTGCAGGATAATCGCGATCGACGGCGTTGACCATGAATACCGTGTCCTTGGTGGTGTTCTTCACGACCCGCACGGTATCGACGAGAACGCCCTCGGTGGGGGTTTCGAGTTCGGAGGCGACTCGGTCCGACGCTGCGCGCTCCATCTCCCGTTCGAGGCCGTGACGGAGCGTCCCCCAGGAAGCCTCAATTAAGTCCGAGTCGTCGACGAAGCTCGCCAGTGAGAGAACCTCGCGAACGTGTTCAAACTGTGTCTTCGCATCGAGCGGTGTCTCGTCGCGCCCGATACGTCCTTTCAGGTCGGTTTCGAGAATCCAGTGCCACAGCGCATATTCGATTCCGGCAGTTCGGGCTCGTTCGACCACTTCGTCGCGAAGTCCGGACAGATCAGTGGGGTTCTCGATTCTCGCGGTGAGGGTCGTGTGGGCGCGATCAGCTGACCAGGCACCGTCAGATTGTGTTCTGTCGCTGCACCTGCAAACGAGAGCGTATAGCTCTCTAGCGGCGGGGTCATGCTCGAGCCCGCCGACGGTAGCGGAGGTCACGGGAATTCCGGCGTTCTGGAGTAATCGGAGCGTCTCCGGAATCGGGGCCTTCGAGTCCTGCAGCACCACCGCGATCTCGTCGTAGGAGAGGCTGTCCGCTCGCCTGCGGAGTTCGATCTCGTCGGCGATGCGCCGGACCTGTGCTTCGAACGTCGGACTTTCCAGTACGGCGACGTGTCCGTCGTCGGTTGTGTCCGGTTGGTCGCCGGTGGCGAGATGGGAGGCAACTGCTTCGGGGCGGGCTCGCTGGTCTGTCTCGGTGTGGTCGACGACCGAGAGGCCGGGGACCAAATTCTCGATACGTCCGGCTTCGTTCCAGAGTCGCTGAATGGCGCTATCCCGCTCGGCAACACAGACGAGTGGGACATCGAGCGTGAGCCATGCAAGGTAAGCCCGGTCGATCGGAGTGAACTCCTCGAACTCGAGGACGAGCACGGCGTCGAACTCCCGTTGGATTCTCTGTCTGGTCTCGTCGTTCTGGAGCTGTTCGATTGCTGCCGAGAGTACGTTCCCTGGGTCCTGTAATCCATGAGAATGCAGCCATTCGTGGAACGAACGGTTGAACTCGGCGAGTTCGCCGAGGATGTCGTCGTCCGTTTCGATGCGGCTGCCCTGCCACGTCGCCTCGGCCACGAACCGGCCGAGGTCGCTGACGAAGGACTCCTGGTTGCTCGCGCGCTGCAGATAGGGTGTTTTCCAGTCGTACTGTGCTTCGTAGATTTCCAAGAGGAGACTCTGTTCAGCTGGTGCCAGAACTCGCGACGACTGTGGGCTTTCCTCGAGAACGCGTCGACTGTGGGCCGCAAGCCCAATTACATCGGGTGCTGTGACGCTATCTTCCTCGTTTATGAATAGCGACTCTATCTCTTCGATACCCGTCGGGAACCGTTTGATGACGAGGATATTTCCCGTGTCATATCTGCCAGTCAAGTCCGCGAAAAGACGGACTGTGGAACTGGAGACTGAACCCCCAAGAAACGGATGGAGGTGCAACGCACCGTCAAGATCTGGTGCGTCTTCTATGGGAGTAACGTGCATGGTACCGAATTCTTGTATCGGCGTAATGATTGTATGGGCCAGGTACTGGAGAGACGGTAACTCATCTCAGCATTACTACTCCCATGACTTCCCTTGAGCAGGTTGTTGGTCAAGATATCCGTCGCTATGAAACTGTAGCGGACAAGGGTGACGCGAAAGCGTCACTGGATTCTACCCATCTGAGATGCTACGGACGGAAATGAATGCCCAAATACAAACACCACATGAATACAGTCGAAAATAAACGAGCCTACAAAATTAGCTTCTCAGACGGGCAATTACTCCGAAAATTTGTCGTGCTCACCAATCACAACTCGTGCCGTCTCGTCTCGACAGAGTTTACAGATATCATCAGCTCTGTCGCAAACGCTTCGTGGTCCCGGTACGGCTCACTAATCCGCATAGCTGGACCAGTATAGAACACTGGAGTTCCATCATCCGCTTCGAAGGTGTATCCATTTTCGAAATTTCGATTCTTTGGACGGTGTTCATCACCGATCAGGACACACTCAAAGGATACGCGTGACTGAGCAAGTAATCGATCTAAATCGACATCAGCATCGGGTCCCCGGTACGGCGTCAACCCGTCGTGGAGACACAGGACGTTCGGACCGGGAGGTGCTGGACCGAACGTAATTTCAGACGGGTGCCACTCGCGTGATTGGAACTTTCCAACGTCGTCGATCCCAACGTTTCCCGCTGAGATACCATACGCACTGAGCGACCCGCCACCAACAGATGTGGGGTTAGTAGATAACTCCGAAAGATGGCCTTTTGCAATCTGAGTTTTGAGCCACGCAATCCCATCAACTGAATTCGAATGCTGTGGGTTTGCCGAGTCATGATCGTGCGACCCGACGATACAGTAAACTGGATGTTCACTTGCTGACAACCCAGACAAAATTCCATTGGCAAAATCGAGAGTATCTTGGTCTACCTCGTGATCTAAAATATCACCTGTGTGAATGATTGCATCAACATTCCTCTCAAGGGCGATCTGCATCACTTGCCCGATTGTTTCCCTACTCGAAATGTTTTGAATCCAAGATACCGTACTACCCCGTCCAGTTTTCTCACGATTTTCGTATCCCAAATGCGTATCACTCACAAACAGGAGCGTCGTCTTAGACGGAGCCGGTCCACGTCCAACGTTTTCCCGTGCACGGCGAACTCGCTCAGGGTCAAGCACAGTACCGACTCCATCACCTGGTTGGTCAGCTACGGGTTCGGCGGGTAATTCAGCAAGAAGGGAGATAGCCCAATTAACTTCCTCTGACGAGACATATACCGGAAGCACTTCGTTCGACTCCGGCGCAACTGGCAACTTCGCATCGGTCGGCACATATCGGCGATCCGATTCACGTGGCTCCGCAACCGCGATCGCCGAAAACTCCGTCACTCGATTCCCGTTACCGTGTCGCCGCGCGTAATCCTTCCGCTTCCCAAAATTCCGCTCCTTCTGTTGTGCTCCATAGCTGGATGCGTTATCAGCCAGTAGCTCATCACCGTATAGCACAGACCGCAACGCAACCTTCCACTCCGAATCCGCGCTAGAAGGTAGCGACCCATTTAGAACAGAGAGAGAATCGTACAGCTCAGTCAGCTCGTTCCCAGAACCCATCGTGTACACTATCCCACTCCTATCGGGCGGTATTAAACCCACGATGTAGAGGACGTTCGGTTTTGGCTTTGGAAAACGGGAGGCGTTGCTTCTAAGCCACCACCCCTTCTGAGTGAATGTATGACTTCAACTGATCTCGTCAATACGTTCGTCTCGACTAAAGAGGCTCTCAACGAAGCGGGTGTAGATGATGAGTTCTTTCTTGACCTGGTCGCCTCACGTCTGTTGATAGAGCGAGTTGGAGAGTCAAATAACCTAGGCTGGTGGGACTCTCGGGTTCTGTCCGAGACTGGACGGGCACGACTCGAAGAAGTAACCCCGAAAACGCAACTACAATCTCGAATCACTCTCGCATCGAAAGTGGGTCGGAAAGCAGAATCAGACCGCCTTCCAGCAGATACTATCTCCCTGTTCTCGTTCGGGCCACAAGTGGAGTCTCGACTCGCGGCCACCATTGAAGACACCGAAGCTGCTGACGAGCAACCTCTGGAGGCCCTTGAGAACGTTTCTGTGCAATCACTGAATGAAGGGTGGACAGACCGAATCATCGAGCAAACTGGATCAAACATCACGGCAACATCTACGACGCTCACCGACCCGGGGACCGGTGATTCAGTCTGTATCGATGAAGATGGGTACACACAGCCCGAGATTGAGCCAGAGAAATGGAGACTGCTGGCCAACCTTTTAAAAGGATACGGACATAGCACCGACCATCTCTGTGTGCCGTACTACCCCCTCAACTCAGAACTTAAATCCGAAAGCGCGTGAGATATTCATATGGGTAACGAGCATGTCGGGTCGAAGGATAGCGAGGGAACAGAAGCAGCGGTAAGTCTCGACCCGAAAATCGCCCACCACAGTACGTATATCGACGAGACGAAACGCATCCTTCGCACCTACGTCGAGTGTGAGTCGTACGAAGAACTGGAACGAAAGGTGGTCGAGGAGAACATCCTGAACAAGGACACAGACGAGTATCGGACAAACATCCTCCGCGAAGTCACACGTCGCCACATCCCAAATAAAAATGAGTACACAGAAACACCACTGATGAAAGTAATATCGGCTGATGTTCGGAGCGACGTCACCGACTGGTGTCTGTACTACGAATTCGCACAAGATCCGTTCATCCGTCTGGTCACACTCGATTTCATGTACCCTGAGTTCGAACGGGGGACGCTCTCCGTCCAAGCTACGGACATCGTCACATTTATTGAATCGATTCAGGAGGAATTCGCCGACTTGCGTGACCGGTCCGAATCGACGATCAACGAAGCCGCTACGAAGTACCTCACCGCACTCCGGAACTACGGGCTCTTGGAAGGCACTCAACGCAAAGAGTTCGCCGTCACCTACGTTCCCGATGAGGCAGTCGCTTACGTCGTCTACCGGCTCTTCCAGAAGGGGGCCAAGTCCGCATCAGACGTCATCGAACACGACGATTGGAAGGTATTCCTGATGAATGAATCCGAAGTCCAGCGCCGGGTCCGAGATATCTCACCGCAGTTTGTGAGCTACGAGAAGCGCGGGTCGACAGAACGACTAATTACAAAGCACGACAGCATAGAGGATCTAATCAATGCTTTCTGACTTTCAAGCACGACTCGAAGAAGTCGAACGACTCGTCCGAGATGATAGAGACGAAGTTGGAAAGCGAGCGGGCGTCCCGTTCATCGTCTTCACATACGACCCTGGTGACGAAATCGAAGTCGATGAAGAGGTTCGAAACCTCATCGAGAAGCTGGAGTATCATGACCAAACCGTCGCAGGAATCGATATGCGCGAACTGGTCTTCAGTATACTCGAAGACCGCGGCATCCTGGAGAACGTCATCGATCTCGAACGCCGGGATCGAGACCAGTTACTTGACGGGCTAAAATCGTCACTCCTGGATGACGGCGAGATGGGTCAGTTGGCATCGGCGATCGCATCGGCTGCAGAAGACGCTGATACAGTTATAGTCTACCGGATGGGTATTCTATACCCATACGCCAGTGCTTCCACACTAATGGGGCAACTAGAGATGAATACACCGGAGGAGACGCCAATCGTGTTCTGTTACCCAGCGAAAGTAGATGACAAGAGCTTAAGATTCCTCGATGAATCTGAAGGAACATATTACCGCGCAAGGGTGATCGGACATGAGTGACACTACCTCCACCAACCAGATTCACGAGATTTTCTACCGGCCAATCAATCGAAAGATCGACCGAGTCGTCAAAGTCGATAACGACGATCCGGGCGTAGTCAAGAAAGAGCTCGAAGAGTATATCCTCACGCCACAGCTCGAACGGCACTTCTCGGACGCCTTAGAGGCCGTCATCGATACGGAACACACACAGACCGAAGACGTCGGGATGTGGGTCTCCGGATTCTTCGGCTCGGGGAAGAGCCACTATATGAAGATCCTCGGGCACATCCTCGAAAATCGGCAATTCGATGATACACACGCCGCTGAGATGTTTCGGGATCGAATCGAGGACAACGAGATGCTCGACGGAGCGGTCTCGTCTGTTACCCAGAAGTTCGATTCCGAGGTGCTGATGTTCCAGATCGGCGCGAAAGCCGACGCATCCGGGAGCGAATCCATCACGGAGATCATCCACCGCGAGTTCAATATCTCCCGTGGCTACGCCTCGATGTCCTGGGTCGCGAAAATGGAACAGGAACTCGAATCGCGCGGCGTATACGACGAGTTCGTCAACGCCATCGAAGCAAACACTGGGAAAGACTGGACGGAAGCCCGCAAGGACGCCATGTTCGTCCGGTCCGACATGGAAACCGCATTAGTCGAGGCCACCGATGAGTTCGACGACGAGGACGATGCCGCCCGCGCAATCGACGACGTTCAGGACAACGTTCTGATCAACGCGTCCACACTCGCCGAAGACATCGTGGATTACGTCGAACAACGGGAAGCAGAGACCGGCGACAACTGTCGGTACTTCGTGTTCATCGACGAGATCTCGCAGTTCATCGGCGACGACGGGCAACTTCTCTTGGAACTCCAGAGTATCGTCGAGGAGTTCGGGCAGAAAGGCAAGGGCAAGGTCTTCCTCGGAGTCACCTCCCAGGAACAACTCCAGCAACTCATCCCCGGCGTCTTGGAGAAGGAAGCCGAGGAGTCGAAAGTCATCGACCGCTTCCCGCACCGATTCGACCTCACCTCCGAGAACCTCGACAAGGTCGTCCGCGACCGTGTCCTCAGCAAGAAAGGCGAATTCAGAGGCATCCTCGGCGATCTGTACGACCAGCACGAGGGTATCCTGTCCGCGAGATACAAACTTGACTCCAGTCAGAGTCTGAAGCCGATTAACGAGGAGAACTTCATCGACTGCTACCCGTTCCTTCCCTACCAACTCGATATCCTTCCGGAGATGTTCAAGGCTCTCGGGAAAGGCTCAGACGACCAGCTGGCAGGGAGTGAACGCACACTGATCGATGTCACCCAAAGCGTTCTCAAAGACGAGGACCACCTCTACAACGACGAACTCGGGGCGCTCGTCACGCTGGACATGATCTTCGACGAGATCAGCAACGACATCCCCAGCAGTGACGTCAAGTCGATCCGAGAGGCGAGACCGAAAGACACCGACCCGGAAATCGCACGTCGCGTCCTCAAGTCCCTCTACCTCCTACAGCAACTCCCGTGGATTCCGAATACGGCCGACAACATTGCGACGTCACTCCAGACTGAACTCGGCCCCACGCAGCAACTAGAGGGTGACGTCGAAGAGACGCTCGATGCACTCGTCGACGCCGGCTACGTCGGTCGGAGCGAAGAAGGCTATCGGTTCCTCCGTGAGACCGAGCGCGAGCTCGAAAACGAGATCAAAGGCATTGAAGTCGGTCCCGGTGACATCCGGCGCTCGTCCAAACGGTTCCTGAACGACATCCTCGACGAAACGTCCCGCGTCAACTACCAAGGGAAGACGTTCCAGGTGAACCTGAGCATCGACGGTGAGGAAATCACGTCGAAGGGTCACATCGACCTCAAAACGTATTCGCCGATCTACCAGCGATACGAGGACCTCGACCCGGACGGCCTGAAAACGCAGAGCTTCAGCGAAGATGGCACGCTGTACTGGATCGCCGACAACGAGAAACAGCACGATATCTACGAAAAGCTGAAGTCGATCTTCCAAATCAACACCGTCGTCAAAGAAAAGCGCGGCAATGAACTCAGCCAGGAGGAACAGGAAGCCCTCGGACAGAAGCAGGAGGACCTCCAGCGCCTCCGCAACGAGGTCGAACGCGAATTAAAACGCAGTTTCCAGCGCGGAGTTCTCATCTACAACGGCGACACCGAAGAGTTCGACACCACGAGCACCTCGCTCACCTCGCTCGTCGCCCGGAAGACGGACAACGCCATCCCGAAGGTGTTCACCAGCTTCAAACACGGCTCCGCGTCGGTCAAAGACCGACACATCGAGCAGATCTTCGGCGACCTTGACGGCTCGTCAAACCCGTCGGTTTTCTCTGACCTGGGTGTCGTTCAGGATGGGGAACTCATCGCCGAAGCCCGCATCTCCTCAGAAGTCGAAGACGAGATCCAGCGCCGTGAGAAAGCAGGCGAATCCCGAACAGGCAGCGACCTGATCGACCACTTCGCCGAACCGCCGTACGGTTGGAGCCGCGAAGTCGTCAGACTAGCCGCGGCCGTGCTCTTCCGGAACGGCTCGATTATCCCGACGCACAAGGAACGAACTTATGAGACGTACACGGAAGACGGTGCACAGGAGCTGTTCACTCAGGTCACGAAGTTCAAGTCCACCTCCTTCGACGAACGAGAGACCGTAGACATCGACACGCGTACGGACGCCAAGCAGCTCCTCGACCGTCTGTTTGACCGCAAGGTCAAATCCACGGACCAGGCCGTCGACGAAGGCATTCGAGAGGAAGCCAACGAGTGGGTCTCGACCACCAGCACACTCCTCTCGCAGCTCCGGCGGGTAGACTTCCCACTTGCAGAGGACATCGAGCAGTTCCAAACTCGGCTGAAGAACCTGCTCCAACAACCCACCTCGGCCAAACGAATCAAGCAGTTCGTCGATTTCGAGGACGAACTCGAAGGCCTCACCAAAACCGCGAAAGACGTCGCCCAGTTCTGCGGTGAGGACGGTGGCGAAAACCGACTGAAGGAATACGAAACGATACAGCGATTCATCACGACCGAATGGGAATCGCTCGTCGACGAGGCAGATGATCACCCTGCACTTGTCGACATCAGCGACGATGCGCGTGAAGCCGCTGACCGCGTCAAGAACACGCTGGACACCGAGGGCGTCATCAGTCAGTGGAACAACGTCAAGACGGACTATCGAGCCGCAGCAGAAGCCTTTACGGCGACCTACGAAGCGCTGTACGAGAAACGGTACGAAACGTACACAAACTCCATCGACTCGGTGAAAGCATATGCTGGCTCCGACATCGACGAGAACGATCTCGACTCGGCCCTGTCGGACCTGACGGAACGGCAGGGCGACGGATCGGTCGATCTGGACATCTCAAACAAGGACCACATCAATCCGAATCCTTCGCTCAACTGGGTAATCGAGAATATCCAGACCGTCGATCACTTCGAAACCAAAGCTAAGCAGCAAGTCGATCAGCTAGAGGAGGACGACGACGATGGAACGACCCGCGAGAGCGTAACCCTCGACAACATTTTCGGGACCGTCGTCGTCACCGACGCTGAAGACATCGAGGCACCGATTAGCGAACTGCGTGGGGATATCGAGGCCCTGCTTGATCAGGAGGGTGACGTAGAGATCCGGTTCCGATAATCTACAGCTCAACATCACCACTCGTTGCTATCGTTAGCCATCGCCGAGCTGAGTGAGCTTTGATTGGGTATCTTCGAGTGGAGTGAGTGAAGATGTAGACTGGTTCAGACTCTCCGAGAGTTCGTCGTTCCGTTCTAGAACTGGCTCGAATTCGTTGAGTATCAAAACTCCCTCGATATCCAGTACCGTGAGAAACTCTTTTAGGAATTTGTGGAATCCCTCCTCGCTGTGTGACGGTGATTTGAACGGATGTCCATGTTGGATTGAGTGCCCAACGAGAGACTTGCTAATGTTCGCGTGAACGCTGGAGTTCAAATCGCTGTAGCAGTTGCGGATCTCTCCCTTTCGCTTGGGTTCGAAATAGCCACGCTCGGCGAGGATATCCCGGACCATTCCATTGTATAGGTCGTGGAACGAGTGGTTCCCTGACTCCTCAATGATGTCGAGGATCTTCGCGGTAGATTCCATATCTGCCAACTCGATCTTGGTGATTACTTCCCACGGATTCGAGGCCCCAAACATCCGCTGAAGCTCGTTGGTATCTCGTTCGTTCAGTTCCTCTCTAAACGCTTCCCTGAACTCGTCGTCTGCAAGCGAGTTCATGAACACCCCCGTCATTCGCGCTTCAAGGCACGTCCTCAACAGCACTCTCCCGGTCATGTACTCCGCTTTGCTTCCTAAGGCGAGTGCCCGTTCCCGAATGTGTGTGGCAATCCAATCGTAGAGCAAGTACGCTGCTTTCTCGTCGAAAAGCGTCTCACTTACCCCTTCTGCGCATGAATCGGTCATGACGGCGTACTGGAGATGATTAATTGCGTCGTGCTGTGCCCAGGCCGTTCTGAAACCTTCTGGCACAAGCTCATGTCCTTCTTGAACCCTCTCTGAACCATTATCGAGAAAGGTTAGTTCACCATCTTCAAACTTAACGCTTGTCAGGAACCCCATATCACTCCATCTAACCCGTTAATGATAGAACCTCGCTCTGTCTGGATAGGGCTCACAGTCACTCAAGAAATTATGAGGTATTTCGCCCCGTCGCCCCACCCGCCATCCCTGCTTTAGCAGACTCCTGACCCAACGTTATAAGACCCATCGGCTGATTGTTCCTGGTATGTCATCGAGGGCGGGAATCCCGACACAGCGTACTGCCGTCCCGCCCGTTTCGTGGCAGTGCGCGACCCTCTGATATCCATGTCCACGACAAACGGTCAACCCGGTCTCTCGTCGGATCAGCGTTCGACTATCCGAAGCACCATCCTAAGCACGCGCCATACGCTTGAAGACGAACTTAGACGCCAGCTCGAAAGGTACGGCATCTACGAGAAGAAGCGCCTCCCACTCGAAGACCTGTCCCACCTTTCCGCAGAAGACCGTCACACTCGACGGACGCTGGATGCCGCCATCGAACGAGAACTCGAATCAACGGAAGGTGACCTGGAACGGTCGATCACCAACTACGTCCGCGAAGCAACGAAGACCTACCTCAACCGCTTTGTCGCGTTGAAGACCATCGAGGTTCGCGGACTCGTCGAGGAAACCATCAAAGAACGACCGGAGTACGGCAACCGGTCGTACATGCACCACACCGTGGCCGAAATCGCTGGCGAACTCACGAACGCTCCCGACGACGGTTTCGGTGCCGCACTTGACCTCGCGTACCAGGAGATCGGTGCGGAGATCCGGATGATCTTCGAGGACTCTGACCACACCGCCATCGACCTTGATGCGCAGGTTCGAGAAGAGATTCTCGACGAACTGGACGCAATTGATGACGAAGCTTGGGAGAGCGACGAGGCACTTGGCTGGGTGTACCAGTACTTCGGTGAAGAAGAACGAGAAGATATCGACAAACGTGTCGATGAAGAGAACTACAAGATCGCTGGGACAGATATCGCTACGAAAACTCAGCTGTTCACTCCGCGGTACATCGTCGAGTGGATGGTCGATAACTCCCTGGGTCGGACGTGGCTCGAAATGCAGGGTGAACGGACGAATATCAACGGTGAAGAGAACTGCTTCTACCTTGCCCCGCTGGAAGACTCCTTGGTTGATCGAGAGGCGAAGGCAGTTGAGGACATAACGGTACTTGACCCTGCTTGTGGCAGTGGTCATATGCTATTCTATGCCTTCGACGTTCTTTATCAGATGTATCTGGAGGAGGGTGATATCCCTGAGGAGTACATCCCACGTCAGATTCTCCGGAACAATCTCTACGGAATCGATATTGATTCTGGAGCAGCACAGATTGCGGCCCTCTCGCTGTATCTGAAAGCAAAAGAAAAGTCACCAGAAGTAACTATACCTCAACTGAATATTGTATCCGCAGACGCAGTATTGATTAATGGAAATCGTAAGGAAGAAGTCTTAGATAGGGCAAATTCTGAATTAGAAGAAGAAGTTTTGGAACAGATTTGGAGAAGCTTCGATAACATTCGTGAATGGGGGAGTCTTGTTCAGATTGAGGATAGGGTTGAGGAACTTCTAGAAGAACATCGAGATACCTTCGAGTCAAAAGGACAAGCACAGTTCACTGACGATGGCGATCTAACTACGCAATCAACATTCGTTTCTGGAGGAAAAGAAGTTACATGGAACGAACTCAAAAGTCAGTTGATAGATAATATTCAAAGTCTCGCAGAATCCTCGCTTGAGCGAAACGATCCGATTGAAGAGATGTTTGCCAATGAAGTCGGTAAGACGGTTGAATTACTTGACGTTCTACGTGGGAACTATGACGTTGTGGTCAGCAATCCGCCCTATTTACAGAGCAAAAAGATGGGTGATACGCTGAAAGAATTTATTCGCTCAAATTATACTGCTAAAGTCGACGTATACGGATCTTTTATGGAGCGTTGTCTTAATTTTAGTAAAGATGAAGGATATGTTTCGATGATTACTCCTGAGACATTCATGTATCAATACTATTTCCGGGGGTTCAGGAAAAAGGTACTAGAGGAAGCCAATTTTGTCGAAAATCTACACATCAGCAATTATCAAAAACCGATATATATGAATATTGCTACTGTTATGCGACCTCTGAACGAAAGTCAAGATCCTTTACCATCTCGCTTCTCCAGGATTGTTGAAACCGACGAAAAAATACCAGCAACTAACGAAGTCACAGCTGCGTACCGATCTAACGAATCAGATGAGCGCACTTTTGTTATAGACCAAAGTTCGTTCTTAGAAATCGACCGCACACCTTTCCTCTACAGATTCGGCAAAGAAATCCTTGATCTCTTTATTCAGCATCCCAGCTTTGAAGATGTTTGTGAGGTTAAACAGGGACTATCTACGGACGATGATGGGCGGTTTGTGAGAAAATGGTGGGAAATCCCTCGTTCCGATCTCAATTCACGATACGTTCGATTCCAAATGAGCGGAACTGACTCACTCTATTACGATTATCCTGAAGACTACGTCGATTGGATCGAATCAGGTGATGTTATAGATGAAAATGGGGGGAACTTGAGAAACAGATCCTTCTATTTCAGTAGAGGAGCCTCATTTAGGGGGTTCGGTAATTATCTAGTCGGTAGACTTCATGAGGACGACATGATCTTTGGCCATACTTCACATTTCGTCCGATCAGATACTCATAGTGCAGAGATTATTCTTGCTCATTTGAACTCAACAATTCATCGGTTCATTGCGAACGGATTAAACCCAGGAGTTCACTTCGAAGTCGGCGATGGTGAAAGGCTTCCAATTAAAAAGAACCTTGAGAATGATGTGTTAATTGAAGATCTGGTTGGACAGGCTATTGAAGAAAGAAGGAAAGAATCAAAGTTAATTGAGACAGGTTCCGATTTCGCTGATAATCGGTTTGCTGAAGTCGTAGAAAATGGTGTACTATCACTGCCACAATTCGAAGATAAGAGTAAAGCAATTCTTCTCACTATACATGGGATCCTAGATAGAATCCTATTTGAGGAATATGACATATCCGAAGAGTCACAAGAGTATATGTATTCAGATCTTCCTGAGGACGTCTCACAATATCCTGTATTTGAGGAACATAAGATAATGCATTCGGAAATTATTTCTGAATATATGAGTTATGAACCTGATCGTTCTGCACCCAAGAATGATGCTGTAGATTATATATCAAATAGAAGAGTCCAGGACCTACGAGAACTAGCGATTGATACCGAGGTCTCACCATTAACAATCGCTCAACTTCGCAATCAATTTGATCTGTATACAAAGGAAGAGAAGGAGAATGCAGCTGGGCGTATCTTATCATATGTGATTGGGGTACTATTCCAAAGATGGGGAACAGATCGTGATCTGCCAACTGTCAATGATGAAATCTTGGCTTTTGAAGGATCTGGCCAGAGTGTAGATCAGTTGGTTAATAAAAGTCTACAGATATTATTCAACAATCCGGATGAGGAAGCGGACAGACTCAGAGAATCATTAGGACGTGACCCTGTCGATTGGCTTCGAAACCGATATTTCCGATACCATCACGTTGACGAGTATAAGCGAAGAGGTCAACGTAATCCGATTTACTGGCAACTGCAAAGCTCTAACGGCGCATTCAGTTGTTTCATCTACTATCACGGTATTGACGAAAATACCCTTCCCAAACTTCGTGGCCAATACCTTGATCCACGAATTGATGAACTCGAAAACGAACTGGAAACACTCAACGCTCAAACCAGCGGTGAGAACCCTGACAAGGAGCTTCTCAACAGGAAAGAAGAAGTCCAGAACGACCTCGAAGACGTCAGGGAGTTCCGTGAAACCATCGACGAAATGATCGACGATGGGGTCACTGTAGACATCGAGAAGGGTATCTGGGAGAACATCAAGGAGTGGGATCAGTACGAGGTTCTCGAAACCGGCCTCCCGAAACT
Organism: Haloarchaeobius litoreus; assembly: GCF_024495425.1. Lineage (NCBI taxonomy): Archaea > Methanobacteriati > Methanobacteriota > Halobacteria > Halobacteriales > Halorubellaceae > Haloarchaeobius > Haloarchaeobius litoreus. The sequence goes on along the minus strand of NZ_JANHJR010000004.1, from coordinate 104,938 downwards.
GAAGTCCAGCTACTCACGATAGGACCTTCTCAAAATTCACTACCATGGCTTTCGACGAGAAGGAGTTCTACAAGTATGGAAAACCCGTCGGGAAGCTATTTCAGACGCTATCAACCAGCTTCTTCGACACCTACGAGTATGGCCGACCGTTCGGAGAAGGGGTCGAGGGGGAGTGTCCCCCGGACTTTCCTGAATCACGATTGGGGCTGGAGTTTCGTCGAGTGATGCACAACACCCCTGTGTGGGGTGACGAGTGCCTTCAAACTGTTCAGGGACACGTCCTCTATCACGTAGTCTCGAATGCTAAGGCGAACGAAGATGAATTGCAAGCCTATTTCGATGAATCCGACGGTGGCGACCACGAGCAAGCGCTCCGGAACCTTTCGAATGCCTGGCGAGACGAGTTCGCCGTCAATGATCCGATAGAGGGTGAAGCAGCGGACAGGATGCGAACGGCTGAGTGGCGGATTTCAATGGCCTACTATGCGATCTACAAAGCATACAGCGCCCTCATGCGGTCGAGGTTCGACGATATCCTTGCGGATGGGCGAGGTGGAACCCACGTCCGTATGTGGAAGAAACACAGATGGGAAATGCTTGACGAACTAACTGACTCACTGTACGTGTATCCGTTCATGTACTTCCCAGAGGGGAATTTCTCGGACCATTGGTTCGATTGGTCATCCCCCTATCCTGATTGGAATAGCCGATCCTCCGATATCGACTCAGTACTGAATGAGAAGGCCCGGGATTCGCTTTCGGAGATGTACCGCTATAGACAGTCTTTTCATGAGGACCCGGATGCTCCCTGTCCTACTTTCTTTGATATGCTTCTGAACTTGCGCCACTGGGCGAACTACCATCGAGGAGGCGTGTTCAGCCGGCTGTACGGAAGCGGACTGAGGTTTGCTATCGACGAGGGACTACGACTAATCACCTTCACTGGACTCGCAATTACGGAGGTCGGATTGATTCAGTCCCTCGGCTATGATACCGTTGAAGAGGAATTCCTGGCGTTTGAACAGAGTTCGAAGGAAGGAGTCCAGGATAGTTCGTACTTCCCGGCCAGACGATTCGCTGTCTACGAGCAAGCGTTAGGGGATTGAGGAACAACCTGATGACCCCTCTGTCTTGTCGATAAGCGTCTTCATTTCCCGAAACAACAATCAATCCCCGCTAAAAAGAGGAACACAATGGGAGATCTCGCGGATAGCATTATCACAGAACTCAGGCAGAAATTCGACCGACACCGAGTCTGGGTGTGGTACGACGCCCAGGAGAAGTACAAAGGTGTCCTCGACGAGGTCGAAGCTGCCCTCGAAGACGTCACGCTCGCACGCTACGACGGCAGCTACTTTGAGCTGAAGCGCCGCCTCCACGAGGAAGATCCGAACTACGAGCAGAACTGGCTGTTCTACATCCCCGAGTCACGAAATGACGCCGAGTGGTTCCGCGACATCCACGCACTCGGACGACAGTACCGCGTCGGTCAGGACATCGACGACACGCCCGTGACGCAGTTCCTCGTCGAGCACGACGAAGAGATTCCTGAAGCGTACGAGGACTGGGGACAGAACCGCGAGGTTCAGCGCTTGGCGTTCTTCTGCGTTCTCTTCGACACCGCTGGCCCGGCGACCGACGAGTGGGTGCGTACCTATCTCTCGAACCCGGAAGAGTACCGCGAGACAATCGAGGACAACGCAATGGCCGACGCCTGGGACGCCCAGCTCCGTGAGGAGTACGGTGTCACCGCAGGACTCGATCCGAAAGAGCTAGCGACACAGCTCCTCTTCGGCGAGGTGGCCAGCCGAGCACCGACGTCCCGGTACGACGAACTCGCGGCTGACGACACCCGCGCTGCTGCGGCGTTCTGCGACGAGTGGCAGCAGTACGCTCCTGCCGAGTTCACGCGCTACGCACAGCGGATCGCGGAGGACTATGACCTTGCGAAGGCGGTCATAGACTCCGACCGGATTCACTGGGACGCGACGGCGTTCAAGGGTATCGACATGGGTCTCATCCGGCTGGTGATGAAACGACTCGCTGACGAGACCTACGCCGACCTCCCCGATATCGCGGTAGACCTCCAGCAGACAGTCACTGAGCGCCAGGACAGCTTCTGGAGCAACGAGGATCTCGTCGATTGGTCGGTGCCAGTCCTGGCGATCGAAACCCTCCAGCGGGTCGGAACCATCGACACCGACGAAGCCAAGACGCTCTCCTCGTCGGAACTCGCCCAGAAGTACACGAGTGACGGCGGGTGGTGGCAGATCGATGCGGCCTATCGGCAGTACATCAACGCCACGCAGAAGGCCACGTTCCCCTATCCGAACGAAACCACAGTCAAACAGCGGGTCACGCAACACTACATGTCCTTCCTCCAGGGGGTAAACCGCCCGCTTGCGGACATCCTGAGTGATGATCCGACCCTCGGGACACCCCAGACCTCGTTCTACGATGAGTTCGCGGATCTTGAGGACGGAACCGCGATCATCATCTGTGACGGGCTTCGCTACGAACTCGCGGAAGCAATCAAACAGAATCTCGGGCGGCGAACTGATTTTGAGCAAGACTTAAACGCAGTCAGCGCGGCCCTGCCCTCGATCACCGAGGTTGGGATGGCCGCACACCTGCCCGGGGAACTCGGGCTCTCACTCGAAGATGATGACCTCGTCGTGACCAGCGGCGGTGAGAAGATGGCCGGGAAAGCAGACCGCGTCGAACGACTCAGCGCCGCGGGCTTCGAAGTGGTCGATATGGACGAGGTGAGCAGCATCTCGTTAGAGGACTTGACGGAGACCGACCCTGTCCCCCGAGTCGTCTACTCCGGAACGATAGACAAACTCGGCGAGAGCCTCGACGACGACGCGGCCTTCAGCCAAGTGGCTTCCCACGTCGACGACGTCGAACGGACAGTCCAACGACTGAAGCAGGCTGGGTACACTCGGTTCGTCATCACGAGCGACCACGGGTTCCTCTACACGGACCGGTTGTCCGAGGACCTCAAAGTCGAAGCGCCTGACCTCGCTCCGGTCGTCAAGCGACGATTCGCGGCCGCCGACAGTGATACTCCACTCGTCGATACGGACGAATTCATCGAGGTCGATTCCGATTCCCTGTCTGATCTCGGTATCAACGCCCCCGAACTCAAATTACTCTTCCCTCGAAGTGTGGCCTGTTTCAAGGCCCCAGGTGGGAACATGCGGTACTTCCACGGCGGGATTTCGCTCCAGGAACTCCTCGTTCCGTGTCTCACGGTGACCACCGGCGAGATCGAAGAAAGTGCGTCAATCAGTTACGATGTCTCTATCCCAGACCCGATCACGAACTCGATAATCTCTGTCGAGATTGAAGCCAAGAGCGGACAGGTGGCGTTCGACCCGGCCCCGAAACTAGAGATACGTGCCAACATCGACGACGAACCGGTTGCGGACCCCGTCACCATGGAAATCTCGCCGGGAACCAATAGTGAACGTGTCCGGCTCAAACAGGGAGCAATCTCTGGCGAGAGTTCGGTTCAGTTCGAAGTCATCGACACTGACACCCGAGAAACGATCACGCGGAAGATAGTGGAGCTTGATCTGCTCTTCGGAGACGACGATATGGGATTCGACGTCTAAGCAGCAAATGAATCTCAGCAATTGTGCGTGGGTAAACGGCCCAGAAGCGGATCTCGGTTATTCGTATCGGTGCTCCACTTAGCATGACCGACACCAATATGCCCCCGGCTACACTTCCGGTATATAATGAGCACTGAGGACGTCGATCAGAAAGCTCTCGACGTCTTTCCCGGACGCGTCGTCCGGAAGGATCTCGTTCAAGATATCAAGTCGGGAGTGAACGTCCCCACCTATGTCTTGGAATATCTCATCGGACAATACTGCGCCACTGACGATGAGGAATCTCTTGAGGAGGGGCTCGAAAAAGTCAAGCAGATTCTGTCGAAGCACTACGTTCGTCCCGACGAGGCGGAGTACGTCAAAAGCGAAGTCCGCGAGCGAGGGCGATACCGTGTCATCGACAAAGTAACCGTCAGACTCGACGAGCAGCAAGACGCCTACATCGGCTCGTTCGTCAACCTCGGACTCAACGACGTCGAAGTCAACGAACATCTCGTCAGCAAACACCCGAAGCTTCTGGGTGGGGGTGTCTGGGCCATCATCGATCTGGAGTACCTTCCAGACAACGCGAACAGCCCCAAGAGCCTGTTCGGCATCGAGTCGTTCAAACCGATCCAGGTGTCGAACCTCGACCTCGACCAGTTGAAGGATCGTCGTCGAGAATTCACGCGCGACGAGTGGATGGATCTCCTCCTCCAGAGCGTCGGGTATGATCCCACGGCGTTCAGCGACCGCGAGAAACTCCTCTTCCTCACTCGGTGTGTCCCGCTCGTCGAGTCCAACTACAATTACGTCGAGCTGGGTCCCCGCGGAACGGGGAAGAGCTATCTGTACCGTGAAATCAGCCCTCACTCGATTCTGATCTCCGGTGGAAAAACCACCGTTGCGAAGCTCTTCCTGAACCTCAACACGGGACGAATCGGACTCGTTGGCCGTTGGGATGTCGTCGCATTCGACGAGGTCGGTGGGCTCCAGTTCAGCGACTCCGAAGCAGTCCAGATGCTCAAAGACTACATGGAGTCTGGGAGCTTCTCACGCGGAACTGAGGAGCTCACAGCCCAGGCCTCGATGGTTTATGTAGGAAACATCGACCTGGATGTCGAAGGCGTTCTCAAGAGTTCTCACCTGTTCGAGCCATTCCCGGATGATATGCAGGACCTCGCCCTCATCGACCGTTTCCACTACTACCTCCCCGGTTGGGAAGTACCGAAGATGCGCTCCGAGTTCTTCGGCGATCAGTTCGGGTTCATCGTGGATTACTTCGCCGAGTTCGTCCGCGAACTCCGCAAAGAATCCTATGGGGATGCGGTCAACGAGGAGTTCGCATTCGGAGACCACTTGAACCAACGAGACGAGAGAGCAGTCCGGAAGACGGTATCTGGCCTACTCAAATTACTCCACCCCCACGGAGACTACACGAAAGAAGAGCTCCGTGAATATCTCGAATTCGCTATGGAGGGACGCCGTCGTGTCAAAGAGCAATTGAAGCGAATGGGCGGAATGGAGTATCGGGCCGTCGAGTTTTCGTATTTGGACTTAGACACGAAAGAAGAACTCTACGTCCCAGTACCCGAAGAGGCTGATGAGGCCCTTATTCCGCCCGGCACACAGCAAGCGGGCACTGTCTACACTATCGGCGAAAGCGAAGGTCGTCACGCACCGTTCCGAATCGAAACTCAGACACTTCCCGGTTCTGGGAAGACGAACATCTCGGGGACGCCAGGGAAGAAGATGAAAGAGTCGTTCGAGACTGCGTGCGATTACCTCCAGGCGAATATGCGGGAACTCCGCCGTGATGAGACGCTGGATGAGTACAATATCAACGTTCAGGTCCTCAATCCATCAGATGCCAATGAAGGTGGAGAGACGAGTGTCGGTCTCCTCGTGGGCATTGTCTCTGGCATCCTCGACCGGCCCGTCCGCTCCCAAACCGTGGTATTGGGTGCGATGAGCCTGATGGGCGAATTGGTTTCGGTTAGCTCACTCATCGATAAACTGCAGCTGGCGGCCGACTCCGGAGCAAAAACGGTGTTGCTGCCGGCCAAGAATAAAGAAGATCTAGCGAAGATTCCTGACGAGCTACTTGAGCAGCTTGGACTCGTATTCTACACAGACCCACTGGACGCAGCCAGTAAAGCAATCGATCTCGAGTGAGAAATTATGGGTAGGTTCCACGAAGGAGACCGAGTACGGATTGACATTCCTGACGAGACCGACCCAGATCATGTCCATCATGCGAAACACGGGGAAATAGTTCGATTATGGTCTGACGATGCAGGAGTAGAATCGGGTGATTCCCGCGACTCAATATTATATCGGGTGGAATTGGATTCCGGTGAATCCATTGATGTCCGATGGCGCGATCTCCGTCCACCAATATAGAAATCCCCAGTACCGCTTCACTTTTCCACTTGCTCCAAAGCAGCTTGTAAGAGACTGACAGCAGCCTGCCGATGCAGCGGTTCGTTCTGATTGCCACATTGGCTGCTCATCAAGCACGCTGGACAACCGACAGGTCGGCCACAGTCGCAGTCCTCAATCCGCTCCATAGTGCGCTGAGCGACTGCTTCGAAGTTCTCGTAGATACTGTGCGCGAACCCGACGCCGCCTTCGACCGTATCGTGGATGAACCACACAGGACTTCGAATTTCGGGATGCAAGATTGTCGAGAGCCCGCCCATGTCGCTATTGTCTAGCCGAAGTTCAAGTTGGGCCATTTTGATCATCCCGTGTTCGCCACCGTGAAGCCCACCAGCGAGGGTGTACTCTTGTCTCCCCATATGGGCGAAGTCGGATCCGTTGTCAGGCTCAATCAGCGAACCGTCAGGGATCTCGTTAAGGACGCAGTCGATGATTTCTGGTGGAAACGACTCCGCTCGCACCCGTTCTCAGGATTCAGTCCAGAGCGACTTCACTCTGCAAATACATCAAGGCTCATGATGGCGATCACGGTGCATGTCGATATTCGGATCGAACATGGAGCCTAGTAAGACTTGGTGGCGTTCGTACCGCAGCGCGAAAGCGACGCAGGCGCACTGACGAAGTATCTCGGAAAAGAAATTGGCGACGACTAGTCCAATACCAATGGATCGAAGCCCGACAGCGCTTAACCCCGCCTTTGATCGAGTAGGTCTTGGGGGGACTGTCTCGACCGGCTCGATGTCACGCGGAAACTTGACGTGTTGAATAGGATTCTCGAACCAGAATCGATGAACGGGAGGTGGTACCATAACAGCGGGACAGATTGTCGATCGGAATCGTGTTTTTAAGCCGTTAGTAGGCATTTCGTAGAATGCACAGAACGTGGCGGGCTTGAAGCTGACTCACGAACAAGACTTAGCTGTCCACCTGAACCAGGATTTCGAGTACGTGACGTGGAGGATGAGAAATTTTCACGAGATCGCGTTCTCGACCCCACGAAGAGATCGAGACCTACGACACCTCGTACTACGAGACAGAAATCATCAAGTTGTTGATAGTGTGTTGTCCCACTCGGCTGGGACCAAACGGAGATCCGGCGGAAACCCGCAGCTATGACACCAGGTCGAGTTCATATGGACCCACTAGCAACCTGTCGTAGAAGACTGATCCCCACCCCACGTCTCCGTCATAATTTTTGACCTCGTCGATTCCCATAATAGCACCGTTCGGTGGGCATTCAGTCGATTGCGGACACACCCGGGGGTGAGTACACTGACGATCCGATCGTTGCTACCTCAGCGTCTGCTGGTCGTTCAGCCAGTTCTTCGCGAGTTCATTGAAGTCGACCGCGTCGAATCGGGAGACAGCCTCGAGTACCTCGATGGCCGTCGACGGTTCAACGCGGAGCTCAAACGTGTAGGCCTCGCCGCCGACAGATCCGGAGGCTGATTTTCGCGCACGAATGATACTCAGCATGTCGAGTTCGATTAGATGGTCACGCATCCGGCGTTGAGCCAGGCGATCGGCGTCAATGTGGTCTGAAAGAGACCTATAGACATCATAGACATCACGAGTCCGAATCTCAGAGTGCTCTGCGAGTTCCAGAATTGTCACCGCGGCGAGCGCAAGGTGGCCCTGGGTCGTGAGCTGTTCCATCCCCTCGATGATGAGCTCTCGCTCAGCTTCGCCCTGAGCGGTTCGGACGTGTCCCTCGTCGACACGCCCATCATCCTCGGATTCCGCGATTGCGGCTGCTTTTCGAAGGTACTTAATCGCCTGCCTGGCGCTCCCTTTGTCCTGTGCAGCGTACGCGGCACAGAGTGGAATAACCTCATCGGACAGGACTTCCGAATTGATACGGAGAAGCGTACAATCGGTACGATCGACGTCCATTTCCTCGAAGGCTTTGGCAAGCGAACCATCGTCATCATCCAGGTCGATGCTGATCTCGAACTCCTCGCCCTCCTGTGTTTCATAGATGAGCGATGTGTCACGGAACGCCTTGCTCGCACGGCGGGAGAGGATGTCGCGGAGTTCGTTCGCATCATAGGGCGCAAAGAAAATCGAGTCGTCGTAGAGGCTGTCCTTCGCGGCCGGGTCGAGGTTATCACGCCACTGAAGATCGTTGCTGATACCGATAATCGATGGATAGACGTCGTCATTGACGTAGTCCTTATCACGTGCTCGAGGGAGCGAGTAGAGAATCTTATCGTCCGTTCCGAGATTGTCGATTTCGTCAAGGACGATGATGATGGTCCCACCGATCGCGTTCATCGCGTCCCAGAGGTGGTCGAGCACCTTCTGCATCGGATGTCCATTGGGGTTCTCGCCCCCAAGTTCCTCACAGAGCCCACACGCGAGCGTGTAACTTGATGAGATTCCCTCACAGGAGAAGAACACCGTTGTCAGAGCTAAGTTCTGGGCTTCGGCAAACGCCTCCAGTTCCGCCAGCTCCACCTTTGCGGCCGCCGTCTTCCCCTGACCAGCCTTCCCCGAGAGAAACGTGTTCTCGGCGCCAGCACCACGGGCTGCTGGCTTCAATGAGCGCCGAAGCTTCAAGATCTCTTCTCGTCTCTCCGGCAGCGTCGTCGGGGTGTGGCCCTCTTTGAGGTAGTCCTCGCCGCCGACCGCAAAGATCTCGGAGGTCGTCGAATACGGGGACGAATCCATCGTGCATATTTCGTGTATTCAAACCACATAAACCCCCCGCGTCCGTAATGTCTTATTTGTCCGGATGGCCCCCCACCCCGTCCGGAATTGTTATTTTTTTAACGATACTTGAGACTCGATGTGAAAGGGATTCTCGTTTTCTCAGACCGAGAAGGATGTCGGTCCACGTATATTCATGCTTATCGAGGACTCCACCCGGCCCCCCGGGGTTGTCCGCAATTTTTCATGAAACAGGGTCGTGCCGATAATTGGGTCAACTTGGTTGACTTCTGGAAAAACGCAGATTCAATGTGAAAAGAGTCGATTGCGGGGAACGTATTTGATAACTCTTTCTACTCGTAGTTCATTGTAACAGATAGAGGAGTTATCTCACCGTTTTCCATCTCAAACTGCAGCTATTCAAGTACCATAATTACTGTATCGCTTCAATCCCCATACGCTCCCATGATAGAATTGCGGACAACCCCGGGGGCGGGGGTTGAGATATCTGCCTCCTCCTCGTCGCTGGACTGAGCGCCCTCAGTCGGCCAGCGCAAACGCGATCTGAAGTGACTAGTGCATCAGTCAAGGTTGTTCTCAGGTGAAGCCAGCTAGTTAATATTTTCAATCGGATTCTGGTCGACCAGGTGGAGAGTGAGGCTCCTCCCCTGTTAGACGTTGATGAATTGCGGACAACCCCGGGGGTGGGTACAATCTGGTTGAATTGATCGACGTTCATCGTCGGTAGTGTCACTGTCGTCGACTCTGGATTTTCAGAATAGCGCACGGTGTGGACTTCCGACTCCACTGTATGAGAGAGGCACATATTAACCAACACACCCAGGTAAGGACACAGTGTTGGTTAAGGCTTACTTCGCCCGATTGTGCACATGCACCTGCTTCGAAATTGATTGTTATCCCATGTCCAAAATAAATCACACCAGCCTGCGAGTGTTCTGAACCAAGAAATTCCCAGGAATCATCTACCCCCACACACCGCCCTGCAAGTGTTTTTTCGTACAATCCGGTCTCAAGTACAAGACTCACACACCACCGTGCAAGTGTTTTCGATGTGGGCGGCATGGGTGTGTACTCTTGCTGCTCCACCGTCGCTGATCACGATTGGGTCAAATCGGTTAGAATATTTATCAGAATAGTGGCCACACAATCACCTACAATAAAAATTTATTATTAAGTAGAATCCTCCGATTCCAGTGTAAGGTAATTGCAAAACAGAGCCCTTCTAACAGTGAACTGCAGATTGGTATGTATTTACAACATTTTTCTTTAAGCACCCGGACTGCCTGACTTCAGACACCCCACCGTTCGTCATCGTCAAGAACACTTGCACGGTGGTGTGTGAGTGTCTCGTATTCATGATACCAACCGAGCCTGAGGCCGGACTACACATCGAATATTTGCGGACGTCCCCGGGGGTGGGGGAGCTGTCCAGGTCGACTTCCCTCAACGACTGAAGTCGTGGGTTGTGACTACTACGGGCCAAAGAACCACGACGGCGCCCTCGAGGAGGAGGAGGAGGTCGTTCCACATTGCGCTGCAATTGCTACCTAGGACACCGCATCAGCACGTCAGGAGGTTCGTCAAGAACATGCTCAGGCAGATGAAGTCGAGTTTGTGAGAGAGGACCATATCCGGGCTGGTCAGGACAAGCTCGAATAGAGCAGTATACGAGGAAATGCAGGAACTCATGACACGGCGCCACGCCGTACTCCAGCGTACTACCAAACTGTTGGTGAACATAGCCAATGAATACGGTTAGTGAACAAGTTCTATGAACGCTCACTTGTTCACCGGGAGGAGTTCAAGCCTCCATGGTGCTGTAGAAGAGCAACCCAGCACCCCCATCTTCATCAGATCTGCATAGACGCTTCATGCCGGACGCTCGTCCACTTCTAGAGGAACTGTGCCCTCCAGTTCTCTGAGACCATCGCAGGCCGAAATAGTCCACGTACTCGACCAAACCCTGCTTCATCTCGTAGTCGGGTGACACCGACGCATCAAACTGTATGGGGTCAACCACCAACCTTGTCGCGGCTCAGAATTGGAGCGGGCGCTTAGGCGGTGTCACTCGCTTCGACGGGCCCGGCAGGACGGTCAATAGCAATCGCGTTGACCACGGCACCCAGCAGCAGGACAACGCCGCCGAAGTACAGCCAGGTGACCAATAGCAGAATGCTCGCTATGAGATTACCGCCGCCCCCGCTCACCGAGACGTACACTTGGAACAAAACCTGTAGAATCACCCAGCCGACGGCCCCAACGACTGTCCCCGGAAGCACATCCCGCGGCTCCATGTCGATGTCTGGAAACAGGTAGTACATCGGGAAGAACGCGGCGACGAGGCCAACGAAAAGTAGCACCGGGACCAGGACCCCAATGAAAGGAATCGATGAGAGGAGCGCGACGATGCTGGTGGTTCCGACCATCGCGATGATCCCCAGCGTAAGCGTGACAAGCATTAGCAGTCCCTTCTTGGTCTGACCGACGAACGATTCCTGCGTGGTCGTTTCATAGATCTCTGAAAACGCTGTATCGAGCCCACGGAATACCTTGATCGCCCCCCAAACGAGCGTGAGCACCCCTATGAGTGATGCACTAACGGTCGACCCGGCACCAGCGTCTTGTTCTTGTTCAATCATCACCTCGATAACGCCTCCGACCGACGGGGAGACACTGTTTGTGGTGACCTCGATGATCTGTTCTTGCAGGTCAGGAGCGCCGAATACGGATACAGCGAGGAGGGTGAACATAACCAGCGGAACGAGCGAAACGAACGCGCTGTAGGCGATACTCCCTGCGAGGAAAGTCACGTTCTTTTCGCTGAAGACAGTCTTGACCGTTTTCGCGTGTGAGACAGCCGACTGCTTGTCCATACTTCTATTTCTTCATCGAGCAATTTAATCGGGAGGCTTGATGAGGTCTGTTTTCGATCTGGCGGGTTTGCCATCGGACTCGCCCCGAGGGCACGTCAGTGGCGACTCAACAACTGACTCCACCGGTCCATCATCTAGGCACCAGATGAAACTGGAACACCCTCCCCCCGTGTGCGAGATGAAATCGTGAACAGTACAGGGGGGTGGGTAGTGAACAGTAAGACCGTAAAACCCGGGATTGTCTCGAAATCAGCGGATAGAACATTTGAATGGGCGATAAAAACACGATAATTTAATATGGGAAAGTTTATAATTATATAGGGCCAACGAAACCCGTACTAGAGCTTACCTCCGCCACAAATAGAGATAAAATATCTGATACAATGCCTTTCAATACTGTTGATTTCGTTATAAAAATGGTCTACCCACTCGTTTTTTCCGCTTCAAACCGACTGAGGTGGCCGTGTATGCACTAACGACGGATCGACCTCACCACTCATTTCTCCATTTCATCTCGCACACGGGGAGGGAGGGTATCAGACCAATTGCTCTCCAAGTCCTGCACCACCCCTATCGTCTCAGTCAACGCAGGAGTCGAATCAACGATTGCGACGTCACCCGAACTGGACACAGGGAGTGGTACAAATGATTCTGTTACAGGACCAGCCTGGATTCAAATCACACCAATTTCATCTCGCAAACAGGGAGTCCGCCCAGGAATTTGATTTTGCGCGGGGTATCACGTCTTCTCCAGCGCTCCCTTGCAAACAACTTCTACCCCCTGGACCAGGCAGATTTAATCCGGTAGACGGTTTCCACAGACATTTAAATTAGCACGATGTATATTGAAATTATGAAGGTGGGAGACGAAGACCGACCCCTATCACAATCGATAAGATTCACTTTGAAAATATGCTGACGAGAGACGAAGACCGGCTCCCGGAGTGGGACGAGTTCCAGGAGCTGATGGCTGACTACGAGGTGCGACTATCCTGAGACCGAACGTTATCGCCAGCCGTGGCGTCAGCCGGCGTCAGTTTGGGTCGTAGGGATTCGTTGCTGTATCGAGCCGATAGACATCCTCGACAGCGTCAAAATCGTCGTCAAACGCATACAGGTAGCCGAGCCCCTCTGTTTGCATATACGCGACAATGCAGGCGTCGACGAAGGAAAGCGGTTCGTGTTGTCGAAAGAGGGCCTTCCCTGTCGCGAGGGCGTCGGTGGTGAGTGAGTCGATGTGGAAGCGGGCGTTTTCTTCGATGCGATCGAGAAGATCGACAGCGGCGTCGTGGCCGGCGTGAGTCGTGAGGCCGTTGAGTGTTTCCGCGAGCACGTAGTCGAGGACGACTGCCTCCGGGAGCGTTCCTTTGTCGATGCCCTGGAGCATGGGAAGCGCGGCATCGTGTGAACTATCTCGTCGGTATGCGGCAGCAAAGAGGACTGTTGTATCGATGAGTGCACGGGGCATTTATTCGACGTCGACGCCCCAGGCGTCGTGATCGCTCGTTACATCAGTCGGCTCCTCACCAGCGTAGCCGTCGAAATCGGCGAACGTGCCTGTCTGCTGTTGGATGACCTGCACTCGGATGCTCCCGTCGTCTTCGACCTGCCAGCGGAGTTGGTCACCATCGTCGATTTCGAGTTCACGCCGAATCCGGGCGGGGATATTCGCTTGGTTTCCAGACACTTTGCTTTCGGCGTCGATTCTGTCGCTGCTCATACCTCCCGATATGTGGCCGGCCCTGAAAAGCCTAGTGTGCCGCCACACTAACCAGTAACAGAAGAGCGATTCCGACGAATAGGATGGGAATCTACCCTGTGGTCGTTGGGAGCCGGCCGTCTGGTCGAGGAACGCGGGATTCAGGTTGAGCACGTGGACCCGAAGAACACTTTTCGGCGGTGCTCATCGTGCGGGTTCACCCGCGAGGACAACCGCCCGTCGCAGGACACGTTCTGCTGTCAGTCCTGTGGGTACGAAAAACACGCGGACTACAACGCAGCCAAGAACATCGGATACAGACTCCTTCGCAACCAAACCGGGGGCGAGGGAGGCTCACCCGTAGATGTACGCTTGAACAGCGGGATGCTGAACGCGCACGGTGTAAAACCCGTACCGGATTCGGTTAGAGCGGGAGTCCATGCTGAAAACCCACAGCTTTAGCCATGAGTGTACTTACAGCTTTTGTCGGTATCGCATTTCAACGTCCGGACTCCTTCGCTCGCAACGAACTCTTGATTATGCGAGAGAGTTCAAACATATATGCGAGCCCAGCTCCAATACTGTCGCAAGAGGTGCCAAGCATGTCCGAATCCTCGCGAGATGGGGTCCAGTCGTGGACTGAGTCGATGAGCGCCCGCGACCGTATTCGAGCGGTCGCCGAGACGCTTCGCGAACCGCGATCGGTCAACTGGATCAGCGAGCAGGCCGACGCCGCCTGGAGTACGACCAACGAGGAACTCCAGGGTCTTGTCGACCAGGGCCAGCTGCGCCGTGTCGAGGCCGGCGAGACCACGCGCTACCAGCCGGACTACACGCGCTTGCTCTTCGAGGAAATCCGCACGCTCATCGAGGAGAACACCCGCGAGGAGCTGCGGAACGAATTGGCCGCGATTACCGAGGAGATCGAGGCGTGGCAGGCGACTTACGACGTCGAGACGTGGGAGGAGCTCGAACAGTCGCTCGCCGACGGCGAACTCGCAAGTGGCGAACTTCACGAACGCCGTGACGTGATTACGCGCTGGGAAGAGAATCTGGAAGACCGACGGCTCATCAAGCACGCGTTGACGCTCTACTCCGACGTCGAAGCCGCTCGCGAACAGCGGATCAACGTGGCTGACCGCGACACAAACTACTTCTCGTAATCTTCGAACTCGCGGGCGTCATCAAGGGCGACACAGCTACTCGCAGGACTGCTCATCCGCCTTTTCCCGGAGGTCGACCGCGGCCTTCTCGAAGTGTTCCGCGAGGAACGGCGTTCCCGACATCGCCCGATCGTCGAGGAACGCGACGGCGTCAGTGACGGCAGCAGCGTCACGCTCCGCGGCCGCGACACAGTCGACGTACCCGTCGAGTGCCCGTCTGAACGCACTCGAGAAGTGGTCGTAGACGCCGTCGACGCGCTCCATGTTGTCGTCGAGCGACTCGACGAGGGCCCGATAGACGGTCGCCGCCGACGCGTACCGCCCCTGTTCGCGGTACTCGTTCGCGAGATCGAACCACTCCGTGAAGTCGATGGGCTCGAAGACGACGTGGTACTCAGGGTTCGTCTCTTCGAACCGCCTGTCGATCGAGGTGCGAAGCTCGTCGACTGACTGTCTCGTCGGCTCGCCGACTCGGGCGAGAAACCGATCGCGGAGATTCGCATCGGTCGCGAGTTCGTCACGCAGGAACGCGCGGAGTTCGTCTGCGTCGGCGCCGTCAAGTGCGGCGTCGAGTTGATCGCCTTCATCTGGCAGTGGGTCGTCAACACACCGGAGCAACACGGCGACGACGTGCTTGCACGCTCCCGACCCGTCGTACGGACAATCGCACCACGGGGCAAACCCGTCGGTGGCGAGGCCAACACGAACATCGTACTGACGGCTGCCGCTCACGACGGCGGTGACGGTGCTGTCGACGCGGTTAATCTCGTGGATACGACCATCCGCGAGGTATCGTTCGCCACGTTCGAAGACCGCGTCCGTGCAGACATCTCGAACCGTGTCCTCATTTAACTCCATGTGCGTGGACGATGTTCCAGTGCGAACGAGAAAACCGATACGTCGATCTCGCTTTCGCTCCGGATCGGAACGGCCTCACTCTGAGAGAGGCCACGATACTGTTGTAGGACTACGTGGAACCCACAGCTTGGAGGGAGTCCTACTCGGTCGCGAGTTCGTCGTAGATTTCCTCATGCTCGTCGAGGTCCTGCCGGCCGAGGAACCGAATGAGATATTGCCGCGCCTCCTTGGGGGACATCTCATCGGGGATTTCGGGCTGGTCACTTTCGGCGGCCATACTTAGTTCTCACTATGGGATTCGTGGTCATAATCGTCGGGTTCGTGTTGTTCATCGTCGCCTGTGTCGTGCTTGGAACCTCTGGGTAGCTGATCTGTGCCTTCGATGCGTGACAGCCACAGGTTGATGGTTGCCTCGTACTCCGGAGCGAGCAGCTCTGTGTGTGTTCGTAGATACTCGATCACGTCGTCCTCATTGACACTGCTCTCATCTGTCGCGAGCGCTTTCAGGATCTCTTTGATTTCCCGATTGTAGTCAAAGCGGGGCCATTCAACGCGTAAAAAATTCGGGTCGACATAAGCGCCGTTCGCTTGTTGCCATCGACGAATGGATGATTCGCCGCAATGAGCCGCAGCAGCTGATATGCCTACTCGTGGAGCGACTCGGGCACCTGACCGAAATGGCCTTCCTGAATATGTTCAACGGCGTATTCGATATCGCCTGGCGAAGAGATACCAGCGGTCGTCACCGCATTTGACTCCACGATCAACTCGTGGATGTCACGGATATCAGCAGCCGACAAATAGCTGATTGACTCCGATTCTTCGTCCATTATCGATATCCTTTGTTACAATGCATATCTAACCTCTGCTTTCTGCAGATGCCTCTCGTTTCTGTGTAGTGCTCTTTGGGCCCACTCTTTGTCCACCGTTCAGCTGTTGTAATGTGTCTCGATGGGTCCGAACCGTTGATTGTGAGATGTTGGCGGCTTCTGCAGCTTCGGATTGCATCAGAAATCGGCCCTCTTCGCGACCGGCCTTGTAGAGACAGGCCGCTGCGAACCCGGCCGGATGGACGCCCGTCGTCACGCCGCACTTCTCGGCCTGTTCTGCGAGGGCTCGGGCCTGCTGTCGGATCTCGTTCGGACACTCGAGGTCCGACGCGAGGCGCGGCACGAACATACTGGGGGAGACGGGCTCAGCGGGGAGGCCCAGCTCTTCGTTCAGCGTTTTGTACGCGTTCGTGACCCGTGACTCCGCCACGCGGGCCATCTCGCTCACGTCGTCCACTAACCGCGAAAGACCGTTACACCGACAGGCCCCGTAGATGCTGGCAGCGGCGATGGCCTCGATGGACCTGCCACGAAGCAAATCTTCGTTCTGGGCGCTCCGGAAGAGCTGACACGGTTGGTCACGGACTGAGTCGGATAGTTCGAGCGCACTTGCCAACCGGCGCACCTCGCCCAGCCCGTGTGCGAGATTCCGTTCCGCTTTCGACCGCCAGCGACCACGGGTCTGTTCACCGCGCATCCGTGTGAGTCTCCGCCGCTTCTGCCAGGAGATCTCGTTCCCCTTCGCGTCGGTGCCGCGACCGATCTCTGTCGACAGACCGCGATCGTGGCGGGCCGCAGTGAGTGGGCCGCCCGTTCGTTCGCACTTCTCATCGTCATACGCCCGCCATTCCGACCCGTGATCGATGCGCTGTGCATCGATGACCGGGTCACAGTGTTCGCAGACCGTTTCGACTGCGTTCGTGGTGACGTGGCCGTCGCACTCGGGGCATTGGTTCGCACTCGACTCCGTTCGGACGTCTTCGTCGAAGCCAGTTTCGTAAATGTCTCTAGTTGCCATCGTTCTCACCGTGTTCAGGGAACTCGCCAGTACAGCGAGCCCCTCACCCATTGAGGGGGAATAAACGCTATCAAGTACGGAATTCGGTTCTGCGGGGTTGTGGCACAGAATAAAGCGCTTGAGTTACTATAGTGTATCCAACCTATAGAGCCAGCTGAGGCCGCTGAAATTGATGGCGTCCAGACGATTCTTGTCAATAGTTCCGGGTGCGTTCGAAAAACCGAGTACCACTATCGAAACCAGCGAAACCTGGGACTGAACCCACACAGCCCACCGGTGTAAAGTCAACTAATATAATGCTGGACATATCGAATCCATATAAGATATGAATCAGCGGGATGTCGTTTTATTTGGGCTCTATGCACTCATAGGGGTCCTGGTATTCGTCACGAGGTTACTGACTCTCCCGCTCGAAGCAACAGCCTTGGTTGCCCTCATCGCGGCTGTAAGCGTTCCCACAGCCCATCGAGTAGAAGACATTTACAATCGGCGACGTGACCGACAAGTCCACCGAAAGCGCATCTCCGAACTCGTGAGTCGTGTAAATGATCGGGTCACCGAGATAGGTCTCGAAATAACCAAGCAAGACGAAATAATTGAAACCCTCGCCGACGATGATGAAGAACCCACGTTGGAGACGGTCTATGAGAATTACATCCGCGAGCATTTCGAGGAACTACCCGACTATCAGCAAGAAATTCTCCTCATCCTCCTCCTGTCACGCGAAGTTGACTCCAGTAGTCAGCCTATCGAGCAAGCCAGATTGAAGACACAGATTGCATCGCTGTTGTCGAATATTAATCTCGGTTCCCTCGATAAGCGAACCATCGAGCTACTGGGTGCGTACGATGAGATAGAGTATGGGAAAATTGAACAAGCGGGAGTTACAGCATTATTTGATCGTGAGCCAGAGAATCCCCGAGACTTGGCCTTAGAGTTCGCTACGGACTATGGGACTACTGACCAGCTCGCAATTGTCCTATTCAATGACCGCGAGCGTTCAACTGAACTCAGGAAAACGCTGGGTCGACTAATTGCCCGTGGAAAGATCGATACTGAGACCATCAATCGTGAAACCGCCGAGCGAATCAAAGACGAGATGGAACAAATGGGAGATAGTGCTACGAAGTATCTGGTCTTCTCCCGAAGAATGCACTACGATGATGCGTTCGAGGAGGCTATAGACCGGTTTCCGCACTTGCGTATTGGCACTAAATATCCGGAAAATGGATTCCCAGATGCCGCGGAGTACATGCGAGTCTATATGATTTATCCAGAGCACGACTACGGAAGCGCCGACCGCTTCTTAGAGGAAGCACTGAAGCCGATGGTGTTTGAGGAAACCCTCGAAGAACACTCAGATGCGTTTGTTGCCGCGATGCCGCTTGAACTTTCGAGACTGTCTATCTACCCCGAACACGAAAACGTCGACGAGCATCTTTCGGGGACTCACGAGGCGCTGATGTTCCTGAAGACAGGTGCAAGTGAGGATCTATCTGAGGTAGTCTCGGACCGCGTTGTTAGTGACGTGGGCATTTCGGAACTCCTGGCTGTCCTCCCGTTCAATGTCATCACACCTGACATCAACGAACACGAGAAGGAACTAATAATAGAGAACTACGACCAACTCCAAGATCGATTTGGTGTGTCTGAGCTGTTCGACTGGGCAGATATTGATCCGGAAAGTTTGGCGGAAGCCCTTGCCGAAATAGAGAGCGAAGTGGAAGATGAGCGGTGGGAAGAACTGGCCGAGACGATTGTGGAAAGGGCTGAGAAATACTCAACCGCGACTCACGGGGAGGAGTCCTCTTCTGGTTCTCCATAGGGAGTGGTCACTGGAACGTATCAACCGACGATAGATGTCTTCCTGGTCCGTCTTCCACGCACCGTAGATTCGGTCACGCATTTCATCAGGAAGACCTCGCTCAGCCTCACGAGAGCACTTGATCCGCTTCAAACAGGTGAGAGTGTCTTGGACCAGTACGTGAGGTCGTGGCTGCGCGCGCAGCGAAGCGAGCACGGAGCGGAGGGTGGGGAGGTGGCGGGTGGGCGGGGGTCAAAGCGAATAGAGTACTCGGAGATAATCAAATGAGACGAGGATTTTCGCGTCAGTAGTGGACGTCAGCGGGGACGATCCACAGCGATTCGGACGAGTCCAGAACACGGTCGAGGTGCGACCGGTTCCTGATCCCGTTTGCGTGGCCGTCGTAGAGGAACAGCGAGGGCCCACGGAACGCACCGATGTGGTGGCAGGCGTGTCGGACGAGATTGGTGTCGTGCATCATTTCCTCGACGGTCATCTCCTCAAGCGCTTCCTCGACCTTCTCGAGGTTGCGTTCGAACTCCGAAACGGTCGCATCCCAGCCGCGCTTGAGCATTCGTGCCCCATCGTGCGAGTCGACACGGGCCGCGACCGGGCGTTCACCCCAGCGGGCTTTGCCGGCGACCGCTGCGTCCTCGTCGTCGAACGTGACGTAGTAATCGAACACGGGCCGTTCGTCGAGTCGAGCACCGACGAGTCGGTCGAACGTGAGGTTCGCCTGTTCGAGAGCGTCTTCTTCGGACTCTGCGTCGACGAGCGCGTAGATTATCTGGTGCATGGAATCACACTCACCAGCGCGTCGACGGGGGTCGGCATCGCGGTGCCCAATCTTGCACGCTGGCACCCTGTTGCCAGCGCCACAAACTGGCTCTACGCCGAGCGATCCGTCAGGGAGTGTGCGACGACCGGTCGACTGGCTCGAACGTCGCTTCTCCGTCACAGTAGCAGGGCCAACACGGGACTCCATCGGGGAGTTTGTCACACTCACACTCTTGGTCACACTTCGTTCCAGTCTCATCTGACTTGCTGACCACGCTCCCGCCGTCTGTCGCGACCGTCGCATCCACAGCCGCGTTGAGAACAGGACCACGGATTGCGACCGCCACGCGGTGCTTGCACGCGTCGTCGTAGTGCTCGTCGGCGGGACACGTACAGTGGATCGGAACTCTGTCGACGACACGAACCAGATATCGATGCTCGCTCGGGTCATCGTGGCTGCAGTTGGTCACGAGGACGGCGTCGCCGGCGAGCTGGAACTCGAAGGCCTCGTACTCGGCACGCTTACGGACTCGGTTCGTGAACGACAGTTGTGACAGGGGATGGTTCTCGGTGGGAATTCTGTCTCACCTCACCCGTTCAGGTGAGGAAAAATGTTCAGTCGACGACCTCGTTGAGCGTCTGCCAGTGGTTGCGTACCGTGGCCGTCGAACAGCCCGCAACAGCAGCCACGTCTGCCTGTCCCAGCATCGTACCTTCGCCGGCTTTGTAGAGGCAGGCAGCTGCAAAGCCGGAGGGCTGGACACCGACCGTCACTCCTGCTTCCTGTGCCTGACTGGCGAACGCCCGTGCCTCGTTACGAAGCCGGTCAGGGACACCGAGCTCTGAGGCGATCTGCGGAACGAACTCGCGAGGTGTAATCGGCTTCGCGGGCAATCCGAGCTCCGAATTGAGCGACTTGTAGCAGGCCTTCACCCGGGGCTGACACACCTTCGCCAGCGTCGCGACCTCGTCGACGGTTCGGGGAAGGCCGTTACACCGGATGGCCGCGTAGACACAGGCCGCTGCGATGCCTTCGATGGATCTGCCTCGAAGCAGGGACTCGGACTGAGCCGTCCGGAACAGGGAACAGGCCTGATCACGGAGCGAGTTCCCGAGGCTGAGCGCGCCAACGATGCGCCGGATTTCGGTGAAGCCGTGCATGAGGTTCCGGTCGGCTTTGGACTCGTACTGCCCACGGGAGTGTTCGCGCCGCATCCGCGCGAGCTGTCGGCGTTTCCGTCTGGAGAGCTGGTTGCCTCGAGAGTCGGTTCCATGCCCGATCGTGGTCGAGAGGCCCCGGTCGTGTCTGGCGACCGTGCGAACTCCGCCAGTGCGCCTTCGCTCGTCCTCGTCGTAGCCGCCCCACTCGGGCCCACGGTCGAGTCGCCGTTCGTCGACGACCAGGCCGCAGTCCTCACAGACCGACTCGTCTCCGCTCGGCGTGACGCGTCCATCGCACTCCGGGCAGTGGTTGGTGGTCGTCTCGGTCGGTACGTCCTCGTCGAACGTCGTCGGATAGATGTCACTAACAGGCATCTGAATACGCTCCGAGGCGCTCGCCTGCTCGACGAACCCCTCACCCGACAGGGGTCAATAAATGGCCAATGACGAAGCGATGAAAGTCGGTCACAGGATAGAGTGTACTATTCACACCCGTGTGTGTCGAAAATCGGTTTACTCCGCGTCTGCTTCGTCGAGAGCGCCAATTGAATCGAGATGAGTACCGACGTACTCGGCGAATAGTCGGTACCGTTCGAGGTCCTGGAGCGCGTTATAGACCACATGGTTATCGATGATGTCGCCATAGGTATGAGAGAGCACATTTCTGAAGCGGGCTGCCTGTGCCATCTCTTCAGCAACCGTCGATGGGAGAATACCGATGTCTTCCAACTCTCGCATCGTTGCGGGATTACTCTTGGGGGGTTCTCCTTGGTGATGTTTAACCAGCTCTTCTCCGATGTCGATACAGGCTTCAGTCATCTTGACGAACCGTCGTTCAACAATGTCTCTCGTGTCAGAGTCTTGGTCGTAGGTGTCACGGCTTACAGATTGTTTTTCGGCGAGGACACCAAGACTCGTTTCGAGCGTCTCAATCGCAGTAAGGATTCGATTTAATTTGTCCTGCGGAAAACCTTCATCCCTCATTGGTCGCTGTCCAGCTTACCTGAAGCGGGGACTTGTGAGTCGGTGTCGTCGTCGAGGTGTGCATTGATATTCGAAATTGCAGTATCGAGGCGTTCCCGTGGAGACTTAGACTTACTTCTCTTCTTCGCCAGCTCGCGCAACCGGCTCGATGCGATGCGTTCGTCACCGACTAATATAACTCCGTTAGATAAGATCGAATCCGCGAGTTCTGGCGAGACAGTGTGTACCTCGACGAGGTCTACCTCGTCGGTCTGCAGTGTCTCACTCAAGTCGGCACTCAATCCCAGGAAGGCATCATTGAATGCTGGGTCGGAGGGTTGGACTCCAGAAAGCTCGACTGCGATATCGATATCGCTCGAGGGGTGGGCCTCTCCGGTCGCGTGGGACCCGAACAGAATCGCGAAGCGGACCGGATGCTCTCGGAGTGACGACTCCAGCGCTTCGAGGTTAATTTCGGCATCACCCGGTAGCTCGTTTTTCATCACCAGAATAGTGGTGGGCTGGGAATATAAAAACGAAGGGAGTTGTGGGAAGACACATGCTCCTCGTATCGTGCTGACCCCTGTGTCTCGCATGCTTGCCGTCTTCTCATTGTCAGTATTGAACATCTTCTTGAACTCCGAGGCGCTCGCCTGCTCGACGAACCCCTCACCCGACAGGGGTCAATAAATTCGCTACGGTGGCCGTCAATTCATATTCAGAAGAGAAGAGCAAAGCATGGCCAATTCGTACTGTTCTGTCGCCCTAGAATTATGTCTCTTGGACTTCCATCATGCCTATCCTCCTATGCCCTGGATTGCGATCCACGATGGCGACCACAAAGCCCCTCGACAGGTGCCGAAAGGGGTTGATGTTGAGTGTCCATCCTGCGAAGATCGGATGCGAGTACGAGGAAAGTCAAGTGATGGTCGCGCTCACCATTTCTTTCACGTAGAGAATATCGGCGGTGCTG
Source organism: Haloarchaeobius litoreus (assembly GCF_024495425.1). Taxonomy (NCBI): domain Archaea; kingdom Methanobacteriati; phylum Methanobacteriota; class Halobacteria; order Halobacteriales; family Halorubellaceae; genus Haloarchaeobius; species Haloarchaeobius litoreus. Next base: position 82,108 of record NZ_JANHJR010000004.1, on the reverse strand, counting down.
AGGGAGGGCGGAACATAGACTGCGAGTCCGTTAGCGAATCGAAGATCCACATGAAGTGGAAGTCGCTTGCTGCGGACCGTTTGGAGCAGGAATTCGGTGATCGAATTGAGACGTGTGAAATGGAATACGCACTTGCTGCGCCTGTCTCTGAAAAGGAGCAACGATATGCAGACGCTGCGATTGTGTTCTCGGAACCCGACGAACAACTGGGACGGGGGCTCGCCGTGGAGGTCCAGCACAAGAACGAGGGAAAGGATATTGCGAAAACGACGGCGGATTACACCGAACAGGGATTTGCCGTTGCGTGGGTGGACGAGAGGGATTTCAGTACGGACAGATGCCAGCTGGCCGAGGTCGATTTTCGACACCGTGCGAGAGACACAGTCTGGCCTGATTTCGTCCCTGACGAAGCGAGATGGCAATCACGAAACACCCCCTTCGACCAGCTCCAGGAGCGACGAATGTCGGATTGGGACAACGAACTTGTCGATGATGCAGGCAGGGTCCTGCTCCCAACGGAGTGGGTCGATCGAACTGCGCTTGAAATCTGGCGAAGTCAGCCATGGGACTCGATATTTCGCCCATCCAATACCGGCCTATACGAACTGCAGGGATTACTGAGTCAGGCTGTATTTGGCAGGGAGTTGCCTCCCCCCACGATGCCGCCGGAGTTCGTTGATACTGTTGCCCAGTCTCTCTGGAACCGGCAGCCATGGGAAGATTTGTTTGAACCTCCCAGGGAACTCGGCGACGTGTTCGAAGGCGGGGAATTCACACGTACTGCCAAGGTAGATTTCGATCCGTGGGTCCAGTAGAAGCGGAACTCTGGGGAGGCCCCCTTCGGTGCTCTCTGGGCACTCCAACAGAGAGTAGGGTCCTTCATCGAGTTAGGTAGTAAGAACGCTTCTCGACGATGCCAGGACTGTGGTTCCGCCGCTCAGTTCGTTATTTATTCCCCGGAGCAGGAGTTGGATGGATTCTATCGCCGGTCCTGTATTTCTGAGCCAGCGAGTGGGACTGGGTGATGCGGTTAGCTCGGGGTGAGTACAATTAATCCAGGTCTGTTGAAATCCCCAGTCGCGACAGGACGGATAGGTGTAATCGTTAGATGAAGACGGCTCACATACCGACATAGGGCGCTAACCTACTGACCTGATGCCGAAACCCGAGTGCAAGATACAGAGAGTCTGTGCAGTATATCCGTTGAAACCTCCGGTCTCACTGGAGACGGACTGAATCTCACAAACTACAGTGAAGAACTCACTCCAAAATTTAGGAACACAAGGGAAGTGGTTCGAATCTTAGAACATTTCACGAACATCGGCCAACAATTGCTTCGCCTCTTCATTGCCATGATACCTGATCTGCCCGGTTTGCTTATCATAGCTGACCCATCCACGCGATTGGAGCTTCGATAAGTGCGTTTGCGGGAGTTTCAGCATGAGGTTTTCCTGGCTTTCGGCTGGCATACGTTCTGCTATGTGAGTAGCCAGTTCGTCGAGGGACGAATTCGATTCCTCGGTGTAATTCTCGAAATAGTGAATGATCTCACGTCGGATCGAGTCGGATAACGTTGTAAGTAGTTCGTCAGCCCGCTCCCTTTTTCCGGGATGACAATTATCTGCAGGCATTGATGGGTTCTTTTTCGGAAGCCATCTTCAAGTATTGGATTGCGACTAAGTGCCTCCCAGATGACAATAATATGCTTGGGGTTTACAATCCATCTACTCACAACTATCTATAGGTTGGGACAATGGAACCGAACTACAAGACAGTTTTCAACCGCACTACACTGTATCGTGGGATTCTGGCCCCTGATGGGACGGTTCGTGCAGCAAATGACACAATACTAGCATTCACTGGGAGTAGTAGGGAACAGGTCATCGGAACAGAACTATGGAAGGTCCCCGGTGTTCGCTTCTCTGAAAGGACCCAGCAGCAGGTCCGTGCCGATGTCCGTAAGGCCGCTAAGGGCGAGATCGTCAGACACGAACTGACTGTACAGGGTGCAGAGAGAACTGCACTCGTTGACTTTTCGCTCCAGCCAATGACTGACAAGCACGGTGACGTGACACATCTCATTGCTGAGGGCTACGACATAACCGCCTTGAAACAGCAGGATGCGGTCACATCGCAGACGCGTCACGGACAGACGCACACCAATCTGTTGGTCACGTACTCCCGTGATGCTGATGAACCGATGAGTGAGGCGATACTGAATGCTTTTCTCGCCCTCGATATTGACATCTACGAGATGGACCGCACCCTCCAGGATTGGGTCGATACCGACCTACTCGATGGATTTGATTGGCACTCTGCTCGTCCGCTTACGATTAGAACTCGTCTCTGGGGGTACTCCGTGGAACTGACGGTCGACGCTGTGCGGATATACACAGACATTCGCTCGTAGAGAACAGATCCCTCTCGGAGAGGATTTCCAAAATCTTCAGCTATTTGACTGCTATGTATGCAATCCTACCTACCGACTGTTTCACCGCAGATGGTGTCTGACTAAGAGGATTTCAACAGAACCATTACTCCGTAATCCGGAGCTGGTTTTCGACGCGGTAGAGGTAGCCCCGAAGCTCGAGAATTTCGAGCGCTTCCTTAGAATCAGCAGTACTGAACCCTTCGGCCTCAAGCGCCTCGAGCGCAGATTGCTCTTCGATCCCCGAGGAATCATCTATGCTGTCCTGGAGTACAGCGAGGGCCTCCTCTGCGAACGGGGGAATCGGAGTGGAACCACCGTCCATGTCCCTAATTGAGTCGACATTGTGTCTGCAATGTAGTAGGGATACCGGCTTCGGACTTTCTGAGGTGATAGTGTTTTTACGAACGTCGGTGAACTTTCGGACTGCCTCAACGACAGGCAAGCCACCGAGTTCATCCTCCGTTGAACCCACGACACACACGAGGAAGCCAACCTGAACTCTATTCACAGGGAAGTGAGGCCTGAGTGCTATACCGACTCTCCGCAACGAGAATGCGGTGGTGCGAGGAACTAGCTATCCTGTGGCGGCACGTCACCGAGAGCCGCGAGACCGTCGATGGTGGGGTCTGAAAAGAACACAGCTCCGTCGACCAGTACCGGCGGTACCAAGACGTGATGACCTCGATCTAACGCGTAGCGCCAGCGTCTCTCGCCTGATTCACGATCGAGCGCGGTGATCGTCTTCTTCCTGGGTGAAAACTCGGGGTCGTCGACCGGGACCACGACGGTTTCGGCTCCGATACAGATTCCATGGTCGTACGATGGAGCGTCGCGGCGCCATCGTTCCGTTCCGGTTTCGCTGTCGAGTGCGACGGCCCTAGACTCATTGGTAGCGAACACGGTTCCGTCGTCGACGGCAACTGTCCGAGGTGCATCATATGTGCCCTCGCCGAACGAGTAGAGTTCACGGCGCTGGTCGCCAGTTTCCCTGTTATAGACGACGAGCGTGTGCGCGTCGTCCACGATCACTCCGTCCTGGGTCGCAACGGGCGCAGCGGACTCGGGTGCTGACGTAAGCTCACTCCGCCAACGCTCCGAACTATCCTCCATGGAGATGGCAACGAGAGATGGCGCTTCATCTACGTTCTCGACGGCGAACACTCGTCCGTCGTACACAGCAGGGGCAAGGTTGGGTCGACGTACCGTGTTGGTTTCCCAGCGTTTCTCTCCTGTCACTGCCTCGAACGCCTCGATACCGTCGTCAGAAGCAACCAGTACGACCCCGGTGGTTTCGTCCGCAACGATCTGTTCCGAAAAGTCGATTCCGTTCGTTGTTTTCGTCCAAACCCGCTCGCCTGTCTTGGAATCGAGTGCGGCAAGTTCCGTGTCGTACGCCACGATGAACAGGTCGTCAACGAGAACACTCCCGTTTTCCCCGCTGGCGTTGAGTGTGGTGCGCCACTGTTCGGTGCCGTCCTTTGCGTCGAGTGCAATCGCACTTCCATCGAGGCTGGGGTCGAAGTTCGTCATGTATACCGTTCCATCGGAGACTACCGGCTGCCAGCGTGTGAAGGCGTCCGACACCCACGCTAGGTTCCCCTGTGATGGAGCGGATACGTTTGTTGTGAACGTATTTTCCTCGTTGGCTCCGTACTGTGTCCAAGCTCCGGTGGGAACGTCCGGCAGGGGCCTGTCCGAGTGTGAGGCCGAGATCAACGACAGACAGCCTGGGACTGTACTCGCACTAATAGCCGCTATCGACAGGAACTTCCTTCGGTCCATGTTCACCATTTATATAGTAATTATGACTTTTCTTCCATTGCTGTGATTATCAGGTGATTCGATACGTCGTCGGCTGGTGTGTTGAGTACGAACGACCACCAGGAGCAGCCCTCATACTGACTGGGTCAACTTTCCTAGTAATCGCAGCGACGGTTAGACGAGTACAGGTACTTCCTGAGAGCAATCATCATCAAGTACTGATATCTCAGTCGAAGCTAATCAGGCTAACCCTTCCGTGGGAGTAGGCGCCGAGGTTCCACATACCAGCGATTGCCGAACCTTCGACGGTGTAAGCCCAGTCATCACGGTTATTGAGGCCATTGTTGAGGATTGTCTCGTAAACCTGTTCGGAATAGGGCGCTACAGATTCCGCCACCGCCTCGCAAGCTGTTTTCATCGAAGCCGCCAACTGTTCGTTCTCTGTGCCCTGATTGAATTGGTAAATGAGCGGGTTTTGAGTATCTTCCGCGTTCTCCCAGTTGTCCTCTACAAAATACCGATACGCGTCATGGATTGTGCCTTGGGTGGCGAGCACTTGCGGACCAATTGCGCCGGTGTGTAGGGGATGGGACAGGTCCTGCATGAAATGCAGGGCTCGTCCAACTTCGGTCAAATCGTCGTCTTCGGATCCGCCATCCTCTACCCTAAACCAGTGTTCTTGGGCCTCATCTGGTGCTGCACCTGTGACCTCTACCTCAAGCACATCGATTCTCGGATCTATCACCGAGAGAAGGTTCATGACCCCAATTGTCTCTCCTCCCGGAACGTACATATGATGGGGGATCGCCGACTCGTCAATGGCTCGGATTGCTTGTCGGATCTCCTGTTCAACAACATCTGGAGAAATATTGATTATATCGAAATTGTCACCCAGAGACATCCAATCTTTGGAACATACTCGACATTTTTGAGTCCAAGTGTCGGGTTCCACTGCTGCCTCTTTCACAGTATCGACCTCGCTCTCGTAGTCCGTCCCCTCGACTGCGGCCTCTGCCATTCTTTCGTGGATATCTTCGTCGTGCATCGGTTCAACCCTCGGCTCAGCCTCCTGCCTTAGGCCAGCACTTACACTTTCGGCAACACTTTGAACGGCTTCTTCAGCGCGGTTTGAACCTTCCAGTGTATTTCGCCCAATCTCCGTCTCGTGTAATGGACGGACTCTTGATCCAGCGAGGTGGTACGTGAGTTCTCGTTCGTCTTGTTCGGTCCGCTCGACTTCCACCTGGTAGGTTGAACGAAGCTCGTTGACTACTTCCTGTTTTTGTCGAGTTGCATTCATACTCGCGGGTGATTTTCGCCAACAGATCGTCGATTCTATCGTGGTCGACAGTCAGCAACCACCACAGGTGGCCGACGGCATTCTTGACATCGTCTCCAACTGTTCTGTACTCGAAATCCTCCGGCGGCTCTGGGGGATGCTCCGTCCCCTTTCCAGACCTTGCGCCTCCTACCCCAGCAAAACTTGCGAGTGCTGTGGTGCTGCCAATCGCTTTCAACACGCTTCGCCGGTTAGAATTTTCCAATGGCATATACCATTGGCTTTTCAGATGTCGCCATATGAAACCCTTAATATTATATTAAAAATTAAATTAATATTTTGTAGCTAAATATTTGGGCTAGTCAGATGTGTCCACCACTCGAATCTTGATCATCTCACCATGTGTCAGATTTCGTGTTATAGCATCTGGATTTAGAAGACGCAAGAGAAGAGTACCGTCGCCAGCGTCGACGATTTGAACCTCATGGGTGGATGAATCAGCCTTCTCTTTGTCAGTGAGCGACTGTTCGACTCGGGAAAGACGTGATTCAATCTCTTCAAAGTGCTTGGAAATGCTAGTATCCGTATCTTCGAACTCTGGTTCAGTATTCTGGGTCGAAGACTCCAACTTCGGTGGGTACGGAGTCGATTGTTGAGACCAGGTCCTGAACGCGGAGGCATCGAGACCCTCTGCTTCCAGGCTGACCTCGTTCCGTTCCACATCAGACAGTACTCCCTCGGTGTCGATGAACGAGCCGAGGCTGCTCCCGTTTCCGTACTGCTGGCTACGAAGCCGGCGGGCGACACGGTCGTTCACCCACGGTGGTGCCACCCATGTCCCATCTTCGTAGATTTTGTATTCGTCCCAGTCCGTGGTTGCCCACACGAAGCTGTCGTAGCGGTCCTTGTACCGGGAGAGCGCTGGCCCGGACTGGTGCATCATGACGACCTGTCTCGGGGCAAGGTCCTCGACGAGGTCGTCGACAGCCGCCTCTGGTGGATGGTTGCTGTACTGGAAGCGGTCGACGGTACAGCCGGCAGACTCGACCGGTGAGACACTCCCGCTCGTGAGCTGTACTAGCGTTGCCCCCGGGTCGTCTTGAACGCAGTCGTAGAACTTCGCAGCGCTCCCCTCGACAGGTACCTCCGGCCCGGCGATGGTCACAGTGCCGGGTTCGAGGATTGCATCAGGATCGTCGAACGTCGGAACAGACGTTACAGTTGAATAGTCGTACCCGAGGGTTTCGTACAGTTTCGCGGCGTGACCAGTAATCGAGACTGATGGCGGATCGATGTCGTTCGTGTCGAGTTTGGCCAGGAGTGCGGCGATGTGAACGCCGGCCAGTCCACTGGCGGTGACGAGGACGGTCGACCCGGCCTGCACGCGCTCGAGAATCGTCTCGACGGCGGCGGTGAGTTCGCCCTCGAACTCTTCGTTGGTTGCGCCAGTCAGGAAGACGGCGTCGGGCGAGAGCGTCGTGGGGAGACCGGGGAACCCGGCAGCAGATCGCTGCGTCCAGTCCCCGGTCACGAGCATCGTTCTGGTCTCACCACCGTCGTCGAACCGAATCAGAAACCCGGCTGCACCAGGTGTATGTCCGGCTGGAACGGGTCGAAGTTCGACATCGCCCAGGACTGTCGTCCAGTCCGAAATCGGTTCGAGTGCGTCGACGACAGCGTCGACGTTTGAGATGTCGTAGTTGGTTGCTGCTTCGGTCAGGACAGTGTCGAGGATAGCCGCTGTCGGTTCGGAGGTGTAGACGGGAGCGCCATCACGCAGATTCGTGCCTAGGGTTGCGTAATGGTCCAGATGAGCATGGGTGAGGACGATTGCTGTGAGGTATTCGTCGTCCCCGAGTAGCCCATCGACGTCGACGTCTGTGCCTGAATCGAAGAGGATACACGCTGTTTGCTCGGTCACGTCCCCTGAGAGTCGGATTAGTACCGACTCGTGCCCAGAGTGGGGGTTCGCGTGCTGGAAGGTGACCTCCATCGAGTTTCAATTGTTCCTGCACGTAATTAAAGGTCTATTCCTAATTTCTAATCGTGTATCTCTCTCTTTAGTGGGTTCTAGGAGAGATAGAGTGTGTTCGATTGACTCTATTGCTGATACTGGTGTAGGCTACACCGTAATAGCGAACCAGCAAGGAGCGATTGTTGCCACCCAACTGGTTCGCTCTATTCCTTCCGCTCAGGCCGAAGTATCGATGTACTGCGCTTGCCACTCTCCTCTGTCGCCGATTTCACGCCGGCCACGGCGAGTCAGCTTGTAGAAGTTGGTCCGACGGTCCATCTGCCCTTTCTCGACGAGTCCCTTGTCGACGAGCGTGTCGAGGTTCGGGTAGAGGCGGCCGTGGTGAATCTCCTTCTGGTAGTAATCTTCGAGCTCGTCTTTGACTGTAAGGCCCTTGGGTTCGTCGAGACCGGCAATGACGTAGAGCAGATCGCGCTGGAAGCCAGTCAGATCATGCATAGTGCTACAAATTAGCATTCGCTGACAAGTAAACCTGTCGAGGTTGGACGAGTGCCGTACAGGACAGCACTGATTGACCAGCTCAGGTTGGCAGCTACTGTGTCAGTTCGATCGCGTCGATGATCTCCTGCGCTGTATCCACAATTCGCTGTAGACGCTCCTGAATCGCCTCTGCCGGCTCGCCCTCCCAGGCGGCGACGTAGAACGCGCTGTTCGAGGCATCGAGCCCGAAGTATTGTGAGACCACGTAGGCGGTACTCTCAGCTTCGACCTCACGCTTCTCGCGTTCGTCCACGTCATCGACGTCGAAGTGCAGCAGGGCATGAGTGTATTCGTGAGCGAGCACACTGGCCACCTGTGCGTCGTTCCCTACGTCCTCGACCTCGACGAGCAAGGAGCAATCGTACGTGCTTCGTTCGGTACAGACGCCTGCAGCGTCTCCGTGGGTCCAGTCCTCGGGAGGTACGAGGTTCACACGAACTCCCAGCTTCGGTGCCGCCTCGAGCAGCGCATCGAGCAGTTCGTCCTCACTCCCGTCTCCGTGGGCAGTCGTATCGAGCTCGGGGAGGGGTTCACCCTCGGTCTGGGATACGTCGAACACGGGCACGGGTTTGAACCCGACGAGTCCCTTCTCCCACTCCTCAGGTGGTCTCTCGTCGTACTCACAGTCGCTGCTGGCGTGGTAGGACTGTGAGTTCCCACAGTCGGGACATCGCTTCGCGATAATGGGTGCCCATATCCAGATCGCCGACTCGCCCTTCGAGACGTGACGGTCGAACTCGTTCCGCCACGTGTTGTAGCCCGCAACGCGTGTCGCCTCGGGGCACTGGTGCTTGATCAGGAGTGTGTTCCGATAGGAGTAGTCGTGGAACCGTGACTGGACGTCTAGCCACTCCTGGAGTTCGTTGCTGGCTCTCGCTTCGTCCGAGAGTTCGGCGAACTGTTCGACCCACGCTTCGAGCGAGTCGTGCATCTCGTCGCGACGACTGTCGGAATCGTCGAACTCGACTCTTGCTCGGGATTCGTTAGGTTCGGTACTATCGGTCTGAGGTGTCTCACAGGGCATCGAGAATCTCCGAGGGAGGTATTGCTCTCCCTCACCCGGTCAGGGAGTGAAAAATGGGCTCTCGGTGGCGGATTACTGGAACCCGTCGGCTACTGCTGCTCTTCCAGCTCTGTTGAAACCCTCTTCATCAGATACTATCTGCGGTGAAACTGCCGGTAAGTAGGATTGCGTATCGACCGGTAACGACTTGTCAGTCGTACCTGTCGTAATCCTCTATGGATGAAAATGAACCGAACGTGAAAGCGATGTTTGCGGGGGTTCAGATGACACTGCTCGCAATCGTTTGCCTCTTGGCGAGTCAATTAGTCGGTGCCCTCGCCGGAGTGGGGTTGCTTCTTGCAGCAGCCGGAACCGTTGTTGTAGGTATCGCTATCAAGCGGTAAATGCAGTGCCTACATCTAACGATTACACCTATCCGTCCTGTTCGCGACTGGGCATTTCAATAGAGCCGTTCTTCCAAGAACTCGAGGAGCACCTCGACCTCTTCCATCTCCGCTTTGTAGGTCAACAAGTAGCTTAAGCGGTCGAACGCCCACGAATGTAAGTCCCAGTTGCTGTGCTTGCCCCAGTTCTTCGACTTGCCGTTTTCCTCGTCGTCACGGACTCCGGAGAGGTCGCCCACCACGACCGTTCCAACGCCCTACTCAACGCATCGTTCAACGATGTGCTTGGAGAGCGTGTGGACGTAGTGGGTGCGGCGAGCCGACTGCTTCCGGTTCAACTGCGTGGTTTGCTCGGAATTCGAGTCGTCACAGCGAGCGATAGGCTTGCTGAAGTAGTAGTCCTGCTTCAGTCAATTCAGCGGATACAACTCGCTGTGTCCGTCATGTAGGCGAGTGCGGCGAAGTTGGTGATGTCGAGGTCACCATCGACGGTCTTCTTACCCGGTGCTTCAGCAACCCCGGTCTCGACTTTGCAGACGAAGAGCAGTCCCCATTGGTTTATCATCACGTGCGGGCACGTGGCTGCATGGACAGAACACCGGACGAGATTGCCTCGACGATTCAACACACGGAAGTAGGGCCGACTGCCGATCGTGACAGGATTATCGAGCTCTGCGACGAGTGCGTCGAGTACGGGTTTGACGGTGCGATGGTGTTGCCCTGCTGGGTCTCGCTTGCGCGGGAACGGCTCGATGGGACCGACGTAACCGTCTGCTCGGCCGCCGGGTTCCCCATGGGTGGGGACAATCGAATCGCGAAGGCGGCTGCTGTTCGTGACGCCGTCGCGGCGGGTGCCGAGGAGGTTGACGTGATGCCGAACATCGGCTATCTCAAGTCCGGTATGGACGAGAAGCTTCGCGAGGAAATGGAACTGGTCGTCGAGGCGTCCGGTGACGCTGTCTGCAAGGCGATGTTGGAACTCGGCGCGCTCGACGAGGCTGAGTCCGAGCGCATCACCGAACTCGCGATCGAGGCGGGCTTCGACTACATCAAGACCTCGAGTGGGTGGGGCGAAGGAGGCAAAGCAACTGTAGAGCGCGTCGAGTTCCTCGCCGAGCGCGCACCCGAGCATGTTGGCGTGAAGGCAAGCGGCGGCATCCGGACGCTCGATGATGCAAACGAACTACTGGATGCTGGTGCGGAACTGCTCGGTTCCTCTAGTGGCGTCGCGATCGTCGAGGGGGGACGGGGAGATGGGGAGTACTGAGCCCGCGATCGCCGTCGTCGGCAGCTACAACGTCGGTCTCGTCACGGAGGTCCCCCGGTTCCCGGTCCCCGGTGAGACCGTCACCGGGTCGACCTACAGGGAAGTACCCGGCGGGAAGGGGTCGAACCAGGCAATCGGCGCGGCCAGACTCGGTGCTGATGCGGTCTTCATTGGCTGTGTCGGCGGTGACGCTTACGCCGCGGACGCGTTCGACCTCTGGGATCGCGAAGGTGTCGACGCCAGCGCAGTCTCACAGGTCGAGACGCATACTGGCGTCGGGACTGTCTTGGTTGATGACCGCGGCGAGAACGAAATTGTAGTCGTCCCCGGTGCGAACTACCACCTCGGGCGCGAGCAGGTAGCCGACGCGGCAGACCGAATCGACGACTGCGACGTTTTGCTCGTCCAACTCGAGGTCGATGACGACGCGGTTCGGGCCGCCGTCGAGACAGCTGCCGAATGTGGGGTTGATGTCGTGTTGAACCCTGCACCGGCTCGTGAACTCCCGATGGATGTGCTTCGGAACGTCGACTACCTGACGCCCAACGAGAGCGAGGCGCGTGTGCTCGCTGGACTGTCACCGGACGAGGACGTCGATGTGGGCGCGGACCTGCTGGAACTGGGTGTCCGCACCGTCGTCACGACTCAAGGGGGAGATGGTGCCATCGTCCGGGACGCGGATGGTCAAACGCACGTTCCAACGCCCACAGTCGACGTCGTCGACACGACAGGGGCGGGAGACGCGTTCAACGCCGCGTTCGCCGTCGCGCTGGCCGACGGAGCATCGACAGTCGAAGCGGCACGGTTCGGCTGTCGGGCGGGGGCAGTGACGACAACCGAGTTCGACGTCGTCCCGGCCCTCCCGACCCTCGATGACATCGATACACTGGACGACTGAAGAGGGCAAGCGATGAAGAACTGCTTATAACTCGTACCGGGCGATATCACTACAACTACATTCGGGGCATGAATTCTGTGCCTTCTCTAAACTGGTCCCACAAGATCGACACTCGAGGAGTTCCGTTGTCTCAGCCGAGCTCGGAGAGAGCCGTTTTAGCAATCGTAACATAGTGAATTACTGTGAGTCGACGACATCCTGACACTCGGGGCATTCAGCCCAGACACCGCCTGAATACTCAACCAGGGTATAGTGAGACAGAATCTCACAACCGCAGTGCGGGCAGTCACTGAGGTACGGGCCCTGAGTGCTCATATGAGTATGAAAGCGTGTGACCGAGGGCCGCAATGCCCTCTACAATTCTCTGAGGAGATGAGGTCACATATACCTCAGTGAACCAAAGTGAAAGTGAAAACAGAGGAGAGTCTTTCAGTCAACTGGGGGTCCGGATCCCGACGATAGGAATCGTATGTAACCGACAAGAGGGACATTCCTGACGGCTGTTGGTTAATGCAGTAGCCAGCGAAAACAGTGTTCACCAATAGAGGTTGTGGCTGCGCGCGCAGCGCAGCGAGCACGGAGCGGAGGGTGGGGAGGCGGGGATGCGGTGCTAGGTGAGAGACGAGCAGACAGAGAGCACTTATAGACAACTGCCCCAGCCCCACCGGTGCGTCGGCAAAAAAAGAGAGCCGCTCGTGGCCGAGAGAAGAGCCTACGAGCTCAGTCTTGGAGCACGTCCAGACGTTGCTCGGTCGAACCCGCGCTGAAGTTCGCATGGGTCACCGTCCCGTTTCGTGGGCTCGGACCGTCGCCACGTTCGAGGACGGTCACCTCTGACTCAGACGTCACCGCCAGCGTCGGGTCACCACCGTACCAGCCAACCTCACAGTTCAGCAGTCGGACCCGGTCACCCTCGCGGAGTACCGTCCCGACTTGGGAGCGCTTCCAGATCGTCAGCTTCGCCGTCGCCGACCCATCGTCGAGCACACCCACCTGTTGCTGATTGACCGCCGCCGGCTGGTAGAGTGTATTCACTTCGGCTTCGACGTTCGCCTGGATGGCGTACTTGGGATGGCCCATCCACTCTGCGATGGTCCCGATGGGCTGAATCGCATCCGTCCCTTTCGCCACCTCCTCGTTCGTCTTCAGAACGGCTGCCGTCAACCCCATGTTCTGGCATGCGATCTTCTCCGCGAGTTGCTTCGCGTAGGCTCCCCGAGATGGTCCACGGAAGCGCTCTGCCAGCTGCATCCCGTATCGGTTCACCCCGCCCAGGGTGTCCGCGTCGAGTTGTTCACGCGGGTCGACGTCGGGGTCGCCACCGCTCCCGAGCACGCCTCGCTCTCTGAAGTCACGAACGCGCTTGCTGGATTCCTGTTCCGTCTGCACCCTGCACGACCGCTCCCGGTCGATGCCTGCCTCTTCAGCCGCCAGCGCACGGTCCCGCTGCCGTGCCAGCTCTTGCTCTTCGGCCAGTCGCCGTTCCTCCGCTGATAGCGTCGTCCCGTACGGGTGGTCCAGCCCGGATTTCCGGCTCCAGTCGTAGTCGATTCGACCCTGCTTCTCGAGTTCGACGGTGGGTCGCAGCTCAGGTGCGTGTTCCCCACATGCCGCCTCCGCCAGAAGTTCGTCTTCGTCCTCGATAGCGTCCTCGAGGGTCAGTTGTTCAGTCGTCTGTGCGTCCGAACCTTCATCACGGATCGTGTTTCTACTAGACATTGGTATCGACCTAGGTACCGCTGAAGGCGCTCACACGGCGTCTTCTTCCGACACCACGACTCACCAGCCGTGGCTCTCATCTCGAAACGTCCTCAGGGACTCCGTCCCCGAGGCGCTCGCGGCGCGCCTTCAGCCGAACTTGTTCGGCGCGGCGCGACGCCGACAGGCTTCCTCACCAATCCAGTGAGGGGTGGAAGCTCGCGGTGAGCGCGCGCTCACCGACGTAATCCTGCTGACCCGCGGGTCTGTCCCACCGCGTCCGTCGCAAGACGCAACGCAAGGCGGGACAGAGACGGCAAGCAGCACGGTTTACGTCGGTGGACGGCCTCGCACAAGGCCGCAGCGAGCGACGGCGCGCGGGACACAGCCCGGACCGGCGACCAGCCCCCGAGGAGTCCGTGCGAGCGAACTCGTTCGCGAGCGTGGAAGCTCGGGGCTGGGAGCCGCAGCCCGGCACCGTCCCCGCGCGCCGAGCGAGTTTGAGCGCAGGCCCGGCAGGCAGCGCAGCCAGCCCATGCGAGGACCGTCAGCGACGCCGAGGGACGAGGCGTCGCTGGCCGACGAGCGCGGGTGACGGCGACCCCGAGGCGGGTTGTCGGGGTCGCCGTCACGGCGAGCAGCCCGTCCCGGAACGCGCAAGAGGCCGCGTCTGAGCCCAGCGGGCGTCGACGCGAGGGCGGTTTCGAGCGTCGGCGCCCGCAGGCGAAGATGCAGCCGGTCCGGTCCCGGTCGAACCCGGTCGCGGGCCGAGTGCTCGCAGGCCCGCTCTCGGATGAGTCCGGTATCGGGCGGCTGCACTCGGCCCGACCCGGCCCAGGACCGTGTCCCGTCCGTCGCAGACGCAACGGAAACGCGAAAGCCCGGGCCCGGCAGGAACGGTCTGCACGGCCGGAGCGCGCGCAACCCGAGGAGTCCACCCCGAACGAACCGCTGCGGATACACCGGACAGCAGGCTCGCGATACTGGACTGTGGTTGATCAGGTCTCGGAGAGAGCCACAGACGGTCCCGATGTGAGACGGAACTCCCGAATGGTGCGGATGCTCAAGTGGACTGGTCGTGGACGGCCCACCTATCCCTTCCTTCGTCGAGGATCGACTTCCTCAGGCCCTGGTGGACTTAGAAAGGGCGAGGCCGTCTCGGTCGTCCCTCGGCCCCGAAAGCACCGCAGGCACGAGGAGCGCAACGCGGGTCGCGGGACGTCGAGCGGCCGAGGGCTTTCGAAGAATTACGCTTGTTGTTCCGTATTCAGCTCGTCGAGAGTCTGTGTCGCGACCGTCCCAATCCGGACTCCATCGAGCACCACAATGTCGTGGTCTGCAGCAGCGGTCCGAAACGGGACGCCGTCGACGAGGATACGGTGGATGACCGCCTGAACAACTGATTCCCCGTATCGATCGACGATTGTAGCCAACGTCGCATCGAGATGTGCATCCGGGTGATTTGTTCGCGGATCCGCAGCCCGGGAGAAAATGCGTTCACAAATGCTGTCGACCGATACATCGTCGCGAGTGCCTGTTCGCTCTGGGACATCATACACGGCTGGGTGATTGGTCATTCCTCGGTCGGTGGTTCGAGATAGGTCTCGAGAGCTTCGACGACAGTCTGAACGAACGACTCCTCTAGCCGGCCCTGCCGCCGGACAATCGCGGCATGCTTCGGCGACGCCACCACCCATGGCGAAGCGAAACTCTGTCCAGGCATTCCTCCCTCGACCCAGTCAGCGTCTTCAAGAGGAATTCCCTCATCGTGGGGCGTCGTCGTCAGCGTGACAGTCATGTACTCCTCGTCACCGAACGGGTGGCTGTCGTTATTGAGTATCAGCCACGGCCGCGGGTTCTCCCCGGATTTGAACGGATCGGGGCCCCAGACGACATCGCCTCGCTGATAGCTCATTCAGTGTCCTCGTCGTCGACGGCATGCTCCAGCCACTCGTCCATGTCCTCCTCACCGAAGCGGTCGTTGGCTGTTCGCGTGCTCTCGGCCATGTTCATGTAGGCAGCGACGTTGTCGGCCTCGCCGAGAGCCCAGTAGTTGCCTTTGTGACGGACGAGCCCACGATCTTCGAGACGCGAGAGGACAACGCTGATGCTCCCAGCTTTCACGTCGGTGGCGTCGCGGATTTCGCTCTGGGTGAACGCCTGGTCGGGATGGGCAGCGAGGAACCGCATCACGCGGTCGGCGTTCGTCTCTCCACGGTTCTGGAGGTGGTCCTCGGGAGAGGATTCGAACGTCTCGATGTCGATAGGCATGTGTATTCTTTTGTCTGTGGATGTATTAGATGTATCGACGTATTCGCAAAGAACACGCCATTCAGTAGTGGTTGGTCCCCTCCCATCGCACTGTGCTGGGAGGCATCGATGTTGACGTCGTATTCGTTGGCGATGATTTCCAACGCGGGCTCGTACGCCGGCCAGTTCTGCGTCATTTCGTCGACGATGCAATCTTTCTCGTCGATGGAGCGCCGTGGTTGCAGGCAACCTGTCACCGTCACGGGTTCCGATTCCAGCATGAAGCTCACGGGGATCGCAATAGCGTCGAACGTGTCTTTAGAGAGGTAAAACGAAGAACAAA
This sequence comes from Haloarchaeobius litoreus, assembly GCF_024495425.1. Taxonomy (NCBI): domain Archaea; kingdom Methanobacteriati; phylum Methanobacteriota; class Halobacteria; order Halobacteriales; family Halorubellaceae; genus Haloarchaeobius; species Haloarchaeobius litoreus. The sequence goes on along the minus strand of NZ_JANHJR010000004.1, from coordinate 66,259 downwards.
CCAGTTCTCAAATTGACCGAGTCACGCCGAAGCAGAGACTGTCGAAAATTGGTTGCAAGCGTTCGCATGCAATCAACTAATCTGAACCCTACCACTCTCTACAGCCAAATATTATATCTGATATTAGGTGCCAGAGTGAGGTATCAATGACCTACGACTACTATTCTGTATTGGACTTGGAGAACGAAGCTCCTATTGTTGAAGTTCAACGTAAGTACCGCGAAAAGGTAAAGGAAACACATCCTGATGTGAGTGAGAATCCTAATTCTGAACGCCAATTCAGACAGGTCCGAGAAGCATATGAAGTATTATCAGATAGAGAGAAACGAAGTAGATATCATCAGGCAAAACACGACCACTTTGTAGCAGAATTTGGGGGGTTTACATCTGAGGAGTTAGAACAAGTAAATGAAGTACATATTCAGTCTGCGGACGTTATCTCAAAAGCCCAGGCTGAACCGATTGATTCTACTACGTCTGAGACCTCTAAGGCTTCACAACGGGATACTAAACAAGTTAAAGATCCGATGTCCCTTTGGGAGATTCTAATTCAGGGAAGAATTGCCAGTAACGATCATACGTGGGTTTATGCGGTCAGAAACATAGCGTTTCTTACATTGTTATATGTAATATTTAGGGTTATCGAAGTGTTCAATTCCCCCGTGGACGTGGCTGGAGCAGGTTTACTAATAGGTCTGGTCGTTGCGTTGGCCCTGCGCGGAGTTTATCTCACCTGGCTACATTCTATCCGAAAAAGTCACATAAAAATCGACCACTCTCCTGAACCAGATGCATTTGCAATTCCGGCCCCGTTCGCAGTCGGTGTTGTCGGCTACTTTTTATCACTATTCTTAGTTTTCTCCCCTGAAATTCAATCACTCGGGAATCAATTATTTATTTCAATTAGTAGCTTTGCTGGGTTTTGGGGTGTGATTATCTTACTAATTGGGTATTTTGGTATTATTCTCGCGATCGGGTGGGGGACTGCTGATGACTATTACAACCTAAAATACGAAATCAATCCACCTCTATGGAATTTCGTAATTCAGCTCCCACTATTCTTGATCATTGCAGTCCTATCAATGGGGACTGGCCCTGTATTTCGAATAGCGATCTCAATAATAATGACCACCCCATTCGTCATAGCAATTTTATATATGGATAAGTACCACTCTGAAATTTTTCATGAAGTAGGTTGGAAAGTCAGGAATTTCACGGGGTGAGCAAACTCTCTCTCAGGATGGCGTCAGAATATATCCTACAGTTCATCCGCGTCTCCGCTGGGTGACTCCTTCGACAACTGGTCGAAGCGGGATTGAGAACGCTCCTTACGCCCCTCGGACTTCTCTGCGCGATTGCGGATAGAGACCTCGACATCCGAGACCATGACCTCGAACACGGCGTCCTGATGACGGCCCTGCTCGGGCAGCAGGCAACGCTTGAGCAGCAGTTCGTCGACCTGCTCGCCGTCCTGTTCGAGCAGCAGGACAGCGGTCGAGTCCTCGAACCGGTCTAGGACGGCGGTGTATTCCTCGGACATCAGTAGCTCTCCTCGATGACGACGGTCCCATCGTCAGTACGCACAATCACGGTATCGCCGCCATTGTTCCAGACGGCTGTCTCCTGCCCCCAGTACAGGTCCGTGGCCGAGTCGGTACCGCTGCCACTGTGGATGGTCACACGCTCGCCGGGCGCCAGCGTGAAGTCGTCAGGGAACTCGAACGTCTTCCCGGCCTCGTCGACGAGCTCCCAGCCACTCAGGTCCAGCGTCGCATCGCCGCTGTTCTCGAGCACGACGTACTCGTCGTTGAGGTTCTCGTTGTCGTTCCCTTCGGCATCGGCGTTGATGTCCACGAGCGAGAGCTCACCGCCACCGTCGGTGGCCACATCGGTCGCGGGAGCAACCGAGCCAGTCCCCACAATCGTCTCTCGGACGACCGCCTCGCTGTAGGTCCCTGGTTCGACGGGGCCTCCGGAGCGGAGCGACGTCGGGTCCGTCGGCGCTTCGTTCTGGGTCGCGATACTGACCGCGCTCCCGTTGCTGTAGACCACGACGTTCCCGTGGGTTGCAGTCCAGTAGGTCGGAATCGACCGGCTGGCGAAGCGCTGGAGCGTCTCCTCGTGCGGATGGCCGTACTGGGAGTCGTACGCACTAGTGACCACGACGACCTGTGGCTGGACGGCGTCGAGGAGACTCGACCGGGAGCTGGAGCGACTGCCGTGGTGGCCGGCTTTGAACACGGTCGAATCGAGTTCGCTACCGAATTCGTCGACGAGTGCTTCCTCACCCTCGACTTCGGCATCACCGGTGAAGAGGAAGCTCGTTTCGCCGTGGGTCACACGGAGTACGAGGCTGTTCTCATTGCGCTGTCCGTTCGCGAGGAGATCCTGTGGTGGACCGAGCACCGAGACGTCGACGCCATCCACAGGCATCTGTGCGCCTTCGCGAGTCTGGTAGAGGGGCACCTCGTACTCCTCGACGGCGTCCAGATAACGGCTGTAGGTTTCCGAACTCGACGCGAGACCGGGATCGTAGACGGCCCCGACACCCTCGCCCTCCGTCTCGAAGTACTCGATGACCGCTGCGTGGCCGCCGATATGGTCCGCGTCGGCGTGCGAAGTCACGAGATGGTCAATGCGGTCAACGCCGATCTCCTGCAGGTAGTTGACCACGTACTCGCCTTCTTCCGGCCAGTCCCCGCTATCGATGAGCAGGGTCTCTCCGGTCGGCGTGATCAGCAGAGTGCTGGCTGATTGCCCGACGTTGATGAAGTGGACCTCCAGCGTGCCGTTCGCCGCTACTGCGTTCTCTCCACTCTCGGGTGTGGTTGGGCTGTCGACGGGGCCGTCTCCGTTCGTGGTGGCTGAATCAGTGAGGGCCGCACAGCCAGCGAGACTGACGAAAAGGACGACGACGAGAACTAGCCTGCCGCGTGAAACGCGCATACAGCGTGGATTCCGCTGGAGTGAGAAAAGCGTACCCTTGCCCCGAATCGAAAGGAGGGGGAGAGAGTCAGGGACGATTGAGAGATTGTTAACCAACAATTCCACTTTGTTGGTTAACGAAACACGTTCGGAAACCAGAACTCCTTCCAGTAAGGACTGTCGTTGAATAAACAGGCAGGGGAGAGACAGTGAGCCAGAAACAGCATCTACTGGATGAAATCGCCGACCTCGGGGAGGAACTCGAACGGACGCCCACGCTAGCAGACGCGATGGCGAGAGACGAGTTTCCATCGCTCGTCGAATTTCAGGACGAGTTCGGGTCGTGGTATCGAGCACTGTGGAAGGCGGGGTTCACCCCGAATGGCCCGCCGAGCTACTGGACGAAAGTGGACATCGAGGCAGCATTGGCTGCGCTCGGAGACGTCCCCGATGACCCACCAGTGACGGTCGACCTCCAGCAGAACGCGGTCTATCCGTCACTGTCCGTGGTTCACGACCGGTTCGAGAGCTGGGAGGCTGCCCTCGAGGCAGCTGGTTACGAGACACCGGTACGTCCGACACAGAAGTGGACTGCGGACCGGCTTCTGGACGACCTGAACGAGTTCGCCGACTCACTCGGACGGAAACCGAAGGCGGTCGATGTCGCACACGAGGCGGACATGGCCGCACCAAGAACGTACGACCACGTCTTCGGTTCCTGGAACGCCGCTCTCAAGGAAGCTGGATTCTCCGCAACACCAGTCGGTAACCCACGAGAGTATTCGGACGAGGAACTCATCAGCGAACTCCGGTCGATAGCTGCAGACCTCGATCGACCGCCACGGATGGCTGATGTCGGAGCAGACGACGGGTCTCCATCTCCGAGCGTGTTCAGGGATCGGTTCGGAACATGGGCTGCTGCGCTAGCGGCTGCAGGTATCGAGACAGAATTCAAGCGATCCCCACAATATACCGACTCGGATCTACTTGATGCACTCCGAACGCTCACAGAGAGAGTTGAGCGCACACCAAATATCGACGATCTGAATGAATTCGACGATCTGCCGGCACCAGCGACCTACTATCGCCGATTCGAGTCGTTCACTGAGGCGCTGGAGCGCTCTGGGGTCAGCTCGAAGGCGTGACTTTCCACGATTGAGATTGTTGACTTTCCAAAATCTCGGCTCTGTGTATCCTCCAGAAAGCACTGGGCTTGGGCAGCTTCGAATGCAGGCCCGCGCTCTGTTCGAATTCCCTGTCGTCGAGGAAATCGCTACCGATGTCGGGATACTCTACGACGGCCAGCTCGTTGCAGAGGGACCGCCAGCAGATTTGAAAGACCGCCTGGAACCCGGGGACGACAGCACACTCGAAGACGTCTTGCTGGATGTTACGGCTGCGGAAGCAGACGAGTCTGACGGCACTATCTAGTCGAGGAAATTGAGCGCGATCAGTTCGTAGCGATTCACAATCGTTGGTTGGTACGGCTAGGACTCACTGGGCAGCAGCGAGCAGGCGGACGGGCCTGGTCAGTCGGCGACCAAGCCGGCGGACCTCACCTCGTTTGCCGGCGTAGGTGTCGTCGCGGACGTATCCGCCATCGGTGGCAGTCGCCCGAGCGTCGTGTTCCAGGAACTTGATGGCGGTCTGGACGCGGCGTTCCCCGATGTCGGTCCGTTCCGCGAGCTCGCCGACCGTCAGGGGGTGGTCCGCTGCACGGAGTTCCTCGTGGACGAGTCGCGTCACCTGAATCGTCAACATGGCCTCACCGGCGTCCGCGTCCTCGAGCCCGAGATCGGGGCGGTCGGCGGCCGTGTCGATCCCCGTCCAGCGGGCGACCGCGCTATCGAGAGCCAGCCAGGGACCGGCAAGAAGCGCGACGGCAGCGAGGACACGTCCGGCGATGTTGCCCTCGCCGGAGAGCCAAAGGACTGCGCCGCCAACCCCGAGAACGCATCCAACGGCGATCCAGACCAGACGTCGGTCGAGGATCTTGGCTTCCATCGCGGCGCTCAGCACGCCCGCGAGTGCCGCCAGCGCACCGAGATACGCGACCTGCCAGAGGTCGTCGCCGACCACGGCGAGCGCCACGAGAACGGCCAGGACGGCAGCGACGGTCCGGGGCCGGAACTCCTCTCGGAGTGCGTTGACGAATGTCTCGGTCACGTTCACGAACTGTATTGCAGACAGCATAAATCTCTCGCTCGTGGACCTTCCGGTGGCTAGTGTGCCGATGCCTCTATCAGAGCGAAACCACTATGTGCATCTCGATAACCCCGAAACACTGACACACAGGGAGTCATTGCTCTCGCCTGCTGCGCCGGCAGCCATCGCCGGCGCTCCAAAAACCCCTCTCTCGCGCCAATGGGTCTCAGGCCTCCTCAACTCGTTCGACAGTGATAGTCAGGTTGCCCGATTCGTAGTCGGCCTCGAAGGCGACGGTGAACGCATCCGCCTCCTAAACGGCATGGTAGGCGCGGTGGCGGTCGAGTCAGTCTGTCGCCTTGAAGTGGAAGAATGCGGCCGCCATGAAGGGCTTGCTCTGTGTTCCAACCTGCGACTCGACGGATTCGGGGAGCGCGATCTGGGGCGTCTCCGTGTCGACAGTGAACAGGACGTCTTCGAAGGTGTGTGTTCCGAGGATTGCATCGGGATCCGTCTCCGCCTGGAAGGCACAGTGGACACAGGCCGGGTAAGAAACCTGATCGCCCTCTCCCACGGTTTGGGCCTAGGCGCCGGGGTGGAAGTCGCGGAAGGTTCAGCTGATGAGGATGTCAATCAGGAGATTTCGATGCTTCGCACGCCACCCAAATCAGTGTCCCAGTGTCGGGCGTAGGACTTACTGTACAGACCGACTGGTGACGCTGCGTCGGCGTGTGAATCAAGCAAGAGATAGTGTAATTTTTTGTCAACGAACCGGATCTGGTGACATGCCCGATTCCGATCTGCGTAATAGAAGGAGGCAACTGACTCAAGGGTTCCAGTTTTCGTTAGTATCTGGTCACTCTTTGAAGACTCATACCGTACCGTAACTTCCACAGGGGGGACTTCGCCATCCACAGCAGATGCCAACTTGCGCAGAACGTCCTCAGAAAGGGAGAGCTCCGAAGCTTGGTCGATTGCTGACTTGAGCTGCTTGACCCGCTGTGGAAGACTGAGCTCAGTGAGCGGCGAGAAATGAATTTCGGGAAGTGATTCATTCCTCACTGTCCATGATTCAGCGGCCTGTGGATCGACTCTGACGTATTCGACTGAGAGTGCTGGGGTATCGCTTTTGCCTTCCCACTGGATGCTGAATGGCTTCGAGGTACCGAATACGTCGACGGTCCCCTGGGGACCGCTGGGTGGATTGAGCCTGTGTGAAATCAAGGGGAGGATTTTGAGATTGTTTCTCTCCACACTAGCTTGGCCAGAGAAGTCAATCAACACAGAAACGACCGGGGATTCTGAGTAGTCGATGAATGGCTGGGACGGATTGGGAACAGCCCCACTCGAATCCACTACTGCAATCGCTGTTCCTTGAATCTCTTTGACGGCCGGCTGTTCGACTCCATCTTTTCGAAGACCCACCACGATGTCGTCGCCAACCTCGACACCGCGGAGTTCGGAACTCAAATTAAGAGTGTGCATCTGCGGTTCGGGAAACGGTTCCTCCGCAAACTCAAGTCGGATCTCGAGTTCGTCGTCAGCAGTTGCCGGTGTGAACGTATAGATTCCTGGCTCGGGCGACTCCTTGATTGTGAGTGCGATGGTTCGGTTTGTCCCAATTGGTTGAGCCAGGACGGAACTGAACCCACTTGGCCCACCGGACACAGATAACACTGGAGCATCTGAGTCAGGCAATTGCCAACAGAGACCTCCTGAGACAGCAAAGTCATTTCCCTGGGTGAGCTTGGTTTCGTTCCAGAAGGCTTGGGCTCGGTTCTCCATCGATACGGAACGATTGGGTAGTACTCACTTGCCTCTTTTCACGCTCGCACGCGGGGGTTGGTGCAAAAATCCCTATTCTCCCCCCGGTTTACAACCAATTCGTGATGCGAGAACCAACGTACCAGAAGATTCGGAACGAAATGCACACAGACCATTATCGTATTCCCGACCCCAATCGGGTTGGTGGCGTGATTAGTGTAGTGCGTGGGGTGCTCGACACCCGTCAGGTAGACTGGAAAATTCGTGTTCGCGAAGGGACACTGCAGAATGCTTGTGACTACTACCACGACGGTGAGCTAATTTCCAGCGGAGACTGGTTCCGGTTCGAGTTCGTAAGCATCAACGAGGCCGGCGATACCGTCCAGTTTGCTCACCAGCATGGTGGAGGTGAGATGCCGTTGGATGAGTGGATCGAAGGTGCCGCAAAAGGACATATAGAAGATGAATTAGGGGAGGTTTGGAACGACGTTAAAGAGATGTCCGAATCTGAACAATAATTTGGCTCAGAGGACGTAGACGTCCACCGTGTGGACGCCGGGGGCGTCGTGGCTTTGGGTGAGCAGCGTCGCTCGAACTGTTCGTAGTCGGCAATCGTGTCGTCGTGAGGGTCGGGACCAGGCATGTTTGGATTACGCCGCGTACACTATCGCGCGCTGACCGCCTCCCGGCGCCGACAAACAGCCAGAGCGAACAGCGTCAGTCAGGTCGCGGGTCGCGATAGCCGATGACGGCGACGTCGTCGATGAACAGGACGCCCTTCATGAAGTCGAGCTTGGTCAGGCTGTGCTGGTAGAGGTTATGTCGCCCGAGATAGTTCACCGGCACCACCAGACAGCCGAACTCGATCTTCGACCGGCCGTCCTTCTGGGTGCGGTACCCCTTCTGGAACTTGAGGAGGTCGTCGCTGACGTTCTTCCGTTCGCTCTTCTCGACCTCGATGGCGATGCGGGCGTCGGCGTCGTAGAGGTCGACGCTGTAGTTGAACCCCTGATGCGACCAGAGCTTGCAGTTCGGGTTGTAGCCGCCGGCAGCATCCCCCTCGTACTCGTACTGTGAGAGCCCGTCGGCGATTTCGGCATCGAGCCCAGCGACCTCCGTGTGTTTCGTCGACCCGTCGAAGACGCTTGCCGGGACGGCCTCGACGGCCGACCGAATCGACGACAGTGCATCGTCCGGAAACGCCTCGGACGAGGTCTGGGTGCGGCGCTCGCTCAGTTTGGTGACCTCCTTGACGACGACCATACTCGCTTTCGACTAACAGCGGCCCTATAAAACCCGTCGCGACCGCCGTTCGAGCCGACTGATCGCTAGGATTCATTGACTCGAGGAATTGGGCGGTGGGTGGGGGCGAGGGAGTGGATCCAGCCCTAGCGTTAACCAACACTGTGTCGGTATCGGCACGGAATGTTGGTTAATCCCAGCCGCTACCGCGTTTGGAGCTCTCGAACTGGCTTCACGACGAACGTGTCTGGCCTGCTGGCTGCTCTTTCACCTGCCTGCTCCGTTTACGTCGAGGGCGACAGCGCGGGCCGGGTGATGAGCTCGTCGCGAACGGTTCGTCGAGGGATGGTAGTCTCGTGCCAGCCCAGCCGGTCGTCGAAGTGCCGCTTCTGGAACTGCTAACCGTCGTCGTCTCGGGCGACGTACTGCGTCTGCATCGGCCGCCCGACCTGTCGGGAGACGAAGACGGCACCCACGGCCTCATGCGTGAGCTCGATGCGGGCACACTCCACGAGTGCGTCGACGGACGCGTGATCCCGTTCATGATCTCTCCGGCCGTGGCCAACGTTATGAAATTTCAACCTCGACCGAGAACTCGGACTCGTCGCCGGCTGGGTACGATCGCCGGCGTGTTCGTCCGTTAATTGGCCGCTGGTTGGGGCCTCTCAGTGAGCCTTCCATTTTCGATCACGAACTGCATTGACTCCGGGCTGCTGTCGTCCATAGGCTTGATCTATCAGCTTGTGAGTCTGAAAACTAGATCCACAATGTCCTTCGCGGTGACCACCATCCCCGTCAGCACGAACAAATACAAGTAAAAAAGGCCGAAAAAGACTGCGATACCGACTGGCACCCCGGGCCCGCTGAGGATATTATCGAATGTAAGGAACACAATCCCGAATAAAGAGGCCGAGATGGCGAAATACGTGCTATCCCTGAACCCAACGAGAAGCGGTCTGTAGTCTGTCCCCTCGTCACCTTGATACGAAACTCGCTCAATGGCCGTCACGACGGCGAGACCAACGAGAACGAAGGCGGTGAGCGAGAAGGCTAGGGGGACTGACTGTTCGACGAATTCCCCTTTAAGCGAAGTCAGCAGTGGGACATAGTTTGAACCCGAATAGAGATTCGCAATGAGTGTGACTCCCTCTATTGTTGTATAGAGGAATGCGGTTATGAGGGCTACTTTGCGGACTTTCGGACTACGGAAAATCGATCTGAGCAATGCCCTGTACTGGGGAACAATATCCTTCACCGACACATCAATCATGTTGTATGAATCAATTAGCAGTTTCCGGGCCTTAGTCGTGGGCTTTCCAGCCCAGCTTTCGCTTAGGTGAGTTCCCACTAAGACGGCACCGCGCATGTCCGCTCCTTTGAGGTTGATCCCCTGAATGTCGGCCCGCCAGAGGTTTGCATCCACCAAGTCTGTATCCGGAAGTTCTGCATTTCGCAGGTTGGCCTCGCGGAGATCTGCTTCTGAAAGTGTCGCAGCACTCAGGTCAGCATTCGAGAGATTCGTTTGTCGAAAATTCGCGCTCGCCAAATTACAGTCACGAAGAGCTACCCCGGAAAGGTCAAACCCCGAAAAATCAACACCAGACAGATCGGCGCCCCTCAAGCTGAGGTCTCGAAGGTCGGTGTCGTCAAAAACCGCATGATCGAGAGCAGCCCCGTCGATCGTTGCACGTGAGAGATTGGCCCGGGTGAGGTTCGTGTTACAGAGATTCGCATCATCTAGCGTAGCCCGCTCAAAATTCGCACCCCGCAGTCTCGCATTGGAGAGGTCTGCCTCTTTGAAGGTTGCCTCACTACAATCGGCTTCGCGGAGGTCTGCCCCACTGAGATCAGAACCCGTCAAATCAGCATCGGATAGATCGGCACAACGGAAATCAGCGTTCGTGAGATCGGCATGTTGTAGTCGGGCTTTCGGAAGTTTGGCTCCAGTGAAGTCAGCGCCCACAAGATCCGCCTCATTTATATAACCCTCAGAAATATCTGCTCCACCGAAATCTGCCCCGACCAGGTTTGTATTGGAAAGCTCGACAGGATAGTGAAACCCGACTACGTCTTCAATATGCTCTTTTTTGAGTTTTTCATATGTCGGAGTAAGCCACTCACGGGAATGTTGATAAGACAAGTCAGCATTGCGAAAATTTGCGCCCTCTAGATTCGCTCCAAACAGTGTGCACATCCTAAAGGTTGCACCCTCGAAATCAGCATTCTTGAGGTCTGCATGTCGAAAGTCCTCCCCTTCGAATTTCTCCCCGGATAAATCACCACTCGCCAAATGTCCATCCTGCTCTCCTGTGTTCGTCATGCCTCGCTAAGTGAATACTATACTAAAATTAATGAAGCTATTCGTCCCGGTCTGGTTGCTCAGTTATCGTGCCGTGTGAGACAATAGGGGAGGCCGACCACCTCAACCGCCTCAACGTCTGGAGCTTTGACGATAGCCTGTCCCTTGGCGAACTTCGGGATGTCCCTGCGAAAGCCGCGCGGGACTGACGACACGTCTTCAACGACCTCACTGCGCAGTTGGAGGAAGACGTTGGTGTTGACTTGCTTGAGGATGTCACCGTCGATGTCTCCCGGGTTCTGCGTGATCATCAGCAGCCCGAGTTTGTCTTTCCGGCCCTGCTTGACGGCCTCGCGGGCCTTCCCAACTATGTAGGCCTCGCGGATGTTCGACGGGCTGGAGAAGTAGTTGTGGGCCTCGTCAACGGCCACGAGCATCGGCGTGCGCTTGACTGCGGGGTCAACGCCGAAGTCATCGATTTTGTTCTCGATGATGTACGAGCGGATCGAGAGCACGACGAGATACTCCTTATCTCCCCGGAGGTGGCTCGTGGGAATTACCGAGACCTGCCCCTCCCGGAAGAGCTGGTCGGAGATGTCGGGGAACGGGTTCGTCCCAGTGTCGAAGACATCAGAGTAGTCCCGCTGTTTAGTATGGCGGCACATCGCGTCCCACGTTCCGTCGCCGATGCTGTTCCACTGGCGGAGTTGGCTGTCCTCGTGTTCGTGCTAGTCGAGGACCTGTACGAAGTCATCCTACGTCGGGTCAGCGACCGGACGCATCGGCCAGTCATCGTTGTCCCCGTCGAAGCAGCTGAAGTACGCGTCGAGACAGCTGGTGATGGCCCCGCGGGTTACGTCCGACATCTGATCGAACGGCATCAGAAGTTCCGGCTCGTGCTTTGCCACAGAGAACGGGATGGTGAGCTGCTGGCTCTCTTCTGTCGAGGGGCTCCGAGTATGATCAACGTCGGGGACGAATACCTCCTCGTCGAGACCCTGCAGTTGACCGGCGAGGATGCGGAGGTCGCGGGCATTGTTTCGGATGGTTGCCTTCGACCACCCCGGCTTCGTCCACTGGTTGGTTTCGGCGACGGTATGTTCCCTCTGCGGCCCAGTCGAATCGTCTTCAGAATGTCCGACCGGTTTGGTTCGCGAACACACCGGCGGACGCGTTCGACCTGCCGGTCGGTGTACTTTTCGACGCGACCGGGACCGCTGCCGTCGGGCATGGTTCACCCATCTCGTTCGAGCGGATTAAATGCCGGCATAGCACTGATAGGGGCCGCTAATTTAGTATTAGCGTTTACCCCGGTGATGAATCATAATCTCTTCGGGAGCCTTGATCAGCGCCGGTACTGGCACTTGGACGAGAGCTGGGCGGAGTCCTTTACGTGGTTCTGGACGGCCCAATGTACCTATAGTATGGCTGTCAAAATGTGGGTGCCAACTTCGGTTGATACTCACATCATAGAGGTTGTATGCCAGATCGGTATTGTCTCGATCATAGTCAAGGTCTGCCCCTGATCTCTACATCAAGATCGCAGGCCTCCACCAATTGCTGACACAGCTCCCACAACCTGCTGACATCTTCTTCCAGAATCTCTGTGTATTCCTCGGTTTGTGTTTTGCGATCATCCTTCGAACTGAACGGGCCAATATTGCCCGTTGGGAGAGAGTCGGAGTTCGATAACCGCTTCCAGTCATCCGCAGACATCTCGATACTGGTCAGCACAGGATTGATCCCTCTCAGCTTCTTCCTCGCCGTCTCATCCTGCCACAGTCCGTGCCGCCCCCTGATTGCCTTCTTGAGTCCCGAGACATTTACCGCTTCAAAGTACGGGCCTCTGCTCTCGTGGGGAGTGAAGTCGTAGTGTTCGCATGCATCGAAGAAGAACTGCAACTCCTTCTCTAGCTGTCTGATCGCTGCCTCCCTTTCACTGAACTCAGCGAGCATTCCTCGCATCTGGTCAGGGGTCATGGGAAGGGAGTTCTCGGTATGGCGGTAGTAGGTTCCCTCTCCGGGCGTTGTGACTGGAGGTCGGAGTGCCTCTTCAACGTACACGACCACCATCCCCTTACCACCCACGTTGAACGAATTCACTACGTAGTCAACTTGTGGCTCAATTTTCTGGAGGATGTCTGAGACCTCTCGGCGTGGGTTTTCCTCGGCGGCGAACGCTTGGACGTTTCCGATGCCGTCGGCAGCATCATCATCGTCGTCGTAGACACCGAATACGATGTGTCCACCGTCGTGATTCGCGAAGGCCATCGCCTCTTTACGAATCTCTTTTCCTCGATCGCCCTCCCATCTCGCACCGCGAAACCTGCTCTTGAATTCGAGATGAGAGTCCTCCCGCCGACCCTCATTTATCAACGTTCTTATTGTATCCTCTGACCACTCATTGGGGTCGCACGGATAGTCGGTGACACTCATGTGCCCACGTAGGAAGGTGACCATTATAACTCCCGTTTTAGAACTGCCTCCGACGAATAGGGGTCATGTCGAGCGGATGTGAAAGGCGCGGACATCCAACGTCTCACGACACCCGTAGATGATGACCCCCTTGTCCACCGCGCCGTCGTACCGTTCAGAGAGAATACGCATGTGGGTATTTTTCTGCGCCCGGTGACGGTTCGATCCATCAAGGTGACCGACCTACTATTTTCACTCAAGTCGCGGAAACCTGTATCGAGTCAGGACACGGCGACCTGCTGTGGTGGTCGGCATCGGCGCACAGTGTCGATGAGCGACGACATCAACTCTGTCCACCGCTCTCGGTCGCCCATATCCACGAGCGCGTTAATCTCCTTGCCGGCCCGTTCGGGGCTGACATTGCCCCACTCAAAGACGGAGTCGATTCCGAGTCTATCCTCAATATTACTGCGATGTTCCGAGAAGACCCGACTCTCCTCCGCGGTCGCACCCGTGATAGAGTCGAGCTGGATGGCAGCCAGCAAGTCCTCCGCGCTCACGTCCCTGTCAACCATGTTTTCGATCGCACGGAGGGTGATCCCCTCCTCCTGCTGACCGGTGAACAGGATGTCCGCCTGCGCGACAATCTCATCGACCAGCTCACGGTTCTGGGCTTCCTTGTACAGTTCATCCCTGTCGTAGTCCGGGCCGAGCGGCGTGTCTATCCTCGTCGCATACCCGACGATCTCGTCGGGCAGTACGGGCTCAACTTCGGAGCGGTAGAAGGCGTCTCCGGAGGGGTAGCGTGACTCGACGGAGACCAGCCACATGTTCACCCGGACATCTTCGTCTCGCTCGGCCTCGTCGTCGACCGTGTACGTCCGACCGATCTTGATATGGTCGTCGAACTTCCTAGCGAGAGGTCGGTCAATGTCGTCGTAGCCGTCTACGGAGCCGTCCCAGTTGATGACCCGTAGTGCGAGCAGGAACGTGTCTCTGCTCCCCAGCTCCTGCTTTAGCCGCTCGCGCTCCTCCCTGATGGCCTCCAGAACCCTCGACTGCGCCCCGCCCACGCTCAGCTCCGCCTGCACGAGTTCCGCGATGTTCTTCTTGTACTCTCGGAGTGTTGTCTTGTCGTACTCGGGGTAGGACTTCCCGAATGGGTAGTGGGCGTCCATCAGCTCCTCGTACGCCTGTTCCGGGTCGTCCACGCCCGTTTCCAGAGCGACCCTGCGGCCCGTGTCGTCCTCCGAGTTGAGAATCTCGCGGAGATCGTCGAACCCGTGCAGGAGCTTCAGCTCGGCCTCGCTCGGGTGGGTGAAGTCGAAGTTCTCCAAACATTGCGAGATCGCGTCCTTGTGTTCATAGATGTCCCCATCGGTCGCCCTCTGGCGGCGGACGATGATCAGCACGGTCACGATGAGTCGGTCGTCGGTGGGGAGGGAGAGTATCTCGGGGGCGACCACGTCCTTCACTGCGAATGGCCCGTTGTGTTCCGCCCTCGAGACGATCTTCTCGGCGGTCGATTCGGCATCGTATGCATCGGACAGCCAGTCATCCCGGCCGAAGTCGTTGGCAACGGTCTCGTCAATCTCGGCGAGGAACTGCTCGGCCTCCACCACCGTCCGCTGATGCCTGATGTTCTCGTTTCGTTTCTCAGCTATCTTGACTATCGCCTTCACCGGCCACGCGACGGGGTTCTGGGCAATCCCGATCAAGAGCTCATTCACCCTGCGCTCATATTTATCGGGAAAGATTGACCGACGGGACAGACTGAGATAGGCCTCTGCGAGCAGAAGTATCAAGAGAACGATGGTCGCTACGTGGGCGAACCCGAGACTGACAGGGAATGATACTGCCTCGCGTACCGTGAGAAGAAACAAGATGAGGGCTCCCTGCCCTGCCCGAATTCGTAGGGAGCTGACGTTCTCCAGCGGTTCCTCTGTCATCGGTCAGCAGTTGGCAAGCAGGCAACATAAATCGCCATGTTGGGGCGCTTCGACAGCAGGCTACAAGGAGTGGGTGTAGACACGGTTGAATCTCGAAAGACTCGTAGGTTCTATGACTTGCAGACATGTTGTGGTCATATGGCCGAACTCCCGTCTCTCGAAGAGCTAACTGAGGATATGGCGGCTGTGGTTCCGACTGTCGATGCCAAAACGAACGGACAGTACGGTGATGGACTCGGATCGGAGGATGAGGAACGTCAAATCAAATTGATCCTCAACCATCTCCGTAGCACGAATGAACGGTATGAATCGGTTGAGCGCGAGGTGGCGTATCCCGAGCTCGATAGGAGGTGTGACCTCGTGTTACCGACAGGAATCCCGGTGGAAGCGAAGTTGATCCGCTACTGGCGGGCAAACGGCGACCCAGAACCCGCCATGTACGGCCACGTGTTTAGCCCGTTTCACCGGAACACACTCCTGACGGATGCTCGCCGACTTCACGCGTCGGAGTTCGGCGAGGAGAGTGGGCTGCTCGGACTGTTCTACACGCGTGCCGACAGCGACCCGAAGGCGGTGGAGGCGCTACCAGACCGGTACACGGCGGCGAACATCGCCGAGAAAGTTGTCCGCGAGGTCGACTACTGGTACGAAGCCGAAGCTAGCGTGTGCCGGATCGCCAAATTCGACGGCCTCCAGCATACTGTCCACGGGACGGGCGCGGCCATCTCATGGATAGTTGAATAGGCTTGTGGGACTATATGGAGTGGTTGGAAAAGATAATTCGGCGTTCGGATCGTCATCTGTTTTGCTCGCTCTAGATGCTACACTCCTCAATACGGTCTCTGGGACAATTTCCTGACCGTATTCGTCAGCGATATTGATTAGTTCTGGACTCTCCCCCCATCCTAAGTGTGGGCAGAACAGACCCCATTAGATTTAACAACGTGGGCAAATAATGGGTGATTGGAATGAACGGGGCTGTCAACCCGCTCTACGAACGTATTGAGCCGAAGGTCATGTCGACAGACGACCGTGGACGTGCGTATTTTGGCTCACAGTACGCGAATAGAGACATTCAGGTGTTAATGTCCGAGGAGCTAACCGATTTAGATGAGATACCGGTCTATCACGGTGTCCACGATACGGGGGTAATAACCGATGAGATGCGGGCGAAGTTGTGGGCAAAATACTTCGGGATGCACTGGTTCGATGAGCCGTACACGGGCAGGTGGAAATTTGAAGAGCTGCAGAAAGAATACGATGAGGATCCTGATAAGAAGAATCGGCGGCCTCTGACTGACTGGAAGAACTGCAACGCGTTGGCCACCCGTGGTGGCATTCTGACCCTCCGCGACACCCGATTCGAACCAGACGGCACGAAGCTCATGCGGATTTCGCTAGTCCTTCCGCAAACGATGACGCCGATTCCGTTCGGGGACGATGATGAAGCAAAATACCTGAAAACCCTCGAGGTTCACCCACCTGCGACGTTTGTCGTGACGGACGACGAGTACCCCAAACTGTTCGACAACATCGCGCCTCGACTGGGGACAATCAAGCAGTGGGACAAACACGAGGATGTCCCGCGGAGGGTCTTCAGAGAACTACTTAGGGCTCGATAAGTGGAAAAGAGGGCATTACTCCGAGTACAGGTACCGACGCTATCCGATGTACCTTTCCGGGTCGACGGCGTCTCTTCTCGTATGAACCCGAATTCATCGGCAGTTCCCGCGCGGAACATGTCAAGGAATTTGGTGAGGTACGCATGACAGGCCGGGATGAATACTACCTTCGGGCCAAGTACCATTCGTATCCGTATCCTACAATAGCCCCTATCGTAGCGATAACGGGGAGAGTAATGATACCCCCGAATACAGCGATTAGGGCAGTGAGGAACACGAACTCGGAGAGCGCACCAGCGAGTCCGCCAGCGGAAACCTGACTCAGAGAGAACATGAATCCTATCAAAACTGCGAACATGAAGAGCGACCCGATTGCTGTAACGACGCCTGCTACAGCGCCGTAGCGGGGATCCGGCTCATCCGACATCACCACACGCCAGACAACGGTCGGCTACGATGAGATCGACGACCGGTGTGACAATCATCCCGAGGAAGATGATCTCACTTCCTCGCCGATACTCAGCTATGCTAGCGGAGTCGAATCCTCGGCCCCTGAACGTCTGAGCGAAGTTCCAGAGGTTAACCAGAACGGCAGCAAGGAGCGCCGACCCGCCGGCGGCGATGCCCGCCCCAACGTCTCGTCGGGACAGACCGAGATAATCATTCATTTTCCAATCGACGAACGTTTGCGGTCACTCGATTATAAACGTTCGACGACGGACCGTCTCGACCGTCTCCACCGACACCGCTCACTCGTGACCGACTCGCGCGGGGTATCATTGCACGACTATTAGAATGCGTATACGAAATAGTGGATAATTGACACTCAATACGCTCAGCTACTTATCGGCTGATTCAGCTCGATGACAATCGAACGATGAGGGATTACCCGGCATCGTGGGGGAAACTCGGTCGCTAGCCAGATTGTATCATGATTGGAGTCGCGAGAGCTTCGCCTCTAGCTCCTGAATCCGTTCGAGTTTCCGTTCAAGTGACGTCTCAAGTTCTTCCACACGCTCTCGGAGGAGACGATTTTTCTCCGCAAGGTGGCTCTCGGTCCGAGAGGCAGCGCCCCGTCGTTCAGGCGATCCAGCAGAGTCGGGTGTCACGTCGTCCCGTTCGGAGTCGGCAGCATCGGGGTCGTAGAACTCGGAGGTGCGCGCAATCGCTCGCTCGATAGTCTTCTCGCCGTACGTCGACCCATCCGCATAGTGGACTTCGTCCCATTTCTCACGGAGGAGCCCAGACTGACGGAACAACTCATCCATCCGGTACCGATCGCCGCCTGTCCAGAACGCCAGCATGCAACACAGCGCCATGTCCGCCTCGGACTGGCTTTCATACCCTGTGGTTGACCCACGCCAGAGGCGCTCGAATTTCTCGCCGTTGCTTGCGCTCTGTGCCCGCTCAAGCAATTCTTCATCGGAGAGGTCCACACCCTCTACTCTCACCGTTCCGCCAGTCGTGGAGCCACCTGTGCCGCCTCGTGTGGTTGCGTAGGAGGGCTCCGGGGACTGAGTGGTGTCCGGTTCCGGAGTAAGGTACTCCTCGTATACCTCTGCGAGTGCGGACAACCGCTCCTGAACTGTCGCCGGCGTCGCTTCGACCTGGTCCCCAGTCATCGTGAAGAACCGCGCCGTCTCGTACATTTCCACCGACCCCTTCCGGCTTCTTTCACCCGGGATCTCACCCTTGATGATTACGTGAAAGCCCGTCCCCGAGGGCGACACCTCGGTGAACGACTCTAGCGACACTACGATGTCTTGGGCATCTTCTGACGGAACCCCTGTCTCCGGGTCGCGACAGTCGTCCAGGTCCACGCCGACGAATGGGTCATCTTCAGTGAACACGAAGCCGATACCGTCGGCCTCTCCGGTGGAAGCATACTCGACAGCTGTCTGGAACGACCGCCAGGTCTCCTCGTCGGTTGCCGAGGCGAATCCCCCGTCATCCGGGATGACTGGTACCTTCGTGTCCTTCCCGTCCCGTTTCTTCACCCGCCAGCACACCCACTGCTCTCGCGACCGCAATGCCTCCGGAATCGCTTCCGCATCGACCAGTGTTTCACAGCCCTCACTCATGCTCGACCACCCTGTTCGCGAGCCGCCCGAAACGGAGCCTGAATACTACTCATATTTCGAATATTTTGGCCAGTCGCCTGATTTCTCGATTTTTCTCGGGAAAACGAGTTCTCCCCCCTCTATACTAGTCGTTAATTGAGACCGTTTTACCCTGGACAGTCCCGCAGTCTTGCGGTTATTACCCTGGACGCCAGTTCCAGAGAAATCCCACTGCTGAAGTTTACCCTGGACAGCAATCTTCGCCTGTCGAAAACCGCACTTTGAGTGAGTCAAGACTGCACTTTTCTCTGTCCAGGGTAACGCGATCAGTCGAGTTCTCATTCTGGCAGTGTCCATAGTATTCATTCTGATACGTTATCGGAAGAACTGGCCGATTTCATCTCCTCGGAGAGGTCGATTCCCTCGTACACGGTGACCCGTTCGCCGTCGACGCGCTGGCGTCCAGGCTCGACCGGGACGTGGTCAGATAACTTCCGGGCGAACCAGACCTTGTTCGTCCCGCTAATCTCGTACTCGTCGATCCACGAAGAGTACGCCTCGAAGAGGTCACTCTTTGGAACGCTGGCGTCAGGATCAACAGTGATGTGGCGATCGACGAACACCGCGACACCGTCATCGTCCGGGTCCAGTTCGAGACTCGTCTCCGATGCCTCCGTTTCATCCGGACCCTCGGCAGGGGTGGTGGTAGTCATGTCTTCATCTGGTTCTGCGTGGGAGTCCTGACCCTGCCCACCTGTGCTCCTCTCGTCTAATGCTGAGAGGTCGGCAGCGACCGGGATTGTGTCCCCGTCCTCGTACCACAGTGGCGGTTCATCGCTGGGGAGGACGAGGATGTGATAGTCGTCAGGTTCGAACGCTGGATTCGGAAGCTCACGGGAGGGGATGAACGGCCGTTTCACGACCACCCAGTCTTCCTCGAATGCTGTTTTCGTCTCGTAGGTGTGATTCTGCCCCTGAGAGTATACTGTGTACTGGGCCGTCTCTGGGTCGTAGCTGAAGTGCGCTGGCAGGTCATCTTTCGAAATCGGACCCTCGGCGTCAAAACGAGCGAAGACGCGGTTTCCGTTCGTGAGCTCATACTTCGAGCCCGTCCGATTCCAGAAGGTCCGGTCTGAACCGTCGGTTCTGGGCCGAACAGTCGTAACACCTCCTCTGGTATTCGCGCCGCCGCCGAAGGTGAGTCGTTCATCCATCGTGTAGAACCGCTCGGTCCCGTCGGCTAATTCGCGCACCGGCGTTTCGAGAATGTCCCCGATTCTAGCAGCCTCTGCCGTCCGCTTCTCCTCATCAGGTCGCACCACGAACAGCGGTACCTGGTCCCTCGACTGCGCACGCTTGAGGTTTTGTAGGACTTTCGCGGGCTTGGTGGGCGTCGTCGTCTCTGCCTCAATGGCAAACTCGCTGTCCAGGTCGGGATGTGTTGCGATTCCGTCCGGGCGCTCACTCCCGTCCTGTTCGACTAGCTCGACGGCGAACCCGAGACCCGTCAATGACTCCTCGATGTCGAACAGCAGCTCGTCGTGCTCGCTCCCGCCAGCGGCAGACACGTTGCCCGTTTCTGGCGCGGAGATATCCTGCCCGTCTTCACTCAATCGGACGACTACTGCATCGTTCTCGACGGAGAGGTCAACCTCGACGAGGGGTGACTCCCGTCGGACCTCGGTGAGTTCGTCGATACTCGTCTCCAGTTCGGAGTCGGACGCATTCTCCAGTCGAGAGAGGACTTCGTCGTCGACGACCTCAACGGGCACCCAGCCGTTTTGCTCGTGTTCGCCACGCCGGAGCTGGACCGCGCGAATCGACTCGGCCATCACCCGGTCGAGCGCCAGCGATTCCGGGGCGGTATCGCCATCGTAGTCACGATAAATGAGGTTCCGAAGAATCTCCGTATCCGTCGGCGGATCAGTCCCGTATCGCTGCAGACTCGCCTCGATAATATCGTCGATCTCGTCACTCGACCGGAGCGGCGGATACGCCGGGAACGTCCTCAGCAGTACGGGCTCGGAGTAGCGCCCGCCGGCGAGCGGGATCTTCGTCCAGATCTTGAACTGGTCGGTCGTGATGAGGTCCTCGGCGGTGTAGTCACGGAACCGCTTCATCAACAGGTCGGCGTCGTCGCTGTCGTTCACCGAGAACGTGAGGAGGTTGTCGCAGTTGTTCTGCATCGCTTTCAGCGTGTCCTCGTCGAGCTGCGAGGGATACTGCGACGCCAGGGTCACCGAAAGCCGCATCGAGCGAGCACGGGCGAGCATCGACTCGATATCCAGATTCTCGCTGGCGATCTCGTCGAACTCGTCACAGACCACGAAGTACGGGTCCGGCGTAGTATCCTGCTGGTAGGAGCGACGCTGCACCGCAGACCAGAGGTTTCGCATCACGCCCAGCGTGACCATCTTCTTGATGTCCGTGTTCTCGACGGGCGTCCGGACGATGACGATCCGGTCGTTCTCGATGATGTCGTCGAAGTCGATCGTGCTGGTTCGGTGGGCGATGATCCGCCGAATCACGCCGTTCTCGACCCAGGATTTGATTCGCTTGAGCAGCGGGCGCACGTCTTCGTCCTCCATCTTCGCGATCTCTTTGCAGAACTCGCTGATGTATGGGTCCTCGACGTCTTCTGCGAAGTCCTTGCGGCGTTCGGCATTCAGGAGGATGAAGTACATATCGATGATCGAGAACTGCTTTTCGGACTTCATCATCGCGCGAGCCATGGACTCGGTGATGGCCTCCATGTTGATGCCCCAGTAGTCGCTAGTGTCGAAGACCGCTTTCAGGTTCTCGACCCGGCTCTCGATCTCGTTCTCGCGTTCCTCGAGTGTCTCGCACTCCGGCAGTTCGAGGAAGTTCATCCCGACCGTCTTCTCGTGGGATGTCGACCCGGGTTCGATCCAGACGACGTCCTTGAGCCGATGCTCCGGAAGCATCCGAAGCAGCTCCCGCGAGTCAACACCCTTCGGTTCGCAGAACATGAAGCCGTAGCCGGCGTACGCCCACTGCACCATCTGGTTGCGCTCTAATGTCGACTTCCCGTAGCCAGTCGTCCCTGCGATCCAGATGTGCCGGAACAGCGAGCTGAACTTGAGTGGGGCTTCACGGAACCCCGTCTGCGGGTCTTCAGTGTACCCAATCCAGAGCGGGGGTTGGTCGTCGTGAACGGCTGACTCGAACATTTCTCGGACGAACGGGCCCGCAACTACCTCTCCATCCACCGTCTCCGTCAGGACTTCCTTGCCGCCGACGCGGATGGACTGCTGTTCGACAATGTCGTACAACGGACGAGTCGTGGACTCCTCGACGTACTCGGTCTGTTCGCTGTCACGGTCCGCACCGTCGTGCGGCACGGGCAGTGACGAATCCTCTTCGTCGTCATCGTCCCCACCGAAGAAACGGTTAAACACGGTCTTCACCCCCATCTACCCAGCTCCCGGCATCTGGACCGGTAGCCTGGTCATCTCTCGTCGGTGAGTGGACCGGGTTGCCTCTCTCGTCGTACTTGACACTGTCAGCGGGAATGCGGTCACCGCGCTGAGTGTAGCGCCAGTCGATCTTCGGGGTCGTGATCTCGTCGTTCGGGATGTGTGCGACGCCGGCGAGCTCGTCGACGGTCATGATCATCTCGCGGTCGACCCACTCACGGGCGGCCATTCGCTCGACGAACTCGGAGAGCTTGCGCTGGCGCTTTGATTTGCGACGATGCGAGACGGGCGTATCGTCGAGTCCTTGCTCGGTGATGGCGTTGTAGTACTTCCTGAACATCCCCGCGACGCCTCGAGCGCGGGCTCCGGCCTCATCTTGGTCACGGGAGACAGCGAGGACGCGGATGTTGACGTGGAACGCCTGCTGGCCGCGTTGTCGTTCGATGGTATCAGCGGCCTGTTTGTCCTTCGCGCTCGCCGGGCGAACCCGCGGGTTCAGCCAACCGACCGAGGTTCCCTGTCGAAGCCCGTGGGCGATTTCATCGACACTGTTGTGTTTGAACCGGTCGCCGTCGGTCCAGGACTGCTTCGCGGGCCTGAAGACGACCTGTGTGACGACTTTGCTGTCGTCGAGAGACAGCATCTCGCTCGTGATTTCGCCATACGGGTCGACCTCGAACCCCTCGGCGTTGTGGTGTCGGATCGGATAGTATGGCATCTTCTCCATCGACAGCCACGCGCCAGCGACATACTCGGCGGGCTCGATCTGGGGGAACGCATGGCCGCTGTCGACTGGGAATACCTCTGAGTTGGCGTAGTTGTTCCCCACACGCCGCCGGAACTTGTCCGCGGCCGCGTCCGTCGCGGCGTGCATGTAGAACGTGATCACTCCCTGGTCGAACCACACCTCGAAGGAGTGGTGGTCGCTGGTGTTCTTCCCCCGCCAGTTCATCGTCACGTCGTGGACCGACTGGAGGACGCCAGCACCGTCGACGATGCCATCGTTCTCCTTGTACGGGCGGATTCGGAGTAGTGTGCCGCCGGTGTCCTGCCGTGTCCACGTCAGTGGCTCGTCGATATCGAGCTGGGTCGCCTCGTACTGCGGGTCGCCACCGAAGAGTCCGAGCTTACCCATCGGACTCACCTCCAGCACTCCCGCCGTCGGTTCTCGGGGCGACCTCGCGCGCCTGCTTCTCTTGGGCGGTTGCAGCGACAGCGTGCAGCAAGTCGTCGGCGGAGAGTCCTTCCTCGAGGAGCTGGTCAGCAGTTTCCGGTGACAGTCCGTAGCGGTTCGTCAACGCGTTCTGCTTTGCTTGCTCCTCGACGAACGACTCGAAGTCAGCGTACTCGTCGGGAACCTCCGTGATCGCGTCCTCGATGAACGCTTGGTCTTCGGGTTCGTAGTCGATGACGCGCTGTTCGAACGCATCAGCCACCACGTGAACCGGGTAGGTGCCGTGTTCCTCGATCCGGACCAACGATTCGGAGTAACCGAGTTCGTCTTTTCCGGCGTCGGCACTTCGAATGTACTGGCGTTGTTCGCGGGTTAGGCCGATCTTGTCGGCGGTCTCGTCGTCGAGGTCGGGGAGCTTGTGGAAGACCTTGATTGGGCACATCCCGAGAATCTTCTCGGCCTGCTCGCTCTCGTAGAACTCCTGAGCAGTCTGCGAGAGCAAGACCATCCGGAGGCCGGCATGGCGCTGGTGTCGGAACGCGGTTTCGAGGAAGTCCAGGTTGGCTCGGTCCTCGAAGAGGTAGTGCGCTTCGTCAATCGCGAGTTCGACGTTCCGATCAGTGCGCTTGGCCTGCTGATACACCGTCGTCAGCAACAGCTGCATCAGGAACGTCTGGCGGTCGATTCCCGATGCACTGCCCTCGATTTGTCCGAGGTCGATGTAGACGACCTTGTTGTCGCCCTCAAGGATGTCGACCTCTGATTTCTTCGCGAGATTCTCGTATGACCCGCCCTCGCTGAACGGCTGGAGCGCAATCGCCAGATCGTCAGCGTACTGGGTGGCACGCTCGCGAGCGGAGTCCGACGCAGCGATGTTGTGTTCATCGGGATGGTCGGAGATATCGGCGAGAACATCGAGGACGTCCCGCATCGTCGGCGAGTTCGCTGGCGTGTGCGTACTCACGTCGCCGGCAACGACTCCCGCCTGTCGGTACGCCTCGTCGATCGCGTACGAGAGCACGCCCGTCTGGGCACCGAGCGTGATGTCCCTACCTTCGAGGAAGTTCTCCAGCACGGCGAACACCTCGTCTTTCTTCGCCGAGAGCGGTGAGATTCCATCGTCGGCGTCGACTACGTGCTGGGGCGTCTGGCGAATCTCCAGCGGGTTCAACTTCGTATCCCCACCCACAGCGATGGTCTTGGCGTCGAGCGCGTCTGCGATGCCTTGGAAGCCACCGACGGGGTCGATAACCACGAGCATCGTGTCGTTGCGACGCTTCATCATCCGCAGGTGCCGCATAGTCCCGCCGAACGTCTTCCCGGCCCCCGGCATTCCGACGACGAGTTCGCTGTGGCCAGTCTCGAGGGACCACGGGTTGATGCGGACCGGGGAACCGTTGTGGCCGTGGAAGCCGTACTCGATGCCGTCGTCCATCATCAGGTAGTCCGAACTGAACGGGAACATCGCGCCGACGGCCTGGTTTGTCATAGTCGACATCCGGTCGCGACCGAGCTCGTTCCGGCCCAAGGGTGATACCGTCGCGAGACCTTTCTCCTGCCAGCGGCTCGCGACCTTGAGTGTGCAGTTTGAGGGAGCGTCTTTCACCAGCGAGCGCAGACGGTTGGTCTGAGAGTCGAGATCGTCCTTGCTCTCTGCGGTGAGGCGGATGAAGACCCCGCCACGGTAGAACGACGCCTCGTTCGCCCGTACCAGCGCTCGCATGTATTTCGCTCGCTGGATGTCGTCCTCAAGGTCCTCTGCGTGGAGGCCACCAGCGTCGTGCTGGTTGACCTTGAGGTCCGAGATCCAGTCGGCCATCATGTCCTGGGCGGACTGGTTGTCAAATGGGTCGAGGTGGATACTGATGTCCGTGTTCAGGTCTGTCTCGAGCAACACCCGTTCGAACATCCCCTCGACTGGCTCCTCGGGGAACTGGTCTATCCAGAACGTCCGGACAAACGTCTCGTCGTCGATGACGGCGTAGGTCGGATTCCAGTCGACCGTCGACGGCGCCACGATGGACTGGTGGCGATGCGAGACACTATCGTACAGTTTCGTCGTCGACAGCCCCTTGGACTCACTGTCGTCCTTGGCATCGTCTTCAGCCGTCTCTTCGTCGTCGAGTGGGAACTCCCACTCAGCCTCATCATCGACAGCTGTTGTCTCGACGGGTGACGGAGAGTCTTCACTGTCTGTACTCACGACGTCTTCCGGACTGGGCGTCGACGGAACGCCGTCGCTGATGCCGTGAGAGACGATTGGGAACGTACCAATCGCGTTCGAGAGGTCTCCATACGTCTCACGCTGGCAGCTCCAGTACTCCTTGGTCACGCGGGCCAGCTCGTACGAGTCGACCGGCGACACCGAACACCGGTACAGCGACGTCCCGCCTCGTCGGATCTGTGCGAGTCTGGATTCCAGCTTCGACTGTTTCAGCTGGTCACGGTCTTCAGCCGAGAGGTCGGTCGTCTGGAACCGACCGAACGCAGACCCGACGACTGGGAGCGAGGAGAGGTACGTGACGACGCTGTCGTCGGCCTGGCTGTCTGCCTCGATATCGGCGTCGGTGACTGCGGTGATGATGTAGAACTCACGAACCGTCGTGGATTCTGAGTCGGGTTCGCCGTTGTCATCCGTGTTCTCCTCGATTCGCGTCTGGAGCAGTCGCTTCAGGACTGGGCGGGACTGGACGTCTCCGTCGCGGAGCCGTTCGCGATACGTGTGGACGAGGTCGTCACGGTCGACGGTCCGGCTCGTTGTGTAGATATTCACCGGGAAGTCGATGTTCGCGTTGACAAATTCGGAGAACGACTGGACGGCTTTCGACCACGCATCGTCGTCCTCAAGGGAGAGGTTCGCCGGCGTGACCCGCATGGCACCGACGAGCGCGCCATCCGTCCGCTCGATGCCGAAGGGGTACACGCGCTCCAGTCGGGTCATGTACCGGACCTCGCTGGTGTCCTCGCCGCCGTGGGTGTAGGACTTGTTCTTGACCGCCCACGAAAGGCGTGCACCAAGCCACTCAGTGAGCCAGAGGTGTCTCGGCTTTACCTTGTGCAGGAGAAGCAACAGCAGCGTCAGCATCAGTCCGAACCCGAACGTAGGGATTGTAAGCGTCGCTGGAACGAGCGCAGCGGCGACGAAGGTGGTGAACCCTACCCCGAGGAACAACAGGAGTTCGGCGATGCTGTACCCTCTGAGGAAGGCTGTGGTCCCGCCGAGGGATTTGTGGATTCGTCGGGCGCTGTACTGACCTGAATCTGATTTCGTACTCATGGGTTATCTTGAGAGAGGGGCTCGGCTCACTAGTCCATCCACCGCGAGACCTTCCGCTGTGTACGTTTGAACGCCTCTTTGTCGAATTTCGAGGAGCCGTCTGTCTCCGTGACCGTAGAAACACGACCGGGGAGGGCTGGTGTCTCTGTTTGCTGTTGCATCGTCCGCCCCGAGCGTGGCGTCGCGTTCGAATTTCCTGACGTGCTGCCAGACTGTCGGCCAGAGTCATTGGACCCGGAGTTCGAACGAGAGAACGAAAGCGGGGGATTCTGTGCGAGGTCGCGGTGTACCTGTATCGCGCCCTGTGCGCCCTGCTTTGCTGACCGTCGGGTCGTCGACGCCGCTGATGACGCTGCCTGCGTTGTGGGACGTGCGCCCTTTCGAGCAACCCGTTGGATCATCGGGCTACTCCAGTAGACCGTGAGAATACTCGCGATGCAAGCTCCTGGGATCAACATCAGTGCCATGAGGGCGTTGAAAGCGATCGTTGAGGCGTCGAGACTGAACAAGTTCATTTCCCACCCCATTCGGAACAGGACTGCTGCGGGCAGTCCTGCAAGGATGAGCCCGGGATAGACCGCTGCTGCTCGTTTTGCGATACGTGAAACTGGACTGAGCGGCCAGACGTCGAATGCCCAGAACGCTCCGAGCAACGGCATCGTCAACGTCAATACGATGATTCCGAGCCACCTGAGAGCGTAGACGAGTGCTGCGATGACGACGATTGAGTTCTCCACGAAGTAGATGATCAGCGTGATGAAAACGCCACCAGTGATTGCCTTTGCCCCACCCTCGAACGAGCTAGTCATCTCATCAACCGGAGCAATCACCATTCCGATATCGTTGATGAAGTGAAGTGGCAGCGAGACGGCCGGAAACCAGACGAATGCACCCATGAAGACTAAGGCGGCACGTCGAAGCAGTTTCTTTCGCCGGTATGGGCTAATTGAGCCACTTCGTACGCCAATGTAGGCAAATCCGATGAACAGAAATGCGAACGTGAGTGGGAGGATGTACGTCAGATATACATCCGAGTAGAGTTCTGACCATGGGCTATTACTTGGCTGTCCTATGACGATGTATTGGTCGCCCAGGGGGTGTGGAACACCAACAATCCTCTGAATGAGGGCTTGAATCAGGTTCGTCAAAAAGGTCCCAATCTGTTCAGTTACTGTTCCGACGATAGACTCTATGGCTTGCTTGATCTGTTCTGCGAACCAGCCCATATCTATGCTCCTCCATCTTCACTTGTTCCGTCACTATTCCCGCTGGATTCGACCAAGGAAAGGATACAGGACCCGTTCTCGTCCGTCTCGTACCGAACTCGCCGTGAGTACGAAGGGGTCTCTTGGCTCACACGAAGACTAGCAGATATTGTGAACGTAATCTCGTCATGGGCATCACAATCCAGATACTGAGATCCAGAATACGTTTTAAAAACCCGGCTGGTCATCTGCCCTACAGTCGCGCCGGGAGGCACCAGTCTCAGTATTTGCTGTGAAACATCACGAATGGTAGTTACGTCCAATGGCGTGTCCTCGAATTGGAGTTCTTCGACGAACGCCGGCCCAGTCCCAGTATTTTCCATGAGCACCTGTGCGAAGTAGGAGGGCGGGTCCTCACCCTGGTAGGTCATCTCGGGATGGTTCTTCGCCCACCGAATCCCCGTAATCGACACGTCCGGACGAATCTCGAGGTCGATTTCTTCGACTGAATTTTCACCATCGACAGCGACGAGTCGATACGTTCCAGGTGTGTAGCCGCCACTCGAGAACCCCCAGTCGTCGGAGAGTCTGAGTGACACCTGCGTCGCTCCAGTACTCACACCCGTCCGGCTGTGAAGCTCTCCGTCGGGGTCGATGAGATTCACTCGACTCACCGATTCCGCATCCGCGAGCTCGACCTGCAGGTCTGTCGTCCCGATCTGGACGTCGGCGAAGACGCTGTTCCCGCCGGTCGTGATCGATTGCGTCCCCTGTTCCGTCTGAGAGGGCTGCTGTGAGTCGGTTGTCGTCGACGGTGAGTTCGATGAACAGCCGGCCAGTGCAACTGCACCAGCGGAAAGCGAACTCAGGAGTGTTCGGCGGGCGATACGGCTCGACTCTGCTGTGGATTCAGTGTTATCAGTCATGGGTGGTAGTTTCGTGAATTCCGAGAAGCGCGCCATCTGACGCGTAATCGACGCCGAACAGCAGAATCCCGACCGGGATGAACCACAGAACCGTCACGACAGCGAGGCTGATCAGGTCCTCGAATGACGGAAACGTCAGCGGGAGCTGCTCGACCTCACTCGACGAAGCGTACGGCTGGGTCGTGTTCCACCAGGCTGCCGGCTCGTACCGCGCTTCGACCAGATTCGGTGGGTTCGAGACGGTGACGATCGCGACGCCGCTCCCGCTGAGACTCGCGCTGGCGGATCCGACCTGGACGTCACCCGTTGTGACCGGGGCTCCAGTCGCGTTCTCACGAACTCGCACCTGCAGGGTTGCCTCGGTCGCGTTGGACTCGAGGATAGTCACCGAGACGTTCGTCGCCCGGACTGTTCTGGTCGTCTCTGCGGACACAGTCCGCGAGTGTGAACGAACGATACCGTGAACCGTGACCTGCTCGAAGTCGTCTGCTGCGAGTTCGATTGAACTCACGGCGAGTCGGGTAGTCGTGGGATAGGGCTCCCCGCTGTTGATGTGAAAGGTGTCGGGGACTGTCGGTGCAGACAGCTGGGTGGCGCTCCGGTGGTCGATTCCGAGCCGTGGCTGTGACCAGTTCGGCTGAAGACCATCAGTCACGCGAGCACCAGACGGTCGTGGGAAGGCGTGAACTTGGAGCGGGCGGACTGACGACCGATGACTCTCGTTCCAGATCGCCGTCGATGTCGTCAGCTCGTGCCAGTTCTCCTTCCCGGCCGTGTAGTACACGTAGGTGTTCCGAACACCCGTTCCCCCGTTCTCGTCAATGGTCATCCGGGCCCACATGTTCTCGGGGAGCAGAATCGCACCAGTTCGCTCCGGTTCGGCGTCGAACTCGACGCGCTCGATGGTTGCGTCCGAGAGGTCATTCACGCGGACCTCCCGGCGACTCGTGACTGTGACATTGTCTGAATGCTCTTCGACGGTGATGTTCCACGAGGAGTCACACCGGCGGGTGCTGCCGTTGAAATCGTCGCAAGTCCGGATGATCTCCTCGACCTCCACGACGACCTCGGCCTGCACAGTCAACGTGGGGCTTCCAGTCATCCCAGAGTAGTGCAGCGTCGTCGTGTGGCCCGCACCTGCGTCCTGCGTCTCGTTGTCCGTCTTGAGCACGACACGCTCAATCCGGGCTTCACTGATATCCCAGGTCCGCTGGACGGGACCGATAGGGTCGTCGTCGGGTGTTCGAACGCGGTAGTCCGCGGTCGTGAGCACGTCACCCTCGGGCGCGATGTAGTGCGTCGTCCCGTTCGACTGGTGGAGTATCGTCGAGGGCTGGACGGCGTACGTCGCGACGTACGCATCACGGATGAACTCGCTATTCCTGAGGGTGACACCGTCAGGATGGACGGACTGTGTGTTGTTCCCCGGCGTGAAATCTTGCAAGTCGCCGCTGTTCCAGGCTTCGACGGCTTCTGGTGGCCGGTCGAAGGGGACGTCGGTAGTCATCGCGAGCCGGCGGAAGAACTCGGGGCGGGAAATGTTCCAGGAGTCGAACGCGTTTCTCGTGAGGTTCGGCTGGTCGGTGTCTGCTGACCAGAGCCGCTGAAACGTGCTGTTGTTGACTCCGTACGCGGGACCGTCCGCGGGCTTTGTCGTGTTGTTCGGGTCGGGGCTTTCGAGTTGGTCTGGAGCCCCTGCTGCCCCACTGACTGCCAGACTTGCCAGTGTGAGTGTGAGCAGTCCGACCGCCAGCGGGATTTCGAATCGCATTTGGGCTGATGAAGGGCTGTCAGAACGGCTTGACGCAGTCGGAGAAGCCGAACCCCATCTGGCTCCCAATCTTGTCGACGAGTTCGGGCGACAGGAGGGCCAGCACAACGATGCCAAATCCGATCGCGGACATGACGAGACGGTTCTTTGCTTGGTTTTTCTTCTCCGGATTGCCGCCTGCCCGCATGTACGAGAGGCCACCTTTGCTCAGGTAGTAGGCGGTGGCGGGGAGTCCAAGGCCGGCGACAGCGCCGAAGACGAGATCGATACCGGTTTCGACCCCGGTGTCACAGTAGACGTTTCCGACGTCCTCCTGTGCTGCGGCAGTCCCAGTGGCGAGGAGGATGAACGAGACGCCGATGAGCCCAGACACCGTGTTTGCGGAGAGCTGCCGGACCGTGTGCCGGGTGTGCTCGCGGGTCTGTGTTTTGGCTTTTTCATTGAAGTCAGCGATTCGCTGCCGGATCTCGGTAGTAGATTCGTGTATCATGGACTCTGGATCAGGGATGTAGCTGTGACTGCAGACTGAAGCCGGGATAGCCGAGAGCTTCCATTTCCCTAACACTAGTTCTCCAATTCTGAGTGTCTGACTGCAGTCCACAACAATATTTTTTGTAGTCTTACTACATTAAACTATATGTATTATCTATTATTACAGAGCGGGTGTGTCTCGGGACAAGAGACTCGAACGAACCACCGACGAGTGAATCCATGACAAACAATAGCGAGCGAGAACTCGAACAGATGCGAGAACAGCTCAAGAACGGGGAGCGAGGAGGAAGTCCTCAAGACCGCGAAACGCTCCTCGAGTTCTCTGACGAACTGTTTTTGATTCCCAGCCAGGTCGGTGATCAGCGCCACGTGAAACTACTCCGGCACAACATCCGAATGGCGGAACACGCTGGCAGTCTCGCGGACGCTTTGAATGACGAAGAAGCCGCAAAGAAGATCGTCCGCTGGATTCACCGCAACTACGACAATCCAGAGACGAATCGAGACTACAGGGTCGCGCTGAAGCAGTTCGGACGTCGTGCAACGGATGCAAATGGCAATGATCCACCAGAGTCGATGGAGTGGATTCCATCAAGTACGCCGAGTACGTACGACCCCGCGCCATAGCCAGGGGATATGCTGACGTGGGAAGACGATGTGCTCCCGATGATCGACGCAACCCGGAACTATCGCGACGCTGCACTCATAGCAATCGCATGGGATGCAGGACCTCGATCAGGCGAACTCCGGAGTTTGACCCTGGGTGACATCACCGACTACACACACGGGTACCAGATTACAGTTCAGGGAAAGACGGGGCAGCGAACGATTGGACTGGTCCCGAGTGTCCCATTCCTTCAACGCTGGCTCAATGACCATCCCGGAAACAATGGGGATGATCCTCTCTGGAGTAAGTTATCAGAGGCAGTAGAGCCTTCGTACCAGACTCTCTTGGCGACTGTGAAGGATGCAGCAGAGCGGGCTGGTGTGGATAAACCCGTTACGTTCACCAACTTCCGTAAGAGCAGTGCTTCCTACTTGGCCTCCGAGGGAATGAACCAAGCCCATCTTGAGGATCATCACGGCTGGAAACGTGGCAGTGACATCGCCTCACGATACGTTTCAGTCTTCGCTGCGGACACCAACCGAGAAGTTGCACGTATCCACGGGGTCGAGACAGAGGACGTAGATGAATCCACCCCGACAGCACCTGTCGAATGTCCCCGCTTTCATCAACGGACGCCCCGAGAGAAGGACCAGTGTGTCCACTGCCAGCAGGTTCTTTCGAAAGAGGCCGCGATGGAGCAGCGTTGACGTTGCGAGTGGTGCATTGCTCCGATTGCAGACTATCCTCAGCACA
The DNA here is from genome assembly GCF_024495425.1 of Haloarchaeobius litoreus. NCBI lineage: Archaea > Methanobacteriati > Methanobacteriota > Halobacteria > Halobacteriales > Halorubellaceae > Haloarchaeobius > Haloarchaeobius litoreus. The sequence goes on along the minus strand of NZ_JANHJR010000004.1, from coordinate 34,196 downwards.
TCCCAAACTGCCCAGTTGTCGACGTAGGGGAACCCGAATTCTGACCGTTCCCGCCTGCGATATCAAGCCGTAATCTTCGTTTGAAGTTCGAATTGTTCTAGGAGTAGCTATTGCAATTCAATCAGAGAACCTCGGATATCTGTACCAGTAGGCAAGACCAGTATCATTATTGGAACAGTGACGAGCGACCATTCGACCGGATCCAGCTGGGGAAGCGGATACATCGAAAGATAACCAGCGATGCCGAGGGCGACGAGTGGGGTGTAGATAAGAGTCGGCGCGACCGATGCTACTCGAACCGCGAGCAGGGGAGCACTTGTTTCGTAGATAGCTTCGACATATGGCCCCCGAATATTCATGCCGAACGAGACCGATTCTGCGTAGAGACTGTGGACAGCGTAGTGGGCAGACTCGTGAAGTAACCAGGCGACGCCGCAGGCCACCAAGTAAACACCGATTTTCAGTACTGTTTCGAGTAGCATCGTGGTTCTTCCACCTTCATTCCAAATTTACTTTCCTGCATTTATACTTGTATTCTCTAGTGTTACGTGTACAGCCACCATCTCTCACAGAGTTAACCAACAACAGTGGACTCCTTGCGATTTGTTGGTTAATATGAGGGATTCCGCATTACCAATCGCGGTAGAGGCCTTGGGGGATGAACAAGTACGCACGACATCGTAGAGTCAGGTCAGTAGCTCACGACAGAGGAAGCAGGACTGCGTTACCGATCCCCTGCGAAGATAGAGTGAAATGGCCCGGCTGGTCTTCTATCATCATCCACAAGCCGAAAATTTCTCCCTCAAATTTAGCTCGGCGGCACTGGCAGATATTCGTTCTCAACGAGAGCAGTCCGACGAGCCGACAAAACTAATCGGATACCCTTTTGAAACACCAGTCTATGTACTCTATGAGGGCGATACGGAGGTCGAAGCTGCCCAAGATATTGACTTCGACAGGGAGTGGTTGAGTGATCGTATTCATGACCTCCCTCGTGCTGGGCAAGTTGTAGCATTCCGACTGGTGGAATTGCTTGAGGCCGCTGTCGATGTTCGCGAAGCGGATGAGTTCCGGCTCTACAAGGAGTTCGAACCGCAGAAGATTCAACAAGCACTCGATCACGTCTCGTGGGGAGCATCAGTCCCTGAAGTCGCCGGCGAAGTGATGTCGAATTTGATCCTCCGGCATTCCCTTCCGAACGCGAATCACCGAACCGGCATCGCGATGCTGCAATTCTGTATTGAGAGTGTAGATTCGGATTTTTCGATGCCACGGACTCACGTCGACGATGATACCTGGCGCGAGTGGGTCGATCCCTACATCGTCGATTCCAAGCGCATCATCACCGTCCGCCGGAACAATCTCCGATTCAAGAAACTCGAGGAGCTCGATATTGATCTCGTCGAACGGAAAGATGGGATCCAAATTCGATTAGCCGAATTCGAGCTGGATATGCACTGGCGAGACGCCCTCTCAGAGTACGCTGAGCAGTACGAATCACACTGTACAAACTTCGCTCAGGCAGTCCTCCAACGTGCAGAACGGGATGATTTGCTCGCCCAGCAAGGGCCAGCGAAACACGAATTCATCACGTATCTGGAGGACGGACTTGTCGAACGGGATTTCAGAGAAATGTGCTGATCAGTCGCGAAGCTCGGCGACCGACTGTCCGACCTCGCGAACGTGTTCACTTCGCTCGAGGTCGAGTTCCTCGGCGAGGTAGTCAACCGTCTCTTCGAGGCTCATATTGGAAGGAAATCCGTCAAGCGGTATAAACCTAGTGCTGACGCAGCAATGTCGCCCATCAGAGGAAGCACCTCTTTATGTGAGACTATCAATCTCTTCTAGTGCCTCAGTTGCGACATCACCAAGTTCACCAGCCTCTATATGTGAATAACGCTCTCTCACCATTTCCTCGGAGTTATCCAAGTAACGAGCAGCGACGGTGTAGCCGAACGCACGGACAAGCACCTCACCCATTCCACGTCGTCCACCGTATGGAGCAAGGTAATAGGTTTGTACCGTGTTCTACTTGAGTCCCCCAAATCTTCACCGATATGTCGGGCGTACTTCCGGAAGACGCTTTCGTCGGGATTGTCGAAGGTTGGCTCCCGCCCAACGTCGTCGGGGATGACCCTGGTTCAGTCGTCGCCGCGGTCGCCGGCGGCCCACTCGGCGAACCGCTCGAGCTCGCGTGCAGCGTTACGTCGGTAGTTCCCGCCGTCGCCACCGCGGCCTTTCCCCTTGTCCTGGAGGTAGCGTTCGAAGCTGTCGTCAAGCGGCGTCGAAAGCGCTCGATCAGGCATCAACCGGCCCTCCACCGTCCTGCGGGCCCGGTCTCGGTGCCTCTACCCCAGGGGAAGCGCCGTCGTGAGGCGGTTGCAGCATTCGTGCTTCACCGACAGCGTCGGGGTACTTCAAAGTGGTCGTGATTACTATACTAATCATGCTCAACCGGTATGTGCGTCTGGAATCCGGAATTCTCCCTCTCTGCGGGTTCTAACTGCAGATATCTGGTCTGAAGAGCGTATATAAACTACATATCGCGATATCAAACTGGTCAGCCCGGTACTGGGGACGTGACGGCTGAGGCTCTCCAACGCGACGAGTCCAGAAACCACAGAGGGAGCGAGTAGTGCCAGCACCTCGGGCTTCTCAGATACTGCGCGGGACGGTCTCACTCCGGTTCTGCGACGGTCATCACGGGGACCGGTGCCGAGCGCACGGTCTTCTCGGCGACACTGCCGAGCAGGATACGGTCCGTGCCACGTCGTCCGGTCGTCCCCATCCCGACGAGCTGTACGTCGTTCGATTCGATGCAGTCGAGGATGCGCTCGTCGGGCTGCCCGTGTTCGACGTGGCTGACGATATCAGTCACTCCCCGTGATTCGGCCATGGAGACGATGGTCTCGATCGCCTCGCTCGCTTCCTGTTCGCTCTCCTTCCCGGAAACCGACGAGCGGACGTCGAGTCCGAGTGCGGAGTCGTCCACGACTGAGAGGACGTGGAGTGTCGCATCGAGCGACGCCGCGAGGTCGACGAGATGGTCGGCGGCATGCGTCGCGGTGGAACTCCCGTCGGTCGGGACGAGGACGTTCTCGTAGGGGAATTCGAGCGTCTCGTCGGGTTGCATGCGGACCGAGAGAACGGGAACCGAGGAGAGTCGGACGACCTTCTCGGACACACTGCCGACGAGGTACCGAGCGAGCCCCTCGCGTCCGTGGGTCGGCATCACGATGAGGTCGTGGCCGTACCGTTCGGCGTAGTCGACGATGGTCGGAGCCGGGTTCCCCTGGACGATATCGGTCTCGTACGACACGCCGAGTGTCTCCAGGGTCTTCGCGCCCTCCGCGACGATGTCTTCGCCCTTGCTTTCGAGCGCGTCGACGGTTCGGCCTTCGATGACCGTGACGCTGTCACGGGTCGTGTCGGCGACGTAGAGCAGGTGGATGGTGGCGTCGGCCCAGTGTGCGATCTCGCTTGCGTGATGGAGGACTCCGGCCACATCGTCGCTGCCGTCGAACGGGAGGAGTATGGTATCGTACATGACTCGACACGGATGGATACGTTCGTTGGCTTCCTAATGGTTTTCACCTCCAACGTCGGGAACTGGTCCTGAATTAGGTGCCCCCGGGCCCCATCGACCACTCCCGCTGTCCTGGGTTCCGTCACGGGACGGTCTCGGCGTGTCGGATGGGTCGTCGACGTCCAGAGAAACAGTTGTGCAGATGCCGCAGGTCAGTCGGTGTCGCCCTCGCCGAGCGCTGCGTCTTCGTCGTCGGCCTCTTCGGTGCTGTCGCGGTCGACGCTCACCCGGACCTTCTGGATGCGGGTGTTCTCCACCTGTTCGGCCCGCAGCGACACGTTCTCGTAGTCGAACGCCTCACCCTGCTCGACGAGGCGACCGGCGCGGTTGAAGATGAAGCCCGCGATGGTCTCGAACTCCTCGCCCTCCGGCAGTACGATGTCGAGGGCCTCGTTGACCTCGTCGATGTTGACCGACCCATTCACCAGGACCGTGTCGTCGTCGACGAACTCGACCGGGAGCTCCTCGCCACCGACCAGTATCTCACCGACGATCTCCTCGAGGACGTCCTCCATCGTGATGAGGCCCTGGGTGGCTCCGAACTCGTCGATGACGATGACCATGTGCATCCGGTTCTCGCGCATCTCCGACAGGAGCTCGTCGACGTTCTTCGACTCGGGAACGTGGAGCGTCGGGTTCACTACGTCCGCGACCTCGAAGTCCCCGGCCGCGTCGTAGGTGGAATCCTCCAGGTCTCGGATGTCGAAGATACCGACCACGTTGTCGAGTGAGTCCTCGTAGACCGGCAGCCGGGCGTGGCCGGACTGGATGCACTTCTTGATGGCCTCGTCGACGGTCGCGTCCGTGGTGATGGATGCCATGTCGAGCCGGGGGGTCATCACCTCCTTGGCCGAGGCGTCCGTGAATCGCAGCGTGCGCTGGAGCATCTGTCGCTCCTCCTCGTTGAGGATGCCCTCACGTTCGCCCGTCTTGATCATGTTCCGGATCTCGTCGCGGGTGACGTACGTCGACTCGATGGACGGGCTACCGCCGGTCACCTTGTTCACCACCGACGTCAGGTAGTAGAAGATGGTGATGAGCGGCCACAGCACCTTCTCGACGACCTTCAGGCCTCGTGCGACGCGCCGAGCGTGCAGTTCCGTGTTCTCGACAGCGTAGGACTTGGGTGCGCTCTCGCCGAATATCAGGACCATCGACGTGATCCCGAGCGACGACACGATGACGGCCGTGCCGGCGTCGAAGTAGAAGCCGACGAGGGTGGTCGAGATAGAGGACATCGTGATGTTGACCATGTTGTTCCCGACCAGGATAGTCACGAGCAGGCGGTGGGGGTCCTCCTTGAGGGACTTGACTGCCCGTGCACCACGTTTCCCCTCCTCGACCATCGCGTCGATCTGGTGGGCCGGCAGGGAGAACAGTGCGATCTCGGAGGAGGAGAAGAACCCCGACCCCAGGAGGAGCAGCCCGATCAGGACGACACCGATAGCGGTGATCTGCGTCCGCCCCAGTTCGACACCGATGACCGGTAAGGTGTACAGCGTGATACAGGCCTCGGACGCCACCGTGAGCACGGATACGCACATCGATACCTGACCTTACCAGAGGCAAAAAGTAACTCTTGTGGAACCGGTTTCTGGTTATTGAAAAAAGAACAGCCAAAAGGAACTAATTTTGTCTATTCGTCTTGTATTAACCGTTCGAAAACTTCGATTTTCAACCCTGGTGGCTGGCGGGGCCAACAGCCGCGTTCCCTACTCGGGGACGGCCCGACGAAGGCCCTGGAGAAGCGGTACCCGCAGTGCTGGTCTCGCGCGTGCGCGAGCCACGTCATCAGTCGGCAGAGGCTGTTCCCCGAGTCGGCGGAACCAGTTCCCCGGCCGGTACTGGTCGGCGGTGGTCACTCCCAGAGTTCGTACATGTCGTCGTCGACACTGCCGACGTAGTGGTCGCTGTCGAAGCTGACGCCGACCTCCCCATCGCCGGCGGCATCGTCGACTGTCGCGATGACCGTCGCCTCGATGTCCTCGTCTTCGAGTGCCGAGAGGACCGACGCCACGTCGTCACGGGGGATGGTCGCGAGCATCGCGCCCGACCCGAGCACGCGGAGGGGGTCGACATCCATCGCGGCACAGCAGACCGTCGTCTCGGCTCTCAGAGGGACATCCCCGCGGTCCAGGTGGACCCGGACCTCGGAGGCACAGGCCAGCTCGACGAGACCGTTGAGCACGCCCCCCTCTGTGGGGTCGTGCATGGCGGTCGCGGTCGGGGCCAGCACTGCCGCCTCGGGGAGAACGCTGATGTCGTCAAAGAAGCCCGCGGCACTCTCGATGGTCTCCGGGTCGACGCCGGCGTCCTCGAGTTCGTCGCGGAAGTCGGTCGCGAGCACGGCGGTCGCCTCGATGCCGCCTCCCTTCGTGAGGAGGACCGCGTCACCGGGGTCTGCGCCGCTGGTCGGGACGTAGCGGTCGGCAGGACCCATACAGGTGAGTGACAGTAGTGGTCTGTCGAGCGCTGCGAGCGTCTCCGTGTGGCCACCGACGATGGAGATGCCGAGCCGTCGCGCCTCGGCATCGAGCTGGCCGGTCACCTGGTCGAGGAGCCGCTCGTCCGCCGTTGGCAGGAAGATGGTGGCGACCAGCCACTCGGGTCGCCCCCCGCAGGCGGCGACGTCGTTGCTCGCGATGGCGACGCCGAGGGTGCCGATCCGTTCGGCAGCTAGCGAGATGGGGTCGGTGCTGACGACCATCGTCGAGCCATCCATCGCGATGGCGGCTGCGTCCTCCCCGTAGCCGGGCCCCGCGAGGAGGTCCTCGTTCGGTGCGCCGGTGCGCGAGAAGATGTATCGTTCGAGGGTTTCGGGCGAGAGCTTGCTCATGGCTGTCCGTGCGTGGGGTGCGCCCTTGTGCCTTCCCGTCGTACGCGGCCGGGATCACACACTCGGGGACCCCCACGGCTAAGCCCCGGCGCACGAAACGTCGACCAATGCAGATGACACCCGGCCCGACGGCGGTTCCGCCGCGGGTGCGCGAGCGGATGAGCGACCCGATGCCGAACCCGGACGTCGAGGACGAGTTCTTCGAACTGTACGAAGACGTCTGCGAGAAGCTCCAGCGCGTCTACGATACCGACGACGACGTGATCGTCATGGGCGGCGAGGGAATCCTCGGGCTGGAGGCCGCCATCGCGTCGACCGTCGCGCCCGGTGACGACGTGCTGTGCGTCTCGAACGGGCTGTACGGCGACGGGTTCGCGGATTTCGTGGAGAGCTACGGCGGGGACCCGACGCTCGTCAGCACAGAGTACACCGAGCCGCTGGACATCGAGGGCATCGAGGCCGAACTCGCCGCGGGCGAGTACGAGCTCGCGACGATGGTGCACTGCGAGACCCCGACGGGGACGCTCAACGACGTCGAACCGGTGCTCGAACTGCTCGACGAGCACGACGTCCTCTCGGTGGTCGACGCCGTCTCCTCGCTGGGTGGCTCGCCGGTGCCGAGCGAGCACATCGACATCACCCTCGGTGCCTCCCAGAAGGCGTTCAGCTCCCCACCGGGGCTGACGACCGTCGCGGTCAGCGACCGTGCGTGGGAGGTCGCGACGGAGCGAGACCCGGACTCGCTGTATACGAACCTGTTGCCCTGGCGCGACACGAGCGAGATGTTCCCGTACACGCATCTGGTGGCGAACGTCGCCGCACTCGACGAGTCGCTCACGATGCTGCTCGACGAGGGACTCGAAGCCGCCTACGAGCGTCACGACCGGGTCTCTGCACACTGTCGCGAGCGCGCGAGCGAGCTGGGCCTCGACCTCTACCCGGACGCGGAGCGCAGCGCGCCGACGGTCACCGCGTTGCACCTTCCTGGACGGGCCAAGGCGGTCCAGCAGGAGCTCGCGACCGAGCATGACATCGTGCTCTCGCCCGGTCTCGGCGACCTGGCAGACGATATCCTTCGGGTCGGACACATGGGCTACAACGCCGAGGAGGCGAAGGTCGACAGGGTGATGGACGCGCTGGCCACGGTCCTCGACTCGTAGTGCTGTTGGGTGACTGTCGCCGCGGGGAGGCTCGGGGCGCTCTCGCCTGAAATATACGTCCACTGCCACTTGTAGCTACTCGTAACTTATGCATTGGTATGAGTCGGTTATGGCGATATAGTATTGTGCGGTAATCCCAAAACCGTTATCTACCCTCCTCGATTACGTCCTACCGTGCAGAATTCCAATATCCACACAAGACCGGTCGCATGGGTGAGTAGAGATGCTAGGTATTGAATCTCTGAGCGGTAACGCACTCGCAGCAGCACTGGTCGGTATCGTCCTCTTCGAGGCACTCGCGCTCTACGTCGGCTACGGGGCACTCGAGTCCCTGGTCGGCGGCGCGGTCCGGCGCGTCCTCACGGGGGAGTGCAAGCTCGCAGAACTACTGCTACGCCGCTGTTCGGCGCCCGCCGGGGGTTCTGACCAATGATGGAGCTGATGGGGGTGGGCGTGGACCTGCTCGCGCTGTTCACCGGGTTCGGCCTGCTCATCGGCATCCTGTTCGGCTTCTTCGGGATGGGCGGGTCGTTCCTCGTCACGCCCGCGCTGCTGGTGATGGGGTACGAGCCGAACGTCGCGGTCGGCTCCGGCCTGGCGTTCGTGTTCGGGACATCCGTCATCGCGACGTTGAAACACCGTGACCTCGGCCAGGTCGACTACAAGCTCGGCATCCTGATGATCGCCGGGACGACGGCCGGCATCGAGGTCGGGAAGCTCGGGCTCGAGTACCTGCAGCACATCGGGCTCGCTGGCACGGTCGTCAGCGTCGCCTACGTCTTCCTCCTCGGTGGCATCGGTATGTTCGTCACGCGCGAGGCGCTGAAGGGAGGCGGTGGCGGTGGTGTCGACCACGACGCCGATGGTGAGATCGACGGGGATGACATCCCCGATATCGCGAAGAAGATCCAGTCCTACCGGGTGCCACCGATGATGAAGCTCCGGGGCGGGGTCAGGGTCTCACTCTGGCTCATCCTCGTCGTCGCGTTCGCGACGGGCTTGCTCTCCGGGTTCCTCGGCGTGGGTGGCGGGTTCATCCGCATGCCCGCGCTGTTCTACCTCATCGGGGTCCCGGTCCCCGTCGCGGTCGGGACGGACCTGTTCGAGATCGTCTTCTCCGGCGGTCTCGGGAGCTTCCTCTACGCGCAGTCCGGTGCGGTCGACCTGAGCATCGTCGTCCCGCTGCTCGCCGGTAGTGCACTGGGTGCACGCCTCGGTGCCGCTGCGACGAGTCTCGTCAACGAGGACGACATCAAGGTGTACTTCGGTGTCATGCTGCTGCTCGGTGCCATCGCGGTCGCAGTCCGCGAGATCGGTGGGGTCCTCCAGATGCCCATCCTCGACACCGTCAGCCTGATCATCATCCTCGGTGCGGCACTCCTGGTGAGTGGCGCGGTGGTCTACAGCGCCATCTACGAGCTGCGTAAGGAGGGCTCCGAGTCCACCTCTGCGGCACCGGCCGGCGACTGACGAACACAGCCTGTATTGCTCTAATTTTGCAATTCTACGTTCGGCAGAATCTCCCGTAGTTGCGTCTAAACCGCCCTTTCAGTGCATTTTAACGTGATTCCCTGTACAACAAGATTCACTGTATTGCACAGTATTCACAAGATATAAGGTCTCCAGTCCCCAACCGTGGAGTGTAACATGGATGCAGACGACTTCCCGACACCCGCTGTCGAGGTCGACGAGATCGAACCGAGCGAACTGAAGGCACAGATCGACGCCGGCGAGGACGTCACCATCCTCGACGCCCGCATGAACGGGGACTTCGAGGAGTGGCACATCGACGATGAGAACGTCGAGATCGCCAACGTCCCCTACTTCCACTTCCTCGAGGACGAGGTCGACGAGGACATCCTCGAACAGGTTCCCGAGGGCGAGCCGCTCGTCGTCCTCTGTGCGAAGGGCGGTGCCAGCGCGTACGTCGCCAGCAAGCTCGCCGAGAACGGCCGTGACGTCGTCCACCTGGACGAGGGGATGAACGGCTGGGCCCGGATCTACGAGCGTGTCGAGGTCAGCCGGTACGACGGACCCGGAACGCTCTACCAGTACCAGCGCCCATCGAGTGGCTGTCTCGGCTACCTGCTCGTCTCCGACGGCGAGGCCGCCGTGGTCGACCCGCTCCGGGCCTTCACGGACCGCTACCTCGACGACGCTGCAGAGCTCGACGCGGAGCTGACCTACGCCTTCGACACCCACATCCACGCCGACCACATCTCCGGCGTCCGTGCGCTCGACGCGGAGGGCGTCACCGGCGTCATCCCGGAAGCAGCGCGCCAGCGCGACGTCACCTACATCGACGAGCTCGTCTCCGCCGAGGACGGCGACGAGTTCGCCGTCGGCGACGCGACCATCGAGACCGTCCACACGCCCGGCCACACGAGCGGCATGACCTCGTACCTGCTCGGTGACAGCCTGCTCGCCACCGGCGACGGCCTGTTCGTCGAGAGCGTCGCACGCCCGGACCTCGAGGAGGGCGACGAGGGGGCACCCGACGCGGCCCGCCAGCTCTACGACTCGCTGCAGACGAAGGTGCTCACGCTGGACGACGACGTACTCGTCGGTGGGGCTCACTTCAGCGACGCTGCCGAGCCCGCCGAGGACGGCACCTACACCGCACCCATCGGCCAGCTCCGCGAGGACATGGACGCACTCACGATGGACGAGGAGGACTTCGTCGAGACCGTCCTCGCCGACATGCCGCCCCGCCCGGCCAACTACCAGGACATCATCGCGACGAACCTCGGCCAGCAGTCGGCCGACGACGACGAGGCGTTCGAGCTCGAACTCGGCCCGAACAACTGCGCCGCCAGCCAGGACGCGCTGACCGGCGACTGATCGGGCTGACCGCGACTCCGACCCGTCCAGGCTCCTGATTCTCCGTCTCGTTTTCGGTACCCGTCCGGCACCCGAACAGGTCGACTGCGAGTAATCCCGTGTTTCCAGCCATCAGTAGTTCATAATTTTATGTGATAGCCATCGACGGACACGCATGGAGGGTCGACGCTCGCGGCCGGACGACGGTTCGGGGTACCACCTGTGGAGCCGGCGACACTACCTCGTCGCCACGGCGGGCATCGGGGCCCTGAGCGGTTGTCTCGGCGGTGACGGGGACGGCGCGGACGGCACCACCGCCGTCGAGACGACGACGATAGTGGACGATGACACGGACGATGATGCGGACGACGATACGGACGACGGTGAGGACGACGACGAGGAGCTGCCGGAGGGTGTCTCCCGCGAGGAGTTCGAGAACGGACCCGTCCCTGACGTCTACCTGTCGGCGAGGTCCATCGGCGGCGAACAGCGGGGGAGCGAGGAGCTGTTCCCCAAGGCGGACGTCCAGTTCTCCGAGTACGAGGAGGCTCTGGAGAACAACGCCCACCAGCCGGGGCGGTGCTGTGCGAACTGTCACGAGTACATCCACGACCGGAACGGCGACGGGTTCGGCGCGTGTGTGGCCGTCGAGGGCTACATCGACGGCGCGGACTGGTGTACCGTCTGGGAGGAGCTCCCCGAGCCGAGCGTGCCCGAGGGGCTGTCCGAGGAGGAGTTGCCCACCGCGCAGGTCCCGGAACAGTACCGGACAGCCAGCTCACAGGGTGGGGAGGAGCGCGACCCGAACGACCTCCGCACGCAGGAGGCCGTACAGCTCATGGAGTCGGTCGAGGCCATCGCGGACGGTCTCGGGCAGCCGGGACAGTCGTGTGGCAACTGTGCGGAGTTCATCCCGGACGAGAACGGCGACGGCTGGGGGGCCTGTGCGAAGGTGGAGGGCTACGTCGCGGTCGAAGACTGGTGCGCTATCTGGGAGCACATCACCGAGGAGCTCTGACTCAGCGCACGCCGGTCGGCGGGACGAGCAGGACGTTGCAGTGTGCTCGTGCAGTGACGTCCTCGGAGACGCTCCCCAGCAACAGGCGACGCATCCGGCTCCGGCCCCGCGAGCCCATCAGGATTGTCGTGGGCTCGAACTCCTTCTCGGCGGCGAGAATCTCCTCGACGGCGGCTCCCTCACGAACGACGGTCCGCGTCTCGATACCCAGCTCCCCCAGTTCGGCGGCGAGTTCGTCGAGGCGGGCCTCCGCGTCGGCCACCGCGTCGGGGTCGCTTCCGGGCCGGCGTTCGGGCGGCGCGACGTGGAGCAGCGTCACCTCCTTCGCCGCGTGCTTGAGGTGCTGGAACTGGTCGAACGCCCGCTCGGCGTTCTCGGAGAAGTCGGTCGCATAGAGGATGCGCTGGAAGAGGTGCTCGGCGGCGACCTCGTGGTCCTCCTCGCCGTGTTCGAGGATGCGCTGGACGAGCAGTGGTCGGCTCGCGGTGCGGGCCACGTTCTTCGCGGTCCCTCCGATGAACCGCTGTTCGAGCGGGCTCTGACCACGTGATCCCACGATCACCAGGTCGGCCTTGACCCGGTCGGCGAGACCGTTGATCCGGCGGTGTGGCGTCCCCCGCATCACGTGCGTTCGGACGTCGAACCCCTCCTCTTCGAGCATCCGTCGCTGTCGTTCGAGTCCGCGCTTGGTGCGAGCGCCGATGTCGCTGCCCGGCATCCCGGCGGTGACGTTCGGGCTGGTGACGGTGACGAGGTCGATCTGGTCGATCCCGTACCGTTCGAGACATTCGAGACAGGTCCGTGAGCTGAGAGCGGTCTCGATGGCGTCCGACAGGTCGGTTGCGAGTACTGCGCGCATGGGTGACTCTACGCGGACGGAGCTAATCAGTATTGTGCAGGAATGTGAATGATGCGAGCATCAGTACGTGGTGTCGGCCAGGGTAGTATTCTCGGACGTGCGCTCACTTCTCACCGATACACTCCCCCTGGGGGAAGCTCCCGACGAGACAGTAGTGGGATAATATCACAAGATTAATTGGGGAAAGACTGTTGTCTGCAGCTATGGTCCGACAGGTGCATGGAGTCGCCCGCGGTGAGCTGGGGTATCGATGATTCAGGTGCTCGGCGGTTCCGGGGTGGCCGGGCTCGTCATCGCGCTCGTGGTCCCTGTCGTCCTCGTCGCCTTCGGGACGTACGTCGGTGTGCTGATGGCTCTCCAGGAGTTCTTCGGCGCGGACTCGTGGGACGAAGCGGTCGACGAGACGGAGGAGTAGTCAGTATCGAGGACCCGTGGCCGGGGCCACGACGCGCTGGTGGGTCCCCGCCAGTTCAAGGAAGTTCTCGAAGACCATCGTCGCCGCCTCGGCCGCCGCGACGGACTCGTCGGTGATGCCGTCGAGGACCTGCTGGATCCGCTCGTCGGGAAGGTCCTTCCCCTCGGTGACCCAGGTGGCGGTCTGTCGGTCGTACTCCGGGTGGAACTGCAGGCCGTACGCACTGCCGACCCTGAACGCCTGGACGCCGTTGTCGTTCCGTGCGAGGACCTTCGCCCCGGGCGGGAGTTCCGCCACCCTGTCGGAGTGCGTCTCGAAGCTGACGAACGCTTCCGGGACGCCCTCGAACAGCGGGTCGTCGCCCACACGGAACACCTGTCGGTAGCCCAGCTCGTACTCGCCCATGTCGACCACGCGACCACCCAGGGCCTGCGCGATGAACTGATGCCCCCAGCAGATGCCGAGTACGGGGATGCCGGCCGCGTGGATGTTGCGCAGCCACACGGTGGCGTCGTGGATCCAGTCGCGGTCCTCGTAGACGGAGGTCTGGGAGCCGCTGACCACGACGCCATCGTAGTTCCACGCCGAGCTCGCGACGGTCGGTGGATGCTCCCCGTCGGGCAGCTTGTACACGTCGACCTCGACGTCGTCGTGGGCCTCAAGTTCACGACGCAGGTTCCGTTCGGCGGGCGTGTCACCGAGCGACGCGTCGAGTACGGCGATGTGACGGGTCATACTGCAGAATACGTGCCGAAGCGCAATAGTATTTCGTGTTTTGTACACAAAGGCACTGTCAGCGATACGGCAGATAAGCCACGCTGTCGGCGATAGTCGTCGCATTCCGGCATTCTGTGGATGGGTGGCGCGATTTACCGCGCGACTGTATTGTGCAAAAATAGCACAACACCTAAGTTCGAGGAGCCCCAACCAACCGGTGATGAGTGGAGATAGTACCATCGAGGACATCCGCGAGCAGAAGAAGCAGCAACTCCAGAACGAGACCGATGACGATAGCGCCAGCGCCAGCGCCGACGGCGTCGGGCCGGCGGAGCCAGTGTACGTCAACGGCACGGACGAGCTGACGTCGACCATCGACGAGTACGACGTCGTCCTCGTCGACTTCTACGCCGACTGGTGCGGCCCCTGCCAGATGCTCGAACCCGTCGTCGAGTCCATCGCCGAGACCACGGACGCCGCCGTCGCGAAGGTCGACGTCGACGCGAACCAGCAACTCGCCGCCCAGTTCGGCGTCCAGGGCGTGCCGACCATGGTCCTGTTCGCCGACGGCGACCCCGTCAAGCAGATGGTCGGGTTCGAGGACGAGGGCACGCTGCGCAGTCTCATCGAGCAGCACAGCTAACGACTGATACCCGCTGCGGGGACCGACTCGACTCCTTCTCGACGGTCATTCGGGTCCCACGAGGAACTGGTCGAGGACCCGTTCCGTCGCCCGCCGCAGCGTGACGCTGGCGGTGGATTTGTCGACGTCAAGCCGGTCGGCCACATCGGCGAGTGTACAGCGCCGTGGCACCTCGAAGTATCCGGCCTGCCGAGCGATCCTGAGGCACTCGCGCTGTCGGTCGGTGAGGACGTCGTCCGACTCGTCGGTGTGGACCACCGAGAGGAGTTCGTACTGGAACTCGCTGTCGTCGAGGACGGCCCCGACGGCCTCGAACTGGTCCCGTGTGGCGGCGACGTCGAACGTCATCCGGCCGTCCTCGACGACGACCGGGAACAGGGGTGGGAGCGACGACGCACCGAGGAACTCGTAGAGCCGCAGCTCCGTCGACTCGTACCGCGAGAGCGCCCGTCCGTCGTCGACGAACAGCAGGTCGAACGCGACCACGTCTGGGTGGTCCCGGACCGACCCGACGGCAGGCCGTGGATCGTCGGCGACGACCTCGCCGAGTTCGAGCGAGCGGCCCTGGACGGCTGCGGCGGTCAGCAGTCTGTACGTCGCCTGCGGGTTCGCCCGTGAGACCTCGCTGATCCAGATCTCCCGCGGGAGGGTCATCCGGAACCGGGCTCGAATCATCCGGTTCTCACCGTCCACCGGGCGGTTTCCAGACCGGGCATACCCGAGAGGTGGAGCGTACCCTGAAAAAACCAGTGTCCGGACGCGGGGTGACGGCGGGTTTAACTAGATGCCCTTCTGAGACGGTGGTGTGCGCCCCGCCGTGCGGTTCCTCGTCGGTGCGACGCTGGGTGCGATAGCGATAGCCGCGTATCTCTGGTTCGTCGGTGTCGGCACCGTCGTCGGCCGGGCCGCGACGCTCGCCCCCCTGTTCGCGGTCCTCGTGCTCGCGCTGGTCCTCGCCGAGGGTGCCGCCGACGGGATCGGCGTCTGGGCCTCGCTTCGGCCGCTCAACGGTGGGCTCTCGCCGGGGAAGAGCGTCCAGTTCGCGTTCGCCGGTGACTTCTTCGACACGCTCAGTCCCGCTGGCCCGGTGACCTCCGAGCCCATCATGGCGCGGTTCTTCGCCGTCGAGACGGAGACGAGCTACAGCGAGGCACTGGGCGTCCGGGGCGTCGCCAAGTACGTGAAGTCGGGGGCGCAGCTGTTCGTCTCGACGGTTCTCGTCGCCGTGCTGCTCATGCTCGGGCCGACCCCGTCGTTCCTCCTCTACACCCTCGGTGGGGCGGTCGCGGTCCTCGTCGTCGTCGGCCTCTTGCTGGGTGCGACCCACGCCTGGTTGAGCGGTGGTATCGTCGTCCTCCTCGCACCGCCGGTCAGGTTCGTCTCGTCGCTGTACCGGGCGGAGCCGTACGACCGCGAGGACGTGGCGGCCGCCGTCGACCGGTTCTGGATGCGCGCGGGACAGTTCCGGGACGCCCCCGGGCTGGTCGCCCTCATCGCGGTCGGTGGCGTCGTCGAACAGCTGCTCACGGCAGGGGCCCTCTGGGTGGCGCTGGGTGGCATCGGGACACCGGTGGCACTGCTCCCCATCGTCGCGGTCATCCCATTCCCGCAGGCGGCCAGTGTCGTCCCCGTGCCCGCGAGTCTGGGTGCCTACGACGTGCTGCTCGGGGTCGTTCTGGGACTGCTCACCGTCGCCTCCCAGGCCGACGCGGCCGCCGCTGTGTTCGCGGTCCGGACGTTCAGCATCGGCTCCGCGCTCGCCGTCGGCGGTGTCTCGACGGGGTTCCTTCGGGGCTGGCGGCCCTGAGACGGGCTGCACGCATGTCGGGTCGCCGTCACCGGTACGGCCGGCCGCACTCCGGAGTTATCCCCGAGATTATTGTCCGGTGGGACCCAACCGTCAACCCATGTTCGAACAGATACTCGTCCCGACCGACGGCAGCGAGTGTGCGACGTCGGCGGTCGGCTACGCGGAGGACCTGGCGAGTCACTACGATGCCACCGTCCACGTCCTCAGCGTTCTCGACTCGCGCAGCGCGGAGAACGCGCCCGAACAGGAACAGAGCGGCAGTCGCGCCGAGGCCATCGTCGACGAGGCCGGAGCGGAGGTCTCGGAAGCCGACCTCCCGGTCGAACGAGCCGTCCGAAGCGGGGTTCCCTACCGGGTCATCCTCGAGTACGTCTCCGACGCCGACATCGATATCGTGGTGATGGGCACCCACGGGCGGACCGGCGTCGAGCGCTACCTGCTGGGGAGCGTCACCGAGAAGGTCCTCCGCCGCTCCGACGTGCCGGTGCTGACCGTCCGCGACACCGCCGACGGGTCGGTACACTACCCGTACGAGTCCGTGCTGATCCCGACCGACGGGAGTGCCGCCGCGGAGGCAGCTGCGGACGTTGGGCTCGACGTCGCCGGGCGGTACGGCTCACGGCTCAACGTCGTCTCCATCGTCGACGCGTTCTCGATGGGGCTCGACGTCCGTTCGGAGCTGATGACCGACGCGCTCGAGGAGGCTGCCGAGGAGGCCGTCGACAGCATCGCCGACCGGGCCGACGACTCCGTCGCCGGGGTCGAGACCGCGGTCGGCTACGGCAGACCGTACAAGAAACTGCGTCGGTACATCGAGGACAACGACGTCGACCTCGTCGTGATGGGAACCCACGGTCGCACGGGACTGGAGCGCTATCTGCTGGGGAGCGTCACCGAGAAGATCGTCCGAACCTCGCCCGTCCCGGTGCTGACGATTCGGTCCGTAGACACCGACGCGGACTGAGCCCGTTCGTCGGCGGGATCCAGCTCCCGCCGTGCGGTAACTGTCGTCTCGTTTTATTGTTCCACGAGTCGAACTACGACCGGTGTTCACAGATGTCACTACTCGATGACGAGATTGCGGTCATCACGGGCGGGAGCTCCGGAATCGGACGCGGGATCGCACTCGCGTTCGCCGAACACGGCGCGAAGGCGGTGGTCGTCGCCGACGTCCGCGAGGACCCAAAGGAGGAGGGGATTCCGACCCACGAGAAGATCGAGACGGAGACCGACGCCGATGCGGCGTTCGTCCACTGCGACGTGACGGACCGCGAGGACCTCACCGCGGCCATGGACGCTGCCGACGAGTTCGGCGGCGTCTCCATCATGGTGAACAACGCGGGCGTCTGGCGTGCAGAGGACTTCTTCGACGTCAGCGAGGAGGAGTACCGCTGGTTGATGGACATCAACCTCTACGGCGCGTTCTTCGGCTCGCAGGTCGCAGCGGAGCGCATGGTCGAGGGCGACGGGGGCAGCATCATCAACATCTCGAGCATCGCCGGCCTGTTCGGCAACGGCAACTGGCCGACGTACTCGGCCTCGAAGGGCGGTCTCACGATGCTGACGTACTCGCTCGCCCACACGCTCGCGGAGCACGACATCAGGGTCAACGCCATCCATCCGGGCGGCATCGAGACGAAGATCGGTGGCGACCAGGAATCCAGCGAGGAGGAGGCCGCGGTGTTCGCCCAGCAGGTCCCGCTCGGGCGGTACGGCCAGCCCGAGGAGATCGGCGGCGCGGCGACGTTCCTCGCGAGCGACCTCGCGAGCTACATCACCGGCGAGTCGCTCGTCGTCGACGGCGGCTGGACGAGCTGGCGGTAGCCGGTCGGTTCGCCCGAAGAATATCCCGGGTGCTGTGGACTCAGTCCTTCACTTCGATGCCACCGAACGCGGTGAAGCCGCCGACGACGAGGTCGACCTCGTCGTTGACGGTCTCGGAGCGGCGACGGGAGTCCTCGGCAGCACCGAGGACGGGCAGGACGTCCATCTGGACGTTCCAGTCGCGGGGAACGATGACCTCGGCAGCACCGAACAGCGCCACTGCGTTGATGCGGGCCGGCCGGTCGGTAATCTCGGCGTCGCGCAGGTCGATCTCCGCGGCACCGAAGAGTGCGGTGAGGTCGGCTCCGGTGAACGCCTTCGAGGTGTTCCGTCGCTCGACGCCACCGAAGGCCGCGAACATCGACGTGTACGCGTCCTCGGTGGGGACGGTCTTCGCGCGGTAGGTGCCGAGGATCACCGAGAGGCCGAACGCGATGACGAGCACCGGCCAGAAGACGATGACGTCGTCGACGGTCGCGAGGTCGAGCGCGACGGCCTGCCAGGCTGCACCGATGGTGACGAGGACGACCGGACCGACGATGTTCCGGAGTCGGCTCTGGACCAGCGCCCAGAGGCCGACGACGACGAACAGCGACGGGGCGTACAGCAGCAGGTCGGTGGTCGGGAACAGGCCGGTCGTATCGAGCAGGAGCAACGCTCCGAGGACGACGACGAGTGCCCCGAACAGTATCTGGACGGACGGAAATCTCCGGGTTGAAGTGGTGCTCATGGTTTAACATACGCGAGATG
This sequence comes from Haloarchaeobius litoreus, assembly GCF_024495425.1. Classification (NCBI taxonomy): domain Archaea; kingdom Methanobacteriati; phylum Methanobacteriota; class Halobacteria; order Halobacteriales; family Halorubellaceae; genus Haloarchaeobius; species Haloarchaeobius litoreus. The sequence continues at coordinate 15,758 of NZ_JANHJR010000004.1, read as the reverse complement.
ATAAGATAACGTCGTGCTATCTGTCTCGGGGACTGAGAACCGGGAGAGCCGCTGACCCGTCTCGGATCGTGAGTCGGTGGGGGTCGCCTCCCCCAGTCTCACTTCCGGAGGTCCTCGAACCGCAGCTCGCCGCGAGCGTGCCAGGTCCGGGGTCGGAAGGCGACGAACAGTGCGCCCGCGTAGAAGACGGCCACGAACAGGGCGACGGTCGAGCCAGGTACTGCGCCCACCCTGGCGGTGGCGAGCCAGGAATCCGTCGCGAACGCCGTGATGCGGACGGCCCAGGCGACGAGCAGGAGGCCGAACAGCGGCAGGTAGATGCGGCGCAGACGGTGTGCGATGGCCTCCTCCGTCGTGATCTTCAGCGTCGGCCGGCGGTAGTCCTCGGCGAGCTCACTCCGCCAGTCCCGATTGGTGAGTTCGATATCCGGGTCGAGCCCCTTCGCGAACACGTTCTGCTGGAGCGACCGGGCCCGAGTCCGCCAGATGTCGTACCCTCGGTAGCGGCGCGCCTCGACGACGAGGAACACGGTCAGGGTCGCGATGCCGATGAGTATCACGTAGTGCGGGGTGTCCGGGGACGAGAACGACCACGTCAGCAGTGCGGAGATGACGACGACGGCCCAGTTCGTCGTCCGGTCCAGTCGCTCCCGCCAGAACTTCATCCGGTGTATCTCGCCACGGTAGAGGTGGGCCATCGACGAACTCGGACCCATCTCCTCGTCGAGCAGCCCCTCGCCCACCATGGGGTCGACCGCTGTCTCTCGGTCGGTCTCGGCCTGCTGCGTCCGCTGGTCGGGGGAATCCTGTGTCATAAAGCGGTGGTCGTTCAGACCAGGAGCTGGATGTCGGCCTCGGCCATGTCCTGAATGGCCGTTGCGGCGCCGACGCCGGTGGTGACGCCGTCGAAGAAGTCGTCCTCGTCGTAGTCCATCAGGTCGATGGTCATCTGGCAGGCCTGGAACTCGACGCCCATGTCGAGGGAGGTGTCGATGAGCTCCTGGATGGTTGCGGTGTCGTTGTCCGCGATCTGCTTCTCCATCATCCGGGTGGTCACGCGGTCCATGCCCGGCAACGCGCCGATGGCGTTCGGGACGGGCATGCTGGGGTTGCCGACGGAACTCAGCTGGAGTTTCTGGGACTTCTCCTTGTGCAGGATGTCGAGGCCCCAGAACGTGTGGAACACGGTGACCTCGTAGCCGAACGCGGCTGCGGTGCTCGCGAGGATGAGCGGCGGGTACGCCATGTCGAGGGTCCCCTTCGTCGCGATGATGGACATCTTCGGGGTGTCGTCGGCGTCGTCAGCCTCGACGTCGGCGAGTCGGTGCTCGAGCTCCTCGACCTGTGCGGCCAGCTCGGCACGTGACGGTGCCTCGCCGTCGGGCTCTGCGGTGTTTGATGTGTCGGTCGACATGATCACTCGGTCTTGCGCACGTAGTGCGTGTAGAGGCCGTCGCCCTCGACCTGGTCGACGAGTTCGACACCGGGTGTCGAGTCCGCCCAGCCGGCGAGGTCGCTCATGCTCCCGGAGTCAGTCGACAGGACCTCGAGCACATCACCGGCTTCGAGGCCGTCGATGTTCTGCTTGGTCTTGACGACCGGCATGGGGCAGTTCTGTCCTTTCACGTCGAGCGTCTCGGTGGTTTCGTACTCCGTCATGATATTGCCTTCACCACCCAATACTGGTGGGCCACTAAAAAGCGTGTCGGTAGCAGTTCGTGTTCTGGACACGACTACCAGTGGTTAGGTATGCGTAACCAGTTACTTGAACGCTTTCGATGCAGGTCTGTCTAACCGGTATTGTGCGCCAGAAGAATTACTATGCAAAGTCTTATCTGTGCGACCGCTGTAGTTGGAACCGACAATGACAGACGGACGGTACACCGACCGCTCGGCGGTCGGCGACCACGGACCGGGCATCGACGGAGGCATCGTCCGGCGAACCGACACCGGAGACGGCCGGAGAGGTGTCACCGCGAGATGACCGAGCTCACACCGTTGCTCGCACTGGGCGACCTCTTCCCGCGCGGCATACTCCCGTATGCCGTCGGTGGATTGCTCGTCGGGTTGGGTGCAACCATCATCTACCTCTCGACGGGCATCATCGCGGGTGCGAGCACGTTCCTCGAGTCCACGCTCTCGTACGTCTCGGACGTGGACCGGTTCAACCGCTTCAAGTACGTCCAGTCACGCGACTGGCGGCTCGTGTTCACCGCAGGTATCGTCAGCGGCGCGGCCATCTGGGGGCTCGTGCTCGACCCCGGTATCTGGACCACCGAGGTCCAGTGGTGGCGGCTCCTCGGCGGCGGCTTCCTCGTCGGCGTCGGAACCCGCCTCGGCAAGGGCTGTACGTCCGGGCACGGCGTCTGTGGCGTCGGCTCCCTGTCGAACACCTCGCTCGTGAACGTCGCGACGTTCATGGCCTTCGCTATCGGGACGGCACAGGTCGTGATGGCACTGGGGGTGAGCCCATGAGCTCAGCCGAACGGAGCCCGCTGTTCCTGCCCGCCATCTACGTCGGCGGGCTGGTGTTCGGGCTCGGACTCGCCATCAGCGGGATGGCTCGACCCGAGGTCGTGCTGGACTTCCTCCAGTTCCAGGACTTCGGACTGCTGTTCGTGATGGGTGGAGCGGCGGTCGTCACCGGCATCACGTTCTTCGTGGCGACGACGTTCCTCGGCCGTGCACCCATCACCGGCGACGAGTACAAACGCCGCGTGAAGTCGTTCGACCGCAACGTCGTGATCGGCGGCTCCATCTTCGGCGTCGGGTGGGGGCTCTCCGGGATCTGTCCCGGCGCGGCCTACGCCAGCCTCGGGATCGGCAACTACCCCATCCTCTGGGCCATCGCCGGGATGTTCCTCGGCGCGTACGCCCAGGGCTACTGGCGGTCCGCGCGGTCGGCGGACGCCACGGAACAGGAGGCCGACCACGCCACGTCGCAGGACTGAACCGCCCGAATTCGACACGTTCGACAGTATTGTGCCGGATTTGCAAACACTTTTGAGTGGGCAACTCCTATGTACATCAAATGGCTAACTCGATGAGCGAGATGCTCCGGCAGGACATGTACTGCGAGGGTCTGCTGGAGTGTTTCCACGACCTGAAGGGTATCGACAAGGAGATCTTCCGGCTGCTGAACGAACAGGAGGACGCGCTCACCGTCGACGAGATCGCCGAGGAGATCGACCGCGAGCGCTCCACCGCGTACCGTGCGGTCCAGCGCCTGCTCTCGGCGGGCTTCCTCCAGAAGGAGCAGATCAACTACGACCAGGGCGGCTACTACCACGTCTACCGGCCGCGCGACGCCGAGGAGATCGCCCAGGAGATGCAGCGCATGCTCAACGACTGGTACGCGAAGATGGGCAACCTCATCGGCGAGTTCAGCGAGAAGTACGCCGACGGCGAGCCCCAGGCGGTCGAGAGCTGAGCTACTCGCCGAACAGTCTCACGACGAAGCCCTTCTTGCGGGAGCGTTCTGCCAGCAGCACGGAGCAGGGCACGTCGTCGACGACGTCCAGCACGAGCGAGCCACGCAGGAGTCGCGAGAGCAGCCCTTTCTCGGTCGCACCGAGCACCAGCATCGTGCTGTCCGCGGCGGCCGCCTCGATGACCGTCTCGACGTCGCCGCTCTCGACGATGAGTTCCGCGTCCGAGAGGCCGTGACTTTCGGACCAGGATTCGAGGAACTCGGTCCCGGCGTCCACGTCGTCGGTGACGTGGAGGAGCTTGACCGTCGAGCCGTACTCCGCCTGTAGGAGCTTCGCGACCTCAGCGGAGAGGTCGGAGTCCGGTCCGCCCGCCGTCGGGACGAGGATCTCGGACGGGTCGAAGCCACGGTCCTTGAGGACGATGAAGTCACACGGCAGGTTCTCGGTCAACTCGTCGACCGCAGTCTCGACACGACCCGGCGAGCCGTGGGTGTCGCCGTCCCAGCCCATGACCACCATGTCGGCGTCGTGGGTCTCGGCGGCGTCGAATATCTGCTCGAACAGCCGGTGGGAGAGGATGGTGTGGGTCTCCACGTCGACACCGAACGTCTCCGCGTCGCGCTTGGCCTCGTCGAGGATACCGTGGTAATCCTCCTCGAACACGTCGGGGTTCTCCGCGGCGTACTCCAGCGAGGTCTGGTCCGGGGCCTTGACGATGTGGACCGCGTCGACGGTCCCACCCTTCTGCTTCGCGACGGCGCTCGCGAGCGTGATGAGGTCCTTCTCGGTCTTCGGGTTCGCGAGGGGGACCATCACGCGGTAGTCGCCCCCCGCGCCTTCGCCGTCGGGCTGGACGCTGCTGGCGGCCGAGACGGCGGGGTCTGGTATCTCCTCGGACCGCGAGAGGATGTACTGCGAGAGGATACCCTTCTTCTGGGTCTTGGTTCTGGCGTAGAGGAAGTACCAGAGGAGCCCACCGACCACGAACAGGACCGCGACCCCGATGTACTCGGGGTCCATGAACGCGATGAGACCGAACGACGAGAGTGCCCCGACAATCGGAACGAGGGGGTACATCGGCACCTCGAACTCGGGGTCGTACTCCGGGGTATCCGACTGGCGCATCACGATGAGTGCGATGTTGAGCAGTCCGTACACGATGAGGTGGAGGACGCTGCCGGCCTTCGCGAGAACCTCGACGTTCCCGAGGACGACGAAGCTCAGGATGATGCCGCCCGTGACCGCGATACTCCGGTACGGCGTCGCGAAGCTCGGATGGATCGCGTTGAGCTTGTTCGAGACGAGCTTGTCACGCCCCATCGCGAAGTTGATGCGGGAGGATGCGAGGATGCTCGCGTTCGCGCTCGAGGCGGTCGCGAGCAGCCCCGCGAACGTCAGGAGTCCGATACCGAGGCCAGCGATGCCGTAGGCACCGAACGCGATATCGGCGACGTCGAGCACGGGCGTCGACGTGAAGTCCGGACCCAGCTGGCGCCAGTTGATGACGCCCATCAGGACGACCATGATGATGGCGTACATCACGGTGACGATGACGACGCTGCCGACGACCGCCAGCGGGAGGTTTCGGCCGGGGTTCTTCAGCTCCTCGGCGACGGTCGTGATCTTCGCGAAGCCCAGGAAGGAGACGAAGATGAGGCCAGTCGCGGGGAGGATGGCGGTCGCGCCGCCGGTCTCCGCCGGGAAGATCGGCCGGAGCGTCGAGAGGTCGGCCTGGAGGAAGCCGAGGATGGAGAACACCGTGAGGATACCGACGAGCAGCGTGACGATGACGATTTGGATGCTCCCGGTCTCCTTCGCGCCCACGTAGTTGATGCCGATGAACAGGGTCCCGGCGATGAGGGCACCGATCTGGAACGAGGAGAGCGCAATGGGTCCGAGTGCGAGTTCCGGGAGTGCGATGAGCGTGTTCAGGTACTCGCCGAAGCCGAGGGTGTAGAAGGCGCTGGCGAACGCGAGTCCCATCCAGTTCCCCCAGCCGGCGATGGAACCGAACAGCGGCCCCAGTGCGTGGTTGACGTAGTAGTAGCTCCCGCCGGCCTTCGGCATCGCAGTCCCGAGCTCGGAGGCAGACAGTGCGGTGAACAGCGAGATGACGCCACCGACGACGAACGAGATGGCAACGGCGGGTCCGGCGGCTTCTGCCGCCTGTCCCGGAAGGACGAAGATACCGGCCCCGATCATCGTCCCCACGCCGATGGTCAGCGCGGAGAGCAGGCCGAGGTCCTTCGCGAGCTCCTCGTCGCCGTCTGTCATTCCTCAGCCTCCTCCGGGAGCGCGATGACTGGGATTGGCGATTCGGTGATGAGCCGGAGCGAGTGATTTCCCGAGAGGAACCGGACGATTCGGCCCTGGTCACGTGGCCGGAACACGATTGCACTCGCGTCCAGGTCGGTCGCGACTTCGACGATGCCCGCGACCACGTCGCGACGGTACGTCACGGCGTCTTCGGCGTCGGGGAAGGTCTCCCGGAACGTCGCGAACGCGTCCTCGGCGATCTCCTCCGACTGTTCGACGGGTGTCTTGTCCGGGACACCCTCGCCCTTCTCGACGACGTGCAGGACCGTCACGTGGTCCAGTTCGTACGGTTCGAGGGCGCTCGCTGTCCTCCGTGCGTCCGATTCGTCCGCGACTGGAACGACGACTGATTCTGTGAATGACTTGCTCATTGGTCCGCCTCTGTCCGTATCGTCGGTCTCGTTGCTCGTCGGTCCGTTCACCCGTCGACCGCCTCCGTTCCGGTGCCGCGGAACGTCTCCAGTGTGCGCTCGTCGGTCGGGCTCCGGGAGAGCACGGTAACGATGTCGTCCGGCTGGACCACCGTCTCGCCGTGCGGCGTCAGCTCCGACTCGTCGCGTTCGATGCCGATGACGAGGGTGTCCGAATCGAGGATTCCCTCGGCGCTGGCCTCCTCCAGGCTCTGCCCGACGATCGGCGCGCTCCCGTCGACCGTGATCTGGACGATGTTCGCCTCGCCGGTGAGGCTGATGACGTCCTCGGGGGCCCGGGCTTCGCCGTCACCGTCCGGGTCGAACGGCGCGTACGGGCTGAAGAACTCGTCCTCGACGAGGTCCTCGTCCTCGATCTCGATGCCGAGCTGGGAGAGCTTCCGGGCGACCCGCTGCAGGTCGCCCGTCGTCTCCCCGACAGCGACGACGTGGAGGTTCTCCCGTCCCGTCATCAGGGTCCTGACGTTGATGACGCCGGGGATGGCGCGGGCCCGGTGCGCGAGAGCTTCGCGCTCCGGGACGGGAACGTTGCAGAGGTAGAGGTTGGTGAGGTTCCCGCCTGCGCGCTCGAAGTCGATGTGGGCGTTGTAGCCGCTGATGATACCCGCCTCCTCGAGGTTGCAGATCCGGTTCCTGACTGTCGCCCCGGATACATTGACCGTCTCGGCGATAGCTGCCGCCGTCGTGTGCCGACTCTCACGCATGAGCGTGTAGAGGATGCGGCGGTCGATGTCGTCCAGACGGTACTGGGTGTCGTCCTGTGGCATATGGGAGTTCGGCCGACGGATTTCGGTTCTACAAGCGGACGGCGTCGGGAATTCACTTAATGCTTACTAGAGCAGGCACGAATTGCGGAATTAGAACTCGAACAGCCGACAGGTCGGGTGCGCGCCCTCCCTCACTCGATGAGGTGCACGTCCCTCGGTGAGACGGCCAGCGAGACGCTGTCGCCCACTTCGAGGGCGAGGCGGTCGACCGTCGTCGGGGGAACCGTCGCGGTCAGCTCGACCTCGCCGGTCGAAGCCCGCCCCGTACTTCTCTCATGCGGGATCCCGTCGCCCGTCGCGACGACGACCCGGTACTGGTCCCCCTCGTTCACGAGGCGACGGACCGTGCCGTGGAGGCGGTCCCGACGGCAGTCCGACCCTGCCGAGCGACGTTCGAGCTCGAAGCGTGCGGGGTGGACGCTGATGGTGACTGTCTCGCCGGTTTCGATTCCTGCCTCCGAGCCGTCGACGGTCGTCGAGAGCTGCCCCGCCCCGACGCCGAGCAGGAGCCCGTCCGCCCCAGCCTCGACGACCCGGGCGTCGAGGACGTTCTCGCTGCCGGTGAACCGGGCGACGAACGGCGTGGCCGGTCGCTCCAGCACTGCCGAACTCGGGCCGATCTGTTCGAGCTGCCCGTCGTGCAACACCGCGATGCGGTCGCCGAGGGCGCTCGCCGTCCGCTGGTCGTGGGTGACGTAGACGACCGGGATGTCGAGCGAGTCGAACAGATCGTGGAGCTCAAGGCGGAGCCGTCGTCTGATGGGGGCGTCGAGGCTCGAGAGCGGCTCGTCGAGCAACAGGGCGTCGGGGTCTGCGGCGAGCGTGCGGGCCAGTGCGACCCGCTGTCGTTCGCCGCCGGAGAGTGCCCGAGGCGTGCGGTCCAGCACGGCGTCGATTTCGAGCAGTGTCGCCAGCTCCATGACTCGCTCCGTGGCGGACGCTGCGTACGCGATGTTCTCGCGAGCGGTCATGTGGGGGAACAGCGCGCCGTCCTGGAACACGACACCAGTCCCCCGGGTTTCGGGTGGCCTCCCGGTGAGGTCGCGACCATCGAGGGTCACGCTCCCACCGTCCGCGTCGACGATGCCCGCAACGGTCGACAGGAGCGTCGTCTTCCCGCTGCCCGACGGGCCGAGCACCGCCAGCACCTCCTCGCCGACCGTCAGGTCCACCGGCCCGAACGTGAAGTCACCGTAGCGCGTTTCGAGGGAGTCGAGTTCGAGCATGGTCAGTCGAGGGGGTTGGTGCCGAGTGCGTTCAGGACGACGAGGCTGACGACCGCCACCCCGAGGAGGACGACGGCGACCGGGAACGCCTCGGACAGTCCCGCGGTGCTGAACGAGACCCAGATCTGGACCGGCATCGTCCGGGGGTAGTACGCCAGCATGATGGTCGCGCCGAACTCGCCCATCGCCCGGGCGAACCCGAGGGTGACGCCGGCGAGCACACCCGGCCAGGCGATCGGGAGCGTCACCCGTCGGACGGTTGTCGCCCGACTCTTCCCGAGCGAGCGAGAGGCGGCCTCCAGCTGGTCGTCGACCCCCTCGAACGCCGCCTTCGCCGTGACGACGATGAACGGCGAGGCGACGAAGGTCTGTGCTAGTACGACACCCGCGAACGAGCGGGTGAGCGGGAGCCCACCGGTCGCGGCGAAGCCCCCCAGAACGGTGTCCGGTCCCACGACCGTCAACAGCACCATCCCACTGACGATCGGTGGGAGGACCAGCGGCAGGACGACGAGGGCGGTCAGCAACGTCTCGGTCCTTCCCTCCGTCCGGGCCAGCCAGTACGCGAGGGGAACGCCGAACAGAGTCCCGACAGCTGTACTCACGCCCGATGCCGCCACGGAGGTCGTCATCGCTCCGACGACGTCCGGGTCGTCGAGCCGTGAGAGCACGACGTCCGGTGGCTGGCTTGCCACGAGCGAGAGAACCGGCAGGACGTAGTAACAGAGCAACAGCGCCCCGAGTACGGTCGCGACTGCGAGCCAGTCTGGCCCGCGTGCCGTCTCAGCTCGCGACGCCATCCGGGGGCTGTCCCGTGTACCGGGGGTACGCTTCGGGGACGGTGAACCCGAACTCCGTCAGGTAGCCGTCGCCGATCAGTGCCTCGAAAACCGCGTTGGCGGCACCGGACTCGTGTCGCAGCGTCGCGGCGTAGCTGATGGGAGCGCCGCTGACGACGGTTCCGTCCGGCAACTCGTAGCTCGTCGACCCGTACTGGTCGGCCAGCGACGGGTCCCCGAGGTCGATCGCCGCGGGCAGGTCGAGGAACGCGTAGCCACGGTCGACCGCCATGCTCCGGTAGGTGAAGGCGGCGTCGATAGCGCCGGTCTCGAACTGGCTCACGAGCTGTGTCTCCGGGTAGAGCTGCGCGGGGTCCGGTATCGCCGCTCTGAGGTCCGTCTCGGTGTCGTAGTGGTCGTTCGCGAGTTCGAGCGCGAACAGCGTCCGGTAGCCGAGCGGGTCCAGGTCCGGGTCGGTCCGCCCGAGCGAGACGTCGCCGTCGAGCAGTGGCTGCCACCAGCCGTCCGTACCCGCAGCAGCGACCCGGCGGCCGCCTTGACTGTCCGCGTCGTAGGCGAGGACGAGCGAGTTCGTCGCGAACTCGGCGTACCAGTCGGGTCTGAGGGTCGACTCGAACAGCGCGACGTCCGCGACGGCGACGATGTCCGGGTCCTTCTGCCCCTCGGCGACGAGCCGGGCGACCCGTGCGGAGCCGTGGGATTCGACGGTGACGCGCTGGTCCACCCGCTCGCGGAGGCCGTTCTCGAGTGCGTCGTTCAGGCTCCCGGCCGCGAGCACCGACACCGCCGACCCACCGCCGAAGACGCCGCTGCAGCCCGCGAGCCCGGCCGTCGTCCCCGCCACCCCGGCGAGAACCACCCGCCGCCGGAGTGTGCCTCCCCTCGTCATGGCCTCACCTCGGGGGGGTCGACCAATAAAAGTATCTCACGGGAGGGCGGTGCTGGCCTCTCCGGTTTAGGAGAGGAGTTTTCCACGCACGGTCCCAACTGGCAGATATGCTACCACTGGCGATGGGCTGGCGGAACCTCCTCTTCGACAACTACCCCGTCGCGCCGGACGTCGTCGATGCCCACCTCCCGGACGATCTCGACGTCGACACGTTCGACGGCGACGCGTGGCTCTCGGTCGTTCCCTTCACGAACGTCGACGTCCGTCCGAAGGGCGTCCCCGAGGGATGGGGGATGCCCCTCCCAGAGCTGAACCTTCGAACCTACGTGACCTGCGACGGCGAGCCGGGTGTCTACTTCTTCAGTCTCGACGCGCAGGGTGTCCTCGGCGTGACCGGCGCTCGCCTCTTCCACCACCTGCCGTACTACTACGCCCGCATCTCGCTGGACGGTGTCGACGGCAAGGTTCGGTTCCTGAGCAGACGGCTCCACCCCGGAGCCCGACCCGTACAGTACGAGGCGACGTACTGGCCGAGCGGCGAACCCTTCCGGTCCACCGAGGACTCCCTCGCCCGGTTCATGGTCGAACGGTACCGGTTCTACACCCAGGCCCCAGACGGGTCGATCATGTACACGAACGTGGACCACGATCCGTGGACGCTCTACCCGGCCAGCGTCGAGGTACAGACGAACACGCTGTTCGCCGCGAACGGCTTCGAGACACCCAACACCGGGCCGGTTCGCTACTACAGCCCGGGAATCGACGTGACGGCCTCTCGTTGCAAGCGGTGGGAGTGAGCGCCCTCGTCAGGGGAGCGTGTCGAGGAACCGCTCCGGGTCGTCGTGGAAGCAGTCGCCGACGACGACCGCGTCCGCGCCGGCGTCGAGGATCTCCCGCGTCTGTCGCTGGCTCGTGATGCCGCCGCCGTAGAGCAGGACCGTCTCGTCGAGGTACTTCGCGGCGGCCGCGACGTCCTCTGTCCCGCCGTAGGTTCCCGAGTACTCGATGTAGAAGATGGGGAACCCGTAGAACGACTCGGTGGCGAGTGCGGCCCCGGCGACCTCGTCCGGGCTGTACGTCGTCTCGACGCCCGAGACGGACGCGGCCTTCGAGTCGAGGTTCTGGATGACGTAGCCCTCGCCGACTATCTTCTCCGATATCTCTGCGATGGCCTCCCGACCACGTGATGCGATGAACTCACCGACGACTGGCAGTCCCGTGCCGACGACCTCATCTGGCCTGTTCCCGATCTCGGTGAAGAACTCCACGTGCTTCGTGACGAAGTTCTCCCGGTCGCCGTTGTACACCGCGGGTACCGAGAGGTAGTCGGCGGAGTCGACCGTCTCCGTCGAGACGTGACCCGAGCTGTACGGTTCCTGGAACACGGGGAGCTCGGGGAATCGCGATTTGATGCGCTCGATCGCGTCGAGGGAGTTCTCCCGTGTCACGCCGTCGGACCCGCCGACGATGACGAGGTCCGTCCCGCCGAGGATGGCGAGGTCCCGCGGGAGCTGCTCCGCCGGGTCGACCTTGGTGACGTGAGAGATACCGCTCCAGTCGAGTGGCATGATAGCCCGTGTTGACCGTTCTCGCCCTTGATTCCTCCGAAGTTGGACCGGTTCCGTTCCGCCCATGATTCTGGCAGCGTGGGTGGACGTCCACCTTCCTCGGTGGACGGAAAATCAGGACGAGGGTACTAGTCGTTCAATAGCTCGTCCCGTCCCTATCGTTTGACAATCCACTGGCTGGAAAGGCTACACAATGGTCGATCCTACCACGGGTCCGCTCGCGGAGACCATCTTCCATCTCCTGCTCGCGGCTGGCCTCGGGGCACTCATCGGTCTGGAACGGGAGCAGAGCGAGTCGGGCGGGTCCTTCGCCGGGAGCCGGACGTTTCCACTGATCGCGCTGTATGGGGCGCTCGTCCAGGGGTTCTTTCCGTCCGCACTCCCGCTCGCTGTGGGAACGCTCGTCGTACCACTCACCGTCGCGTACGTCGGAAAAATCTGGTACGAGGGCGATATCGGCCTGACGACGCTCGTGGCAGCCCTCGTCACAGTCATCCTCGGTGCGATGGCGATGCATTCCGACCGCGGTGCGATTATCGCGATTGTCGTCGGCGGGGCCGTCACAGTACTGCTCTCCGTGAAAGATCCGATACACGAATTCGCCAACCGGATCGAGGAAAGCGAACGGCGGGCGTCGGCGAAGTTCATCCTCGTCGTCCTCGTCGTCCTCCCAGCGCTCCCCGACCGTTCGCTCGACGTCCTCTATGGACTCAATCCGAGGTTCATCTGGTTGATGGTCGTCTTCGTCACTGGTCTCGGATTCGTGGCGTACGTGCTCGGACAAGTGCTCGGTCCCGAACGAGGGATCGCCATCACGGGGATCGTCGGTGGGTTCGTGTCGTCCACGGCAACGACGGTCTCGATGGCGGAGAAGACGACCCGGAACGCGACGCTCTACCACGTCTGCGCATTCGCGGTCGTCACCGCCTCCATCGTGATGTTCCCCCGAGTGCTCATCGAGATTGCGGTGGTCAACCCCGACCTGCTCTCGAGCGTCGCACTGCCGCTGGGAGCGATGACCGTGGTCGGTGCGGTTGCTGCCGGGGTGTTGTACTGGCGGACTGCGTCCGACGAGACGGTCGAACCGGAAGAGCTCAAGAACCCTTTTCGCCTGCGGCCGGCGCTCCTATTCGGGAGTATATTCGCAGCTGTGTTGCTCGTCTCCGAATACGCAAACGAGTGGTTCGGAGCGTCGGGTCTGTATGCGACCGCGTTCTTCTCCGGACTCGCCGACGTCGACGCGATGGCGATCACGTTGAGTCGGCTCGCAGCCGAAGGGGCAGTCTCGACAGAGGTCGCCACGACGGGGATCGTCATCGCGGCGATCGCAAACACCGTGGTCAAAGGCGCGTTAGCCTGGATTCTCGGCACCCACAGGCTGGGCAGGCTCGTGTCGATCGTGCTCGGTCTCGTCGTCCTGATCGGTTTGGCTTTTCTCGCCGTGTGACCCGTCCTGGGACCCACGGACGGTCCCGTCGAACGTCGTCTCGCAACGTCACGTCGGGTAACCTACCTCGCTTCTCCCCCCGTCATCGTGTGAACAGCACTCATTGGAGTTCGACGGTTGTCTCTCGCCCTGGTACCAGTCACCTGTCCCTCGAACCACGTATTCGGTGGATGCTCAGACAGCTGTGGATCCATATAGAGGGAGGAGGGGTGGTGAACCCAAGTTCTATGGCCCCATCCGAGCAATCCTTCAGAGAGAACTGATAAATGAGTGCTGCCCTCGCCTCCTTCTCTTTGAGCACCGGATTGCCGCTACAGATACTCCCTGTGCAGCTTCCAGTCTCTCTCGACGTGGTCGTCGTGCTGGCCATCATCACCGCCGTCTTCGTCCTGTTTTTCACCCAGCCGGTACCGATCGACGCCACCGCGGTCGGCCTCGTGGTTACACTCATCCTCCTCGGTGAATGGACTGGCGTGTCGCCGGAACAGGGCGTCTCGGGGTTCTCGAACCCAGCGACGCTCACCGTACTGGCGATGTTCGTCCTGAGCGAAGGCGTCCGACGGACCGGGGTCATCCAGATCCTCACGCGGAAACTGGTCGCGTTCGCCGGGGACGACGAGTTCCGGCAGTTGCTCGCCACGGTCACGCTCTCCGGGCCGCCGGGCGGGGTCGTCAGCAACGTCTCTGTCGTCGCCGTGTTGATACCTGCGATAATGGACCTCGCTCGGCAGACGAAGACCTCGCCGTCCAAGCTCCTGATACCCCTGTCGTTCGCCTCGATGCTCGGCGGCATGCTCACCGTCGTCGGGACGATAACGAACCTCCTGGCGAGCGAGGTGTGGGTCCAGGTGGGCGGCCCCGACGCGCAGCCGTTCGGGTTGCTCGAGTTCACGCACCTGGGCGCCATCGTCTTGCTCGTCGGAATCGTGTACCTGCTCACCATCGGTCGATACCTCACCCCCGCACGGATCAAGCCGGCGGAGTCGCCAACCGACGCGTTCGGCATGACCGACTATCTCACCGATGTCGTCGTCATGGAGGACTCGCCGCTCGTCGGGTCCCGGGCCGGGGAACTGAGCGAGCGGGACCTCGATCTCGACGTGTTCCAGATCGTTCGTGGCAATCGGACGCTCACCCGTGGTCTCGGATCGGAGCGGATCGAGACCGGCGACGTTCTCTCCGTCAGGGCCGACCAGGAAACCCTCCAGGAGGTCCTTGAGCAGGACCACGTGCAGCTGTTGCCGGAGGTCATGGAAGCGGCCGCGGAGGACGACGCGCCCCTTCCGCCCGGCTTCTCGCCACGGCGTCACGGCCTGGAGTCGCCCGACGAGGAGCACGGCGGCTCTCTCGCCGAGGACGAGGCGTCTAGCGAAGACACGGAAGCGGACGGCGACGAGACGGCCGAGGAAACCCCCGACGAGGAGATCGAACTCACCGAGGTCGTGCTACTGCCCGGCCCGTGGTCGAGTCGGCGCAGCGGTGTGGGGGACTTCGAACGCGACTACGACGTGACAGTCCTGGCGATCCGCCGTGGCGACGAGGTGATCCGCCAGCGACTCCGTGAGGTCCGGTTACAGGCGGGCGACGTCATCCTCGTCCAGGCGCCCGACCAGGTGCTCGACCGCATCGCGAGGGACACGAACGTCGCCATCGCGAGCGGGGACGGCTGGGAGGACTTCGACCGGTCGAAGATCCCCATCGCGCTGGGAATCCTCGGCGGTGCACTCGGACTCGCAGCACTCGATGTCCTCGGGCTCATGACGAGTGCACTGACCGGCGTCGCGGCGATGTTCTTCACCGGCATCCTTACGCCCGAGGAGGCGTACGAGGCGATCGACTGGGAGGTGATATTCATGGTGGCTGGCGTCATCCCACTCGGTATCGCAGTCGAGGCCTCGGGCACGGCGGACCTCATCGCCGACCTCGTCGTTTCCGTCAGCGTTCTCCTCCCCGTGATTGCGGTTCTGGGGCTGTTCTACCTCGGGACGGCGATCATCACGGAGATGATCAGCAACTCCGCCAGCGTCGTGTTACTGTTGCCGATCGGGGTCGAGGTCGCCGGTCAACTCGGCGCCAACCCCTTCGCGTTCGTCATGGCCGTGACCTTTGCCGCCAGCACACCGCTGCTGACCCCCGTCGGCTACCAGACGAACCTCATGGTCTACGGACCAGGCGGGTACAAATTCACTGATTTCGCACGCGTCGGTGCACCGTTACAGTTGCTCCTGACTTTCGTCACCACAGCCGGCATCGTCTATTTTTGGGGTCTCTGAGCGATGTCGGCTACTGCCGTGGGTGTTCACCTGCACCATCTACGCCCGGGGTAGTGGGGAACTCGCTACGATATCGCGACGTCCACTGCTACTCTGGGAAGGTGGTCCCCCATCATCGAAGTTCGTCGGCCGAGATGTTACGATTCCAGATTTTCCCACGATGACACGTCGGCCCGAACTCACACTCGACCGAGAGGCGACTCCGAGGGGAACGATTCATATCGTTTGCAGCAATCTGAAACTAGTGAGGATTGTTACCGACCGATGGAACTGAAACCCGTCTTCTCCAAGCATCCCTACGCCACGATGGTCACAGCTGTGTTTCTAGTTTCCATCGTGATAACCACGATGTACTACTTTCGCTTGATCTCCGGCGTACCGGAATCCCGGCCGAAGTTGGACGGGTTACTCACGACGACAGTGATTCTCCTGGTGACGACGGTCGTGAGCTGGGTCACGGCATTCGTTATGAGGCCAGGCGACTGACATCCTCCCCGCCCTAAAGGGCGAGGATTCCCGAGCGTTGGGATATTAAGGTTCGCAACTCACCTGTTCCCTCGGGTGGAACGATCCTGAGGTTTGATTGAACAAGCGAACTGCTGGCCGTGCC